>MGDP01000209.1 GCA_001790955.1 Candidatus Tectomicrobia bacterium RIFCSPLOWO2_12_FULL_69_37
GGGCCCATCGCCGGGGGGCTCATCTCGGACCGCTGCTTCAAGAGCAACCGCGCCCCCGTCATCGTCATCAGCGCCGCCATCAGCGCGGCAGCCACCCTGGGCATCGCCCTGAGCCCCGCCAACAGCATCCCGCTCGCCGTGATCCTCCTCTCCGTGGGCGGATTCTTCGTGAACATGACCCCCATCCAGGCGCTGGCGGTGGACCTGGCGGGGAGGCGGCTGGCGGGGACGGCGGCCGGGGTGCTGGACGCCCACGGCTACATCTACGGCGCGGTTCAGGCGTGGTTCTTCGGCTGGCTCTCGCTGGCGGTGCCGGACGGCTGGATGTGGGTGTTCCTCGTCATGGCGGCGACGCGCATCCTCTCGGTCATCGCCATCCTGCGGGTGCGGGCGTGAGGGCCGCCGCTTGAGCGCGGGCCAGCTCCCCTACGCGGACCTGCCCCCCGCCTACCACCGCTGGAAGTGGCGGGTCCTCATCGCCTACTTCGCCTTCTACTCCTTCAACTACCTCGGCCGCTTCAACTTCAGCCTGGTCCAGCCCGCCGTCATCGCGGACCTGGGCGTCACCCGCGCCGACACGGGCTGGATCAACGCGGGGATGTTCTGGGGCTTCGCCCTGGGCGGACTCGTGTGGGGGCGCCTGGCCGAGCGCGCGGGCTTCCGCCTGATCATCCTCCTCGGCGCCCTGGGGACCGCCCTCTTCAACGTCCTCGCCAGCTTCGCCGGCACGGCCTCCGGCCTCTTCGCCCCCTGGGCGGCGGCCGGCTTCCTGAACGCCGCCACCTGGGCCCCCGGCCTCGCCCTCATCGCCCAGTGGTGGCCCCGGCAGGAGCGCGGGCGGGCCATCGGCTCGGCCAACGCCGCGGCGGGGACGGCCCTCCTCCTCGTCTGGATGACGGCGCCCTGGGTGGCCTCGATCTGGGGCTGGCGGGCGGCCCTGCGCTGGCCCCCCCTCGCCCTCGCCCTGGCGGGGGCGCTCTTCTACCTCGCCGTCCGCGACCGGCCCTCCCAGGCGGGGCTGCCCGAGTACGCCGAGCCGGAGGGGGTCTCCCGCGCCGCCGAGGACGCCTCCGCGGGGAGCGAGCGGGGCCTGCGCGCCTACCTCCACCTGCTCAAGAACTGGCGCCTCCAGATCGCCTGCCACGTGCGGGGCCTCGACACCCTCGCCCGCTACGGCCTGGTCTCCTGGGTGCCCGTCTACTACGCCCAGGCGGGGGGCTTCGACCTCAAGCGGATGGCCCTCGTGACCTTCGCCTACCCGGCCGGGCTCATGCTCGGGCCCCTGACGGGAGGCTGGGTCTCGGACCGCCTCTTCAAGGGCAACCGCTCGGCCGTCATCCGCCTCGCGGCCCTCCTCAGCGCCTCGGCCATCGCCGGGGTGGCGCTCAGCCCGGCGGACTCCGCCCCCCTGGCCGCCCTCTTCCTCATCGCCGGGGGGTTCGCGATCAGCATGGCCCCGGTGCACGCCCTGGCCGTGGACCTGGCCGGGCGGCGGCTCGCCGGGACGGCGGCGGGGCTCCTGACCTTCCACGGCTACTTCTACGCGGCGGCCCAGGCCTGGTTCTTCGGGTGGCTCTCCCTCGCCTCCCCGGACGGCTGGACGTGGGTCTTCCTCATCATGGCCGCGACCCGGCTCCTCTCCGCCGCGGCCATATCAAGGGTGGGGGCTTAGCTCCCCCCCTCCTCCTTCTTCGCCCCCCTCAATATCTCGATCTTGATCCGATCCTCCTCCCCTCCGTATCGCTCGTGGAGGTGCATGAGCAGGGCGCGCGTCCAGGCCTCGCGGTCCCCGGGCGGGGGGACGAGGTAGAAGGAGGCGCCGAAGCGCCAGAGGCCGTCCTCCCCGCGCACGATGAGGTCGAGGCGCACGTCGGGCTGGTCCGCCAGGTGGAGAGCGGCGAGGAGCTCCCGGCCCTCGGCCAGGCGGTAGGGGAAGCTCCGCTCCTCCCCGCTCCCGAAGCGCAGGACGAGGGCGGGGTCCATGCCCTCCACTGTCTGAAGGGAGAGAATCACGGAGGCGGCCCCGGCGGGGGCCTTGGCGTCCAGGCCCGCCACCAGGTAGGTGCCGCTCCCCACGGTGAAGCGCCCGGCGGCGAGCACGCCTTGCCCTTCCGGCGCGCCCGAGGCCGGCTCGGCTGAGCTCGCCGAAGTCAGGAATTCCCGCAGCCAGTCCGGCAGGCGCTCGCGGCCGGGCTGGGCGGTGGGGGTCTCACCCCCTTCGAGGAGATTCAGGCGGCCCGACCAGGCCAGGAGGGAGCTCAGGAGGGGGACGGCGGGGCGGAGCCCCTCGGCCTCCCAGGGGATGAGGCTCTCGGCGGCGCTCCGCAGGCTGTCGAGAATCGCGGCGTGGCCCTCGGCCAGGGCGCGGAGCCGGCCGGGGTCGCTCCCCTGGTCCACCGCCCCTCGGACGGCCTCGGCCGCGGCCAGCCGCTCGACGAAGGGCGCGAGGTGGGGATGCTCCCCCGCCGCCGCGAAGAGGCGCCGGGCCGAGGCGGCGGCCTCGGAGAGGCCGTTCGCCGCCAGCCACTCCTCCAGGGCGAAGGGCAGGGGCCGGAGGCCGAGCTGGGGGTCCTGGAGGCGCCGCCAGAGGGCGCGCGCGCCGTCCAGCGAGAGGCGCACCGCCTCCTCGGCCTGGATGCCCCAGGCGTCCGTGAGCTCGCCGCGGATGGCGTCCTCCCCCACTCCTTGGTCCAGGAGGCCGGCCAGCCGCCGCAGGAGGAGGCTGAAGAAGGCGGTCTGGGCCCGGGCGAGGGAGGAGAGCCGCCCCGGCGCCGAGGTGAGGGCCGTCAGGAGGAGGTAGAGGGTCCCGATCCGCAGCCGCGCCCCGGGGGAGCCGAAGAGGCGGGCGAGGCCCTCCAGGCGCCGGAGGACCAGGCCCAGCTCCTCCCCGGCGAGGAGCCGCAGGTGGGCGAAGGCGAGGGGGAGGCTCTCCTCGGGCAGGGTGGGCTCGGCCCCGGGGGGGAAGAGGAGGCGGCTGAGCTGGCCCCGCACCTCGCCCTCCACGGGCCCGGCGCTCTCCCGGAGGTAGGCCGCGCAGCGGCGGTCCCACCACGCGGCGAGGGCGGCCCGGGGGGACGGGCCGCTCATCGGCCCGAGGGCCCGCGCAGGGTGGACTCCCGCGGGGTGGACTCCCGATGGGAGTCCTCGCCGCGCTTCTGGAGCAGCCTCCCGGCCCCGAAGAGCAGGGCGGCGGAGGCGAGGACGAGGAGCTGGATCCCGTAGGCCGAGGGCGCGGAGAACCCGATGAGCAGGGCCAGGCCGCAGTCCGCCATCGCCAGGAGCTGGAGGGCGCGGCCCAGGCGGTAGGCGAGCATCAGCCGAGCTGGCCCACCGCGGCGCGGATGCGCTCGACGCCCTTCTGGACGTTCTCGAACGAGGTGGCGTAGGAGAGGCGGATGAAGCCGTCGTCCCCGAAGGCGCTCCCGGGCACCCCGGCGCACTCGGCGTGCTCGAGGAAGTAGAGGGCCACGCCGTTCGAGTCCCGGATCGTCCCGTTGGGCCCCTTGCGGCCGAAGAGGCCGCTCACCCGGGGGAAGATGTAGAAGGCGCCCTTGGGCATGACGGCCGAGAGGCCCGGGATGGCGTTCAGGCCGGCGGCGATGAAGCGGCGGCGCCGGTCGTACTCGGCCACCCAGCCCTTGAGGTAATCGTGGGGCCCGCGCAGGGCGGCGATGCCCGCCCACTGGGCGAAGGTGACGGCGTTGCTCGTGCTCTGGCTCTGGAGGGTGTCCATCGCCTCGATGATCGGGGCGGGGCCCAGGGTGTAGCCCAGCCGCCAGCCCGTCATGGCGTAGGTCTTGGAGAAGCCGTCCAGGACGAGGGTGCGCTCCTTCATCTCCGGGGAGAGGGAGGCGATGGAGACGTGCTCCTCCCCGTCGTAGAGGATCTTCCCGTAGATCTCGTCCGTGAGCACCATGGCGCCCGAGGCGAGGACGATCTCGGCGATCCGCTCCAGCTCCTTCCGGCTGTAGACGCAGCCCGTGGGGTTGCAGGGGCTGTTGAGCACCACGAGCCTGGTGCGCGGGGTGATGGCCGCCTTGAGCTCCTCGGGGGTGAACTTGAAGCCGTTCTCCTCGCTCGTCTGGACGAGGACCACCTTGGCCCCCGCGAGGACGGCCACGGGCTCGTAGGCCACCCAGATGGGGGCGGGGATGACGATCTCGTCCCCCCCCTCCAGCAGGACGTGGAGGAGGTCGAAGACCGACTGCTTGCCCCCCACGGTGACGACCACCTGCTTCTTCGGGTCGTAGCGCAGGCCCTTGTGCTCGGCCGCCCAGTCGCAGATGGCCTCCCGCAGCGGCAGGATGCCCCGCACCTCGGTGTACTTGGTCTTGCCCTCCTTCAGGGCCTTGACCGCGGCCTCCTTGATGTGGTCCGGGGTGTCGAAGTCGGGCTCCCCGGCGGCGAAGGAGATGACGTCCTTCCCCTGGGCGCGCAGCTCGGCGGCCTTCGCGTTCATGGCGAGGGTGGGGCTGGGGGGCAGCTTGCTCATCCGGGTGGCGAGTCGCATCGGGGTGCTCCAGGAGCAGAGAGAAGGCTAGGCTTTGAGGCGCCCGGCCAGGGCCTTGCAGACGGAGGGCGGAGCGAGGCGGCTGATGTCCCCGCCCAGCGAGGCCACCTCCTTGACGAGGCTCGAGCTGATGAAGCTGTACTGCTCGCTGGGCATGAGGAAGATGGTCTCCAGCTCGTCGTCCAGGCGGCGGTTCATCAGGGTCATCTGGAACTCGTAGTCGAAGTCGCTCACCGCCCGCAGCCCCCGGATGATGGCCTGGGCGCCGATGCGGCGGGCGAACCCCACGAGGAGCTCCTGCTCGAAGCTCACCACCTCGACCCCCGCCGCCCCCCGGAACTCCTCCAGGAAGAAGGCGCGCCGTTCCTCGAAGCTGAACAGGGGCGCCTTGGAGGGGTGGGTCGAGACGGCCACCGTCACCCGCGCGAACAGGCGCAGGCCGCGCCGCACGATGTCGAGGTGGCCGTTCGTGGGCGGGTCGAAGGTGCCCGGGTAGATGGCATGGATGCGGTTCGCCAAGGAGGCCCCCTCTTCCGGGTTCCGCGGGCGCCGCCGCGCTCGGCGGCGGAGGCCCGGGCAACCTAGTCTTAACCCCCGAGGTGTGTCAACCTGAGCCCGTTCCGACCTGGACGCCGCGCCCCCGGAGGCCGCCTTGGAGCCGCTGGCCCTGTTCCTCGTCGTGGTCTCGGGCTTCATCCACGCCGGGTGGAACTTCTGGGTGAAGGGCAGCGGCGACCCGCTGGCCGCCCTCTGGAGCGCCCTCGCCGCGTCCCTCGTCCTCTACCTCCCCCTGTTCATCGTCCGCTTCCCCGGCATGGACTCCCTCCAGGCGGGGGCGCCCTTCATCCTCGCGACCGGCGTCATCCACGCCTTCTACTTCCTCACCCTGACGCGCGCCTACGAGACGGGGGACCTCTCGATCGTCTATCCCCTGGCCCGGGGCTCGGCCCCGCTCCTGACGGCCCTCTTCGCCGGGATCTTCCTGGGCGAGCGGATCTCCCCCGCGGGGGGCGCCGGCATCCTGCTGATCGTGTCGGGAATCGCGGCCGCCCACGCCTTCCATGCCGGGGCCGGGCCGGGGGCGCCCGCCCACGAGGGCCGCCGCAGGGCCGTCCGCTGGGCGCTGGCGACGGGGCTCTCGACCTCCGTCTACTCGGTGGTGGACAAGGCGGGGGTGGCGCGGGTGGCCCCCGAGGCCTACATCTACTTCATGTTCCTCCTCTCGGCCCTCTTCCTCGCCCCCTGGGCGCTGACCGGCGGGCGCGGGAGAAGCGTGCGGGCGCTGGCGGGGGAGCCCGGCGCCTGGCTCCGGATCGCCGGCGGGGGGCTGTGCACCATGGGCTCCTACCTGCTCATCCTCTTCGCCATGCGGATGAGCAAGGTGAGCTACGTGGTGCCGGCGCGCGAGGTGGGCGTGCTGGTGGGGGCGGCGCTCGGGGTGTTCGTCCTCAAGGAGGAGGGCGGGAGGCGCAAGCTGGCCGGGGCGGTCCTCATCGCGGCGGGGCTGGCAATGCTGGCGCTGGCGAGGTGAACCGTACGGCGTCTGGCCAAATACGTTGGGGCGACCGGCCGGTCGCCCCTACAAAAGGCCCCGATTTCATCCGCAGGGGTGGGCTTGAAACCCGCCCCTACTTCTTCAGCACCTCGCGCACCATGTGGCTGATCTCGGGGAGGATGATCTTCTCCATCCCGGTGCGGCAGGCGTTCCCCGAGCCGGGGAGCGTCATGATGATCGAGTCGCGGAAGGTGCCGGCGGTGGCCCGGGTGAGCATGGCGGCGGTGCCGATGTCCTGGTAGCTCACGAAGCGGAAGAGCTCGCCGAAGCCCGGCATCTCCTTCTCGATCATGGAGGCCACGACGTCGTAGGTGGTGTCGCGCGCGGTGATCCCAGTGCCGCCGTTGGTGATGACGACCTGGACGCCCCGCTCCGCGCAGGCGGCCTCGATGGCGGCGCGGATCTGATCGGGCTCGTCCTTGACGATGCGGTAGAAGGCGACGCGGTGGCCGCCGTCCGCGAGCAGGTTCTGGATGAGCCGCCCGCTCGTGTCGGTCGCCTCGGTGCGGGTGTCGCTCACGGTGATGACGGCGCAGGTCACGGTCCCGGGGCCCTCGGCCCGGTGCTCCTCGAAGGTCCTCTTGGCGGCGGCGGCCGAGACCTCCTCGCGCGAGGGGCCGCCGGGCTGGGGATTCATGCCTCTCTCCTCCGGGTGGCGCCGTCTTCCAGATTCCATCCCTTTCTATCCCAGGGGCCGGGGATGGGCAATGGGGCCGGATGGGACTATGAGAAGATACGTAGGGGCGGCCGGCCTTCAGCGGGCCGAAGCCGGTTTTCGGCCGGCGAAGGCCGGCCGGTCGCCCCTACGAGACCTGCCCGCAGAACCTCCCATTCGTCCCCGAAAATGAAAGCAATAAAATCATCTGGGGGGCGCCCAGGAAACGGGAAACGCTTCCCCCCTCTGGCGTGTCTTATATATGTAGAGAGGAGCAGCACAACCGCCCTGCCGCCGAGGAGGAGGTCACCCGGTGCCCTGGTTTCGTCGCGCAGTCGTCCTGGCCTGCCTGGCCGTGCTCGGCGGGTGCGCCGGGTTCTACCGTCCCCAGGAGGGCCCCGTCGGCGAGCGGCACCGGCCGCGCCTCGAGGCCGCCTGGGCCCAGCCGGAGATCGGCTACAGCCAGCTGTGGCGCATCTACGTCCGGGCAGCCGACCCGGACGGCGACCTCGACAAGGTGTGGCTCACCTTCACCCGCTTCGGGGCCACCTACGTGGGCAATTTCGTCTACCTCCCCGAGGGCCAGGGGCGCGCGGCCAACGGCTACATCCAGATGTGGGCCCGGCCGAGAGGGGGATTGAACCTGGGTGAGCTGCCCATCCACGCCACCGTCGAGGTCCGGGTGGAGGACCGGGCGGGGAACCAGAGCGCCTCCATCGTCTTTCCCTTCACCCTCGTGTCGACACAGGTTCAGGAGGGGGTCCAGCCCCCGGCCGGCTTCTCCCAGCAAGTGCGCCTGACCGAGATGGACATGAACATGGACATCGGGCTCGGCGACGCCGAGGGGGGCCGGGACGGCGGCATGTAGACGAAGGGCCCGGGGGGGGGATTCCCCTCCCCGGGCCCTTTTTCTGTTCGGAAAAAATCCCGTCCGGGGCCGCGGGACTACTTGCCGGCCTTATAGCCCTTGTCCGACACGCACTTCATGAAGACCTTCTCCTGCTCATAGGAGTAAGGGATGACGTGGCCCGCGACCGGGGGATTGCCCACGATGACCGGGAGCTGGGCCTTCCCGGCGCACTCGTCCACGTCCTTGACGCTCTGGGCGTGGGTGGCGCCCCCCTTCTGCCAGGTGGTGATGGCGCATCCGTTCAGGAAGAGGCCGAAGGCGAGCAAACCGATGATTCCGAGCCGCTTTTGCATGTGATGTCGTCTCCCTATGGTTGCCGGCTGAGTGACAACCGATCCGCTTCTCCGGCGGGATCTCCGCCGGCCCGAAACCTGGCTCCCAAAACCCCTCCCCCACCGCAAGAGGTCCCGCTGAGTTCAAGAATCATTTAAAATCAATAAAATAGCTTGGGGCTCACTCCCCTCCGAACGACCAGCCCGTCACTCTAGCACGATACCGGGGGGGGAATCGAGTCCCCCTCCGTCCGCCCTCCGGCTGTGCTAGAATCGCCCCCCTCTTCTCCGCCCCCGCCGGGGCTTTTCTGGGATGGGCATGGCGCGGCGCACCGGTTGGCTCCTCCTCTGCATCCTGGCCGGCGCCCTGGCCGCCTCCGAGGCCCAGGCCGCCCGCGTCCGGGTCTCCCAGGAGTCGAAGCCCGGCGCGGGCGACTTCAGCCGGAACGTGCTGGGCCACCTCGGCGCCGTCCTCGCGGCGGAGCGGACGGCCGGGCAGTTCTACGCCTACAACGAGGTGGCCAGCTGGTCCTACAACGGCAGGCAGCCCGTCCTGCGGGAGGACGCCTCCCACCTCTTCTTCGTCCGCGCCAAGGAGGGCCTCGCCCTCTTCCTCGTCCACGACAAGCCCAACGACGCCGACGGCGGGGTGGCCGTCACCCGCATCGAGGTGGAGGGGAACTCTCAGACCGCCCGCATGCTGGTGCAGGACGACCCCGAGGGCCAGCGCGACCGCTACCAGGCCGGCCCGCGCGGCGCCTCCTTCACCGCCTGGCACATGTGGAACCTCTGCTGCACCGACGGCCTCGTGACGGGCCCCTACGCCGGGAACTGGAAGATCTACGTGCGCTTCCTCGAGCCCCCCCAGGGGCTCAGGCACTGGACCGCCCTCTCGGGCGACGGCACCGCGATCCGCCTCCGCCCCGAGCCGGGCCGGAGGGTGCTGCTCGAGCCCATGGGCTTCATGGTGAGGCGGCCCCGCGCTCCCGCCGCCGCCCTGGGCCCGGCGCCCCCTCTCCCCGGGCCCCGCCTCCCCGTCCCGGCCCGCCTCCTGTGGTAGGATGGGCCCTCTTTCGCCCGTTCCACGGAACGCCCGCACGCTGCGGCACGCCAGGGGGCCACTCGTGACGAGGGACAGCGCATGGAGCTGACCGGAAAGGTGGCCCTCATCCAGGGCGGGGGCGCGGGGGTGGGCCGGGCCTGCGCCCTGGCCCTCGCGGAGGAAGGGTGCAAGGTGGCCTTCGGGGGGCGGACGCGCGAGTCCATCGAGGGGCTCGCCGCCGAGATCCGCGCCGGGGGCGGGGCGGCCCTCCCCGTCCAGGCCGACGTGACGGACCCCGGGGACGTCCGGCGCCTCTTCCAGGAGGCCCGGGCCGCCTTCGGCCCGGTGGACATCCTGGTGAACAACGTCGGAGGGCTCGTCATGGGGCCCTTCGCCGAGCTCGAGCCCGAGGGCTGGCAACTCGTGATGGCCCAGAACCTCCACGCCGCCTGCTACTGCTGCCGGGAGGCACTGGCCGACATGCTGCCCCGCCGATCGGGCGTCATCGTCAACATCGGCTCGGGCGGTGCCGTGAACCCCTCGGCGAACGCGGTGGCCTACTGCACCGCCAAGCACGGCCTGCGGGGGCTCACCCTCTCCCTCGCCGAGGAGGTGCGCGGCCGGGGCGTCAAGGTGGCCATCGTCAACCCCGTCGGGGTGATCGACAAGCCCGCCGCCCGCAAGCGGGGCCGCTCCGGCAAGCCCGGCACCTGGATGCTCCCCGAGGACATCGCCCGGGCCGTCGTCTTCCTTGCCGGGCAGGGCCCGCGCGCCCTCACCACCGAGATCAACGTGGCGCCCCAGGCCCCGGAGTACGGGTGAGGGCCGACGCGCCGGACGCTTGATTCCGCTTTCGATCATCTGAAGGAGAGCTCCGCGTGACGGATTCGGACCTGAAGGGCAAATGGGCGCTCATCCTCGGAGCGAGCAGCGGCTTCGGCGGCGCCACGGCCGCCCGCCTCGCCCGCGAGGGCATGAGCGTCTTCGGCGTCCACCTCGACCGCAAGGCCACCATCCCCAACGCCGAGCGCGTCCAGGCGGAGGTCCGGAAGGCGGGCGGGGAGGCGCTCTTCTTCAACACCAACGCCGCCGGCCACGAGGAGCGCGCCCAGGTGCTCGCCCAGATGAAGGAGCGCCTCGGCGCCCAGGCCCCGGGGGCGGTGCGGGTGCTCCTCCACAGCCTGGCCTTCGGGACGCTGAAGCCCTACATCGCCGGGGATCCCTCCGCCGCCCTCACCTCCAAGCAACTGGAGATGACGCTCGACGTGATGGCCCACAGCCTCGTCTACTGGGCCCAGGACCTCGTGCGCGAGGGCTTGATGGCCGAGGGCGGGCGCATCTACGCCATGACGAGCTCGGGCGGCCACCGGGTGTGGCCCACCTACGGGGCGGTCTCGGCCGCCAAGGCGGCGCTCGAGAGCCACATCCGCCAGCTCGCCTTCGAGCTCGCCTCCCGGGGCATCGCCGCGAACAGCGTCCAGGCCGGGGTGACCGACACCCCCGCGCTGCGCAAGATCCCGGGCAACGAGCAGATGATCGAGCTGGCGGAGCGCATGAACCCCCACCGGCGCCTCACCACCCCCGAGATGGTGGCCGACGCCATCGCCTGCTTCTCCCGCGCCGGGACGAAGTGGATGACGGGCAACGTCATCCGCGTGGACGGCGGCGAAGACATCGCGGGGTGACGCAGGAAACGTAGGGGCAGGCCCCCCCGCCCCGCACGGTGCGCCGCGCGGGGACCCCAAATTCGACGCCTGCCCCGCGGAGGGCGGCCACAGGGGGCCGCCCCTACCCAATTCATCGAGACATTCCCCATGCCCAAGACCACCTGGCGCCCCTGGGCGGGCGCCGCCTTCGCCGCCCTGGGGGGCCTCCTCCTCCTCTGGAGCCTGGGGCACCCGCCTGCCCCGCCCGGGCCGGGGCCCTTCTCCCTCCGGCTGAGCTTCCTGGGGGGCAGCCTCCTCGGCCTCCCCCTCTCCCCCGAGGCCATGTCCGCCGCCCTCTGGCTCAGGTGGCTGGCCGTCCCCCTGGCCCCCCTCCTGCTGGGGGCCTTCCTGCTCTTCCTGGAGACCCCGAGGGGCCGGCGGGTGGAGGAGAAGCTCCTCGGCTGGATCAAGCGCCTGGAGGGACGCGGATAAAAAAACCGCCCGCCCCGGGGCGTCCGGGACGGGCGGTTCGACTTAGCCCACGTTACGCCGTCTTGCGCTTCCTGCGGACGGGGAGCTTCACCCCGAGCTCCTTGGCCACTTCCTCCAGGGAATAGGTCTTCTCCTTGCCCTGATCGATCCTCCGAATGACCTTCCGCGCCGCCTCGGCGTCGATCCGGTCCTCGATGGCCTCCAGGGCCTCCACGTCATCCGGCGGGACGACATAAGCGATGGCCTTCCCCCGCCGGGTGAGGGCGATCCTATCCTTCCCGTAGGCGGCCGAGTTGATGACCTCGGAAAACGCGTTCCGCGCCTCGACCGTGGTGTAAACCGTCTTTTTCATCCGAACCCCCGGTACACTTCCCGGCGATGACCTACGCGGACGACCATCACCACCAAGCGCACATCAAAAACCTGGTAGATCACCCGGTAGGCACCGACTCGAATCCTGTAGGCGTCAGCCCCCCTCACCTTCCGGCATCCAACCGGCCTGGGCCCGTCCGCCAACTCTTCAATGGCGGCCAGGATTTCCTCTTTGACCTGCGGAGAAACCTTCTTGAGATCGCGCCGTGCACTCTCGGCCAGCTCTACCCTGTAGCGTCCATTCACCGAACCCTCGGAGAGCAACAAGCATCATCCAGGCGGAGCGGATAAAAACCACATCCGTACGCTCAAATGTACATTTAAGCGTTTGCGAAGTCAAGAATATCTTCCCCCCGCAAAACCGCCCGCCCCGGAGCGTCCGGGACGGGCGGGGAAACCTTGATATGTAGGGGCGACCGGCCGGTCGCCCCTACGGATTGGAATGGCGACTGTCTCTCAGCCCTTCTTGTGCCTGGCCATGATCTTGCGGGTGAGGTCGCCCTCGGGGGTCCGCC
>MGDP01000210.1 GCA_001790955.1 Candidatus Tectomicrobia bacterium RIFCSPLOWO2_12_FULL_69_37
GGCGTAGTTCCTCACCCGCTTCTCCTTCGGCAGGGTGGGGTCGTACTTGACGAAGCGCCCGTTCTCGGGCAGCCGGAAGGCTGGGACGAGCAGGAAGCGGTGCTTCTTCTGGCCGGACATGGTGCCTCCCCCTTGAAATGCTCCAGGCAAGCCGGATAGTCTCGGTTCCGCAGGATTCGCACCCGGCCGCTGGGGTCAGGATTGCCCAGGCTGGCCGGCAAGATGGCGAACGCACGGGGCAGTATAGGCCTTTGGCTTCCCCGAGAAAATCTCCGGAGGAGGGTCGTGCCGGGAGCCCCCCGGGGGAGCCTTTCGCCGGGCCCGCAGTCCGGGCAAGTCCCGCAGTCCGAGAAGAGGAGGGTGGCGATGCCGGGCTTCGCGCGTGGGCAGTTCATGGTGGATTACGAGCAGCGCTGCGACCTGGACGCGTTGCGCCGCAGGCGGGTGGAGAAAGCCCAGGAGGCGATGAGGAAGGAAGGGGTCGACGCGGTGTTCGCCTGGAAGGTGGAGAACAGCCGCTACTTGAGCAGCATGCGGGCCTCCTTCCTCGCCCACCAGGAGGCCGTCCGCTCCGGCATCCTCCTGACCCAGAAGGGCCGGCCCCACATCTTCGTCAACGGCGGGGAGATCGCCCGCATCACCCGGGACATGCCCTGGATCGACGGGTTTCACGCCCTCCCCAAGCTCGAGGAGCAGCTCCTCACCGACAAGCTGGTGACCCAGCTCCTCCGCCCCCTGCTCAAGGACCTGGGGGTGGCGGGGGGCAAGCTGGCCATCGACGTGATGACCTTCACCCAGTACAAGTCCTACAGCCGCCTCCTCCCGGGCTTCGAGCTCGTGGACGGGAACCTCTTCATGCACCGGGTCCGCCGCCACAAGCTGCCCGAGGAGGTCTACATGATCCGCGAGGCCTGCGCCATCGCGGACGCGGTCTACCAGACCGCGACGGAGAACGTGAAGGCCGGCCGGCGCGAGTGCGAGGTCGCCGCCGAGGCCATGAAGACCCTCCACCACTACGCCGGGGAGATGGCCCACCTGGTCTCGCCCTTCGTCGCCTCGGGCGAGCACATGTCCCCCCCCTTCCGCTTCGCCACCGACAAGATCATCCGCAGCGGCGACATCGTCTTCATCGACATCGGCGCCCAGTGGAACGGCTACTTCGGCGACGTGGCCCGGACGACGATCTGCGGCACGCCGTCGAGGCGGCAGCGGGAGATCTACACCGCCGTGCACGAGTCCCTCGATATGGGCCTCCAGCGAATGCGGCCGGGCTTCACGAACAAGCAGGTCGCCGACGAGATCTGGAAGACGGGGGAGAAGTACGGACTGAAGAAGAACTGGTTCGCGCTGAGCATCGGCCACGCCCTGGGGACCTCCCCCAACGAGCCGCCCTACATCGGCGAGCCGGACCCGGACTCGGAGGAGATCCCCCTGGAGCCCGGGTTGGTCTTCGCGGTGGAGCCCCTGATCTGGGTGCCGGACGTGATCGGAGGAGGAGGGGTCCGCCTCGAGGAGACGGTGCTGATCACCGAGGACGGACACGAGGTCCTGACGCGCTCGCCCTTCGATGACCGGCTGCTGCTCTAGGGATAGGGGGGGGAGATTCCCCCGCCGGGTCGGATCGGTTGCCGCGCGGCCCGCCCCGGCGGGGGCTTCCCTACTTGTCCAGCCAGACGTCGCGCATGTCGAAGAAGAGCTTGTTCAGGTTCTTGTTCCCCTTCACATAGCTCCGAACGGCCTGGAAGAAGGGCGAGCCGGCGAAGGCCGGATAGTAGCCCATCTCCACCATGTAGCGCTGCATCTGGTGGCTGAGGGCGATCTGCTTCTTCTCGTCCAGGGTCGAGCGCCACTCCTCCAGCCACTTGTCCAGCTTCTTGTCGTTCATACCCAGGTAGTTGATGGGGCTGGGGGTGTGCCAGATCTGGGAGGTGGAGTTGATGTCCAGGACGGGCAGGGTGTCCTGCAAGGTCATGTCCAACACCTTCCTGCGGACGAGGAGGTTGACCCAGGCCGCCCGGTCCACCACCTTGATGCTCATCTCGGCCCCCACCTGGGCGTACATGCTCTTCAGCAGCTGGGAGATCTCGACGAAGGTGGGGTCGGTGTTGTTGATCACCATTTCGAACTTGAAGGGCTTCGAGGGGCCATAGCCCGCCTCGGCGAGGAGCTGCTTGGCTCTCGCGGGGTCATAGGGGCACGCCGCGGTGAGGTCGATGGCGTCCACCGACCCGGGGGCCGAGAGGCTGTTCCAGGGGATGGTGAGCCCCCGGAGCGCCGTGTCCACGATCTGCTTGCGGTTGATGGCATAGCAGGAGATCGCCCGCCGGACGCGGACGTCCTTCCACACGGGCCGCTGGCTGTTGATCGTGGCCACGAAGGTGGTGGCGGTTTTTCCCGCCTCCACGCTGACGCCCTCGGTCTGCTGCAGGGTCTTCACGATGCCCTTGGGGACGTTCAGGATCATGTCGATCTCACCGGCCTTCAGGGCGTTCATGCGCTGGGTGGCGTCGGGCATGACGTAGACTTCGATGCGGTCCAGATAGGGCCGGTCCTTGAGGAAGTAGTCCTTGAAGCGCTCCATGATGACGTGCTGGTTCGGCTTGTACTCGACGAGCCGGAAGGGGCCCCCGTAGACCGGGTTCCGGCGGAACGCCTGGATGTCCTTGTCGTAGGCCTTGGGGGAGACCCAGACGGGGCGGTTCCAGTAGCCCGCGAGGGCGGCCAGCGTCATCCCCTTGCCCACGTCGGACTGGTGGAAGCGGACGGTGTGCTTGTCCACCACCTCGACCTTCTTGATCTGCATGAGGTAGGCGGTGTAGCTGGAGCCCAGCCGGGCCTTCGGGTTCTTCTTCTTCGTCTCCTTGAGCCAGGCGGGGTCGAGCCGGCCGGTAAGCAGATCGATGTTCCACTTGACGGCCTCGGCGTCCATGTCCGTCCCGTCGTGGAACTTGGCCCCCTTGTGGAGGTGGAAGGTGATCACCCGGCCCTCCTCCGAGACCTCCCATTTGTGGGCGAGCTCGCCGATGACCTTGTAGTTCTCATCCAGGCCGAGGAGCCCCGCCCCCATGGTGTCGCGGTAGAACTTGGCGGGGATGCCGAGGGCCACCGTCCCGTCCATGTGGTCCACGTTGCCCTCGATGCCGAGGCGGAGCGTGCCCCCCGGCTTTGCCGCGGATGCCGCCTGGGCCCCGGCGAGCAATCCCAGCAGCGAAACAGCCAGAACCTGGACGAAGCGTTTCATGGCGTCCCTCCCCGGACACGTCCAAGCGAGCAGCCGCATCCTCGCGCGTTCGTTGTCTTCCACAACCAGAATGAGGGGATTATAGAAGAATGGGGCGCTGTCAGCCAGGGGCGGCGGGCGGGCGCCGCCTCCGCCTAGGGTTCCTTGAGGCGCTTGGTCAGCTCGCGGTCCAGGGCGGCGGCGAAGCGGTGGCGGTCCAGGGGCGAGAAAGGCGCCGGGCCGCCTTGGATGAGCCCGCCGCTGCGAAGGTCCTGGTAGAAATCTCGCAAGGAGAGCTTCTCCTTCGCGTTCTCCTCATCGAAGACCTCGCCTCGAATGCTGATGGCGACTCCCCCCCTTTCCGCCACGGCCGCGGCCAGGGGGACGTCCCCCGTGATGACGATGTCTCCCGCTCCCATGGACTGGGCGATGTGCTGATCTGCGGCGTTGAAATCGCGGCCCACCTGGACGGAGCGGATGAGAGGGGAGCGCGGCGGGGAGATCGCCCGGTTGGCGACGAGGCAGACGGGGAGACCGAGCCGCTCCGAGGCCCGGAAGACGATCTCCCGGATCTCCCCGGGGCAGGCGTCGGCGTCGATCCAGATCTCCAACCGGGCCGTCCTTCCGGGGGCTAGGCGCGCTCGGCAGAGCCCGCGGGGGCGCCCGCCGCCTCGTAGCGCCGCCGCACGGCCTGGATGGCGGCGTAGTTGCTGGTCGTGATGGGCAGGCCGGCGTAGGCCGTCCGCAGGAGGGGAAGGGCCCGGACGGCGGGGAGGTTGGTGCAGGAGAAGAACAGGCAGTCCGCCCTGGCCAGGAGGGAGGCCGGGACGGACTCCCGGGCGAAGGCCAGGATCTCCTCCCCCGTCAGGCTCCCGATGCGCGTGTTCTCCACGATGCCCATGCCCTTGATGAAGAGCACCTCCAGGCCGTCCTCTTCGAGGCTCGCGCGCACGGCCTCGGTCAGGTCGGGGGTGTAGGGAGTCAGGGCGACGATCCGCCTCGCGCCGAGCCGGGCGAACTCCTCGGAGAGGGCGGAGAGGATGGTGACCGCCTCGGCGCCGGTGGCCTCCTCGATGCGCTTCTGGATCTGCTGGTCGTACCGGCGCCCGAAGAGCGCGCCTCCCGAGGTGCAGCCGAAGACGGCGAGGCCGGGCTTCATCGTGCGGAGGGCGCGGGCCGCCTCGGGGAGGGAGTCCTCGATCATCCGGATTTCGCCCTCCTTCGTGGTGTCCTCGAGGTACATCCGGGAGGTGGCCGTCTCCACCCCCTCCGGCAGGGTCCGGTGGAAATCCACCTCCATCGTCGTGTTGGAGGAGGGGACGATCAGGCCGACCCGGAACACGCCCATCAGCGCCTCACTTGCTTGCGGGGCCCCGTCGGAGCATCCGCGGATTGTCGCACGGGCGGCCCCCCCCGGGCCACCGCCTTCCCACGGAGCGGGGGAAGGCGAAGGAACGTTGCCGGAGAGGGTGTTTCGGGGCCGGACGCTTTCCCGGGCGCTCTTTCAGGAGGAGGATCGGTCCGAGGGGAGATACATCACGGTTCGAAGGGGCTTTCCTTGAAACCCGGGGCCGGCCAAGCGAGGAAGCTCGCCTCACCCGCCCCGACGGTTCCTCGGACCGAGACGTGGAGGGTCCGGGGAGGGGGCGCCCACCTTTCATCGAGGTGCGCCTGGGCGGATCGGAGGGAGTCGCGGATGACATTGATTCGAATCACCCAGCCCAGGCGGTTGTTCTGGAGGATGGTTCCTTGCGAGATGCCCACGAGTTCGAACTGGCCGTCCCGAATCCCGATGACGGGGGTTCCGCTGTCGCCCGGAAGGAGGCCGTTGCTCACCATGAAGGCGTTTTCCCCTTTGGCCCCGATGCGGGAGATCTCTCTGGGCGCCCGCAGGGCGCTCACGATGCCCTCGCGGACGTTGACCCCCAGGTTCATGGGATTCCCGACGACGTAGATGAAGTTCCCCACCTGGAGATCGTCGCTATTCCCCAGGGGATGGGGAAACGAGGGGGGTTGTACCCCGGCCGGAAGCTCGAAGAGGGCGATGTCGTCGGCCTGGTTCTTGTGCAGGACGCGCATGGGATGGTCGACGCTCCTCCAGCGGAGGAACGTTTCCTCGTTCTTCTTCAAGACCGGGAGTTCAACGCTGCCGAAAGGAGACGGGATCTCGAGGGTATGCTGGGCGACGGTGTGCTCCGCGGTCAGCACGAAGCGGCCGAGCACCACACCGCTCCCTTCAATGCTCTTTTCGATGATCTCGCCCCCCGGTCCCGCGAACGTGGTCCGGGTCACCAGGGTGACGATTGAGCCGGCCACCCGGGCCATATCCATCCGGGAGGGATCGACGAGATAGGTGTGATTGTCATAGCGGCCGTCCGGCGAGGGGATGAACCTGGCGGGCGCGCTGGCAGCGGCTGCGCAGCCCGAGAGGAGAAGGGTGCCCAGAAGGAGTTTTGTCATGTGCCCGCATCGCTCAGGTTTCATGGCCGCTCATCCTTTTGCGGCGTGCCTTTCGCGGACTCCGCCGCGTCGGCTTTCTCTCCTGACCTGCCTATCGGCAAGCGCCGCGATTCCGTAGAGGTCTTTTTTCGCTTTCCTCCTTTTCCGGTCCCGAAATCCCCTTGGATAGGCCCGGATTCCCTCGTCACGAGCTCTTTGGGAGGAGGCGCTGCCAGAACGAGCGGGGGAGTTGCGCGAATCGTTTACGCTCCGGATAGTACAAATACATATATTAAGAAAAACTCATCTTATCCGGCGCGGCGATGGGAAGGTGATGCCTGGGCTAGGGTGTGGACCCGCTCCCGCGGGCGGAATAAGATAGAGGGATCATCGCTTCCGACGCGCAGCGTTGTCCGCACGGCCGGCGCGGGGGACCCGTGGACTTCCAGCTCGGCGAAGAGGACCGCCTCCTCCAGCAGACCGCCCGCGAGCTCGCCCAGCGCGAGTTCGCCCGGGACGCCTACACCTACGCCCAGACGGGCGAATACCCCCGCCGCTCCATGAAGGTGCTCGCCGGGCACGGGATGATGGGCATGACCGTGCGCGAGCCCCAGGGCGGGGGCCGCTCGATCTTCGAGGCCTGCGTCGTGATGGAGGCCGTCGCCCAAGTTTGCCCCCACAGCGGGGACGTGGTGCAGATGGGAAACATGGGCCCCATCCGGGTGATCGACGAGCTGGGGACGGAGGAGCAGCGGGCGCGCTTTCTCCCCGGCCTGTGCGGGGGAGAGAAGATCATCTCCATCGCCATGACGGAGCCCGGCGCCGGCTCGGCCGCGACCGACCTCAAGACCACCGCCAAGTACGACGGCGGGAGCGCCGTCCTGAACGGGCAGAAGTGCTTCAGCTCGAACGCCCCGCACGCGGACCTCTTCGTGGTCTTCGTCCGCTTCGGGCCGCGCACGCGCGACTGCGGCGCCGTGGTGGTGGAGACGGGGGCGCCCGGCTTCACCAAGGGGAAGACCGAGCGCTTCATGAGCGGGGAGGCCCACTGCGCCCTCCACTTCGAGGGCGCCCGGGTGCCCCGGGAGAACGTTCTTATCGACAGCGACGGCTTCCGCGTCCTGATGCCCATCTTCAACGTCGAGCGCCTGGGCAACGCCACCCGCTGCCTCGCCCTCGCCCAGGCGGCCTACGACATGACCGTCGAGCACACCAAGGCGCGCCGCCAGTTCGGCCGCCCGCTGTGCGAGTTCCAGGGGGTGCAGTGGATGGTGGCGGACATGAGGGTGAAGCTGGAGGCGGCCCGGCTCCTCCTCTACCGGGCCCTCGCGAACGCGCGGGCGGGGCTCCCCACGGCCATCGAGACCACCGCCGCCAAGCTCTACTGCAACGAGATGGCGCGCCAGGTGGCGGACGACGCGATCCAGCTCCACGGGGGGTACGGCTACTCGACCGAGATGCCGCTCGAGTTCCTCTACCGCAAGATCCGGGGCTGGTCCATCGCGGGCGGAACGGTGCAGGTGCTCCGCAACCGCATGGCCGACCTGATTTACGAGCGCTCGTTCAGCCAGCGCCCGCCCCGGCCGGAATGAGCCTCCCCGATCCCGCGGCCACCCGCGCGGCCCTGCGCAGCCTCCTGAGCCCGGCCTCCGTGGCCGTGGTGGGGGCCTCGGCGGACCTCGAGCGCTTCAACGGCCGCGTCCTCAAGAACCTCCTGCGCCACGGCTACAGGGGGCGGGTCTATCCCGTGAACCCCAAGTACGAGGAAGTGGCGGGAGTCCGCTGCTGGCCCTCCCTGCGCGATCTCCCCGAGACGCCCGAGACCGTCTTCATCGCCGTCGGGAGAAAACAGGTTTTGGGCGTGGTGGAGGAGTGCGCGGCCCGGGGAGTGCCCGCCGCCATCATTTACACGGCGGGTTTCTCCGAGTCCGGCGAGGAGGGGGCCCGCCTTGAGCGCGAGGTCGCCGCCCGCGCCCGGGCCGCGGGGATGCGCGTCTGCGGGCCGAACGCGGCCGGCTACCACAACTTCCACGAGCGGCTCCACATGGCGGGCATCATCGCCTTAGAGATCGAGCGCGCCCTGCCGGGCGCCGTGGGGGTGGTGTGCCAGAGCGGGAGCATCGGGGGCGCGCTGCTCTCCCGCGCCACCCAGCGGGGGATCGGCTTCAGCTACATGATCTCCTGCGGGAACGAGATGGACCTGGAGGTGGCGGACTATGTGGACTTCCTGGCCGGGGATCCGCGCACGCGCGCCATCGCGCTCTACCTGGAGGGGCTGCGGGACGGCTCGAAGTTCCTGCGGGCGGCCGGGAGGGCCCTGGCGGCGGGGAAGCCCATCGTCGTCCTGAAGGTGGGGCGCGCCGAGGCGGGGCGCGCCGCCGCGGTGAGCCACACCGGGGCGCTCGTGGGCGAGGACATGGCCTACGACGCGGCCTTCCGCCAAGGGGGGGTGACCCGGGTGGGCGGGCTGGAGGCCCTCTTCGAGGTGGCCCACATGTTCGCCGTGACGCCGCTGCCCCGGGGCCGGCGGGTGGGGATTGTCTCCACGACGGGGGGAGGGGGGGCCCTCATGGCGGACGCCTGCGGCGCCCTCGGGCTGGAGGTTCCTCCGCCGGGAGAGCGGCTGGTGGCGCGCATGCGGGAGGTGTTGCCCGACGACGCCCCGGCAGCCAATCCGGTCGACACCACCATCGCGGGGATCCAGGCGTTCGGCGGAATCCTGCGGGCGGCCCTGGAGGAGGGGCCCTTCGACATGGTGATCCCCGTCGTGGGCTCGAGCGCCCAGTTCCGCCCCCAGATCGGGGTGGTTCCTATCCTCCGGGCCAAGGCGGAGGGCTGGGGCGGGGGGGGGATGCCCCTGCTGGCCTACTTCAATCCCTATGCGGAAGAAGCCCACCGCCTCCTGGCGGGGGCGGGGGTCGCCTCCTTCCACACGGCCGAGGGCTGCGCCCAGGCGGCGGTCCACCTGGCCGGCTATGCGGAGCATCCCGCCCGCCGCCGGGGGTCCCTCGCGCCGCAGCCTGCGCTGGTTCCCGAGGGGGCGGCGGCGCTCCTCCGGAAGGGGGGGACGCTCAGCGAGGGAGAGGGCCTCGCCCTGGCGGAGGCCTTTGGTCTTCGGGCGGTGCCCCGCCGCCTGTGCCGGGACGTGGAAGAAGCGGCCCGGGCGGCGCGGGAGCTGGGCTATCCGATGGTCCTCAAGGTGTCCTCTCCGGACGTGCCCCACAAGACGGAAGCGGGCCTCGTCTCTCCCCGGCTGGCGGATGAGGCCGCCCTCCGCGCGGCGCACACGGCACTGTCGGAGCGGCTGTGGCGGCTCCCCGGCCCTCCTCGCGTGGAAGGCTTTCTGGTGGAGAAATGGGTGGTGGACGGAGCGGAATTCCTGCTCGGGGTGGTGCGGGACGCCCAGTTCGGTCCCGTCGTAACGGTGGGCCTCGGCGGAGTGGCGGCGGAGGCGCTCGGCGAGGTGAGCGCGCGCCTCGCTCCGCTCGCCCGGGAGGACGCGGAGGCCATGATCGGCGAGCTCCGTGCCTCTCGCCTGTTGGGGCCCTTCCGGGAGAGGGGGCCGCTCGACCGGGCGGCCCTAGCGGAGGCCATCGTCCGGCTGGGAATGCTTGCGGCGGCGCTCGGGGGGCGCCTCCGTGAGGCGGACATCAACCCCTTTTTCGTTCTGCCCGAGGGCGGAGGGTGCCTGGCGGCGGACGCGCTTTTCGTCTTGGAGGAAGAGACGGGCCGCCCGGCTGGAGAAGGATCGGCCCTGGGCGCATGAACCTTTCCGCGCGCGGCGGGTTTCTGGGGAAAAGAGCTGTTCCAAAACTTAGGCGGGACCTTGGCCCCCCGGAGAGCGAATTTCGCCCTGCCCGTGGCCCAAAAATCGCCCCGTTGACATAAAAGCCAACAGCCGCTAACGTTTTTCCTATAGCCTTCTTGCGAGTCATGGCAGAAAAGCCGCCCAACCCTCTGATTTTCGGGGGGATAGTCTCCCTGTCGGGAATGGAGTGCCTGGATGGTTCAGCTTCTCCGGATCGAGAACCTGTGCACCCATTTCTTCACCTCCGCTGGGGTGGTGAAGGCCGTCGACGGCATCTCCTACGACGTGGAGGAGGGGGAAACCGTCGCGATCGTGGGGGAGTCCGGCTGCGGGAAGTCCGTGAGCGCCCTGTCGATCCTCCGCCTCATTCCCAATCCCCCCGGCCGGATCGTCCAGGGGTCCATCCGGTTCAACGGCCAAGACATCCTCTCGTTGTCCGACGACGAAATCCGGAAGGTGCGCGGGCACAAGATCGGGATGATCTTTCAGGAACCCATGACCTCCCTCAATCCCGTCCTCACCATCGGGCTGCAGTTGACCGAGACGATGGAGCTTCACCTGGGCCTCAGCCGGCCGGAGGCGGGGAAGCGGGCGGTCGAGTACCTGCGCATGGTGGGCATCTCCGAGCCCGAGCGGCGCCTCCGGCAATATCCGCACCACCTGAGCGGGGGGATGCGCCAGCGGGTCATGATCGCGATGGCGCTCTGCTGCGAGCCCAAACTGATCATCGCCGACGAACCCACTACCGCCCTGGACGTGACGATCCAGGCCCAGATCCTCGAGCTGATGAAAAACCTCTCCAGGCGGATGCGGGTCGCCCTCATCATCATCACCCACAACCTGGGGGTGGTGGCCCGCTACGCGGACCGGGTGAACGTCATGTACGCGGGCCGGATCATCGAGCGGGGGCCCGCCCGCGAGATTTACGCCCGCCCCTCGCATCCCTACACCCTGGGGCTTCTGCGATCGGTCCCCCGCCTCGACCGCCCGCGCCGGGAGCGCCTCGACCCCATCGAGGGACAGCCGCCCGATCTGTCGCGGCTGGCGGCGGGCTGCGCCTTCATCCCGCGGTGCCGGTTCGCCGTCGAGCGGTGCGGCGCGGAGTACCCGCCGCTCGAATCCGTCGAGGGCGCCCATTACGCCGCCTGCTGGAAGAAGGACGAGCTGCTCCGTCTTTCGGTGAGAGCCTCCTGATGGCCACCGACTTCTCCACCCGGGCGAGGCCGTCTGCTTCCTGGAAGGGGGAGGGGGACGGCGTTCTCCTCGAGGTCAAGGGGCTGAAGAAGCATTTCCCCATCGTGGAGGGCGTGCTGGTCCAGAAGGCGACCGCGACGGTGAAGGCGGTGGACGGCGTGAGCTTCTCCATCCGCAAGGGAGAGACCCTGGGGCTCGTCGGGGAGTCCGGCTGTGGCAAGACCACCACGGGCAGGTGCATCCTCCAGCTCGAACGGCCGACGGCGGGGGAGGTGATCTTCGAGGGGGTGGACCTCTCCTCCCTGGGCCACAAGGAGCTGCGCACCTGGCGGCGGAAGATGCAGGTGATCTTCCAGGATCCCTACAGCTCCCTGAACCCGCGCATGAAGATCGGCGACATCATCGAGGAGCCGATGTACGTGTACGGCCTCCCCCCGGATGCCCGCGGGCGGCGGGAGAGGGTGCGGGAGCTCCTTTCGGTCTGCGGGCTGGGCGCCCGGATGGCCGACCGCTATCCGCACGAGATGAGCGGCGGCCAGCGCCAGCGTGTGGGGATCGCCCGGGCCCTGGCCATGAAGCCGGACTTCCTCGTCTGCGACGAGCCCGTCTCGGCCCTGGACGTTTCCATCCAGGCCCAGATCGTCAACCTGCTCGAGGACCTGCGCCAGGAGTTCGGGCTGACCTACCTGTTCATCGCGCACGACCTCAGCGTGGTGCGGCACCTGTGCCACCGGGTGGCGGTGATGTACCTGGGCCGGATCGTGGAGATGGCGGACTGCGACGCGCTCTACGAAAATCCCCGGCATCCCTACACCCGGGCCCTGCTCTCGGCGGTGCCGGTGCCGGACCCCGAGGTGGAGCACGGGCGCAGCCTCGAAGTCATCGCGGGGGAGGTGCCGAGCCCGATCAATCCGCCGAGCGGGTGCGTGTTCCATCCCCGCTGCCCGCTCGCGGTGGACGGATGCAAGACCCATATCCCTGCGCTCCGGGAGATCACCCTAGGCCATTGGGTGGCCTGCACGGAGGTCTAGGGAGCATTTTGCCGGTGCATTGGAGCCGGCGAGGAGGACGGCGGAGCGATTGCTCCGCAAGAGAGGAGGTACCAATCATGCGACACGCTTCGATGAGGACGGCGCTGGCGCTCGGGCTGGCCGCGGCGCTCGCGCTGGCGGGCTTCGCCACCACGGCCGCGGCCGCGCCCAAGAAGGGCGGGATACTCAAGTACATCATCCCCGCCGAGCCGCCGAGCTATGACGGGCACCGGGAGACCACCTTCGGGCTCGTTCACCCGATCGCTCCCTTCTACAGCTTGCTGATCCGGGTGAACCCGGACAACCCCGCTTCCCCGACGGATTTCGTGTGCGACGTGTGCGCCGAGATGCCCAAGCCCACCGACGGGGGCAAGAAGTACGCGTTCAAGATCCGGAAGGACGTCAAGTTCTGGGACGGCCAGCCGCTCACGGCGAAGGATGTGGCGGCCACCTGGAGCAAAATCGTCTTCCCGCCCAAAGGGGTGGCCAGCGCCCGCAAGGGCCAGTTCCACATGGTGAGCAAGATCAGCGCGCCGGATGACGAAACGGCGGTCTTCGAGCTCAAGTTCCCCTCGGGGGCCTTCCTGCCCGCGCTGGCGGCTCCCTACAATTTCCTCTACAGCGCCAAGAAGCTCGCCCAGGACATGCACTGGTACGAGAAGAACATCCTGGGGTCCGGCCCCTTCAAGTTCAAGCAGCATCAAGCGGGGGCCTTCATCGAGGGCGAGCGCAATCCCGACTATTTCTTCAAGGGCGCGCCCTACCTGGACGGTTTCCACGGCATCTTCTCCTCGAAGCTGGCGGTGCGCGTGAACGCCATCCGGAGCGGCCAGGCCTACATCGAGTTCCGGGGCTTCCCACCCAGTCACCGCGACGACCTGAAGAAGGCCCTGGGGGACAAGCTCACCGTCCAGGAGAGCGACTGGAACTGCTCCCTCATGATCGCCCCCAACCACCTCAAGAAGCCCTTCGACGACCCGCGCGTGCGCCGGGCGCTCACCCTCGCGGTTGACCGCTGGGGCGGCTCGCAGTACCTCTCCAAGACCGCCATCGTGAAGACGGTGGGGGGCGTGGTGTTCCCCGGCCATCCGCTTGCGGCGAAGAAGGCGGAGCTGGACAAGATCGCCGGCTACTGGCCGGACATCGAGAAGTCCCGGGCGGAGGCGAAGCGGCTCCTGAAGGAGGCGGGCGTCAAGGAGGGCTTCGAGTTCACCCTGCACAACCGGGGCGTGGACCAGCCTTACAAGATCGTGGGCACCTGGCTCATCGACCAGTGGCGGCAGGTGGGCTTCAAGGTGAAGCAGTGGGTCCAGCCGACGGGTCCCTTCTACAAGGTGCTCCGCAGCCGCTCCCCGCAGTACGACGTGAGCATGGACTTCAACTGCCAGGCGGTGGTGAACCCGCTCGCGGACGTCTTCAAGTTCCTCTCGACGGACCGCTCGGGCAGCAACCACGCGAATTACACCGACCGCAAGGTGGATGAGCTCTTCGACAAGATGAACCGCACCGGCGACATCGAAGAGCAGCAGAAGTTCATGCGGGAGTTCGAGCGCAGGATCCTGGACGAGCAGGCCCACTACTTCATCACCCTGTGGTGGTACCGGATCATCCCTCACCGCTCCAGCGTGAAGGGGTGGAAGATCAGCCCGAGCCACTACTTGAACCAGGATCTGTCCAACATCTGGCTCGAGGAGTAGCAATAGCTTTTTCGGAGACGGCTGGCCCGCCGGCTGCAAAGCCGGCGGGCCAGCCCCGCGGGGCGGCTCGACGTGCATAAGTACATCATCAAGCGGACCTTGTTGATGATCCCGACCCTCTTCGGGGCGGCGGTCCTCGTATTCGTGCTGCTCCGGCTGATCCCGGGGGATACGTGCGAGCTTCGCCTGGCGGGGTCCGGCGCTTACTTCGACGAAAGTGCGCTCAAGATATGCCGCGAGCAGGCCGGCCTGAACGAACCGATGGCCGTTCAGTTCGCCCGGTGGATGTGGGGGGTCGTGCGCTTCGACTTCGGCTACTCCATGTGGACGGGCCGGCCTGTCACGGAGGAGATAGCCCTCCGTTTCCAGCTCTCCCTCCAGGTCGCCATCATGGCGACCATCACCGCCACGATCCTCGCCATTCCCCTGGGCGCCATCTCGGCGGTCAAGCAGAACACCTGGGTAGACTACGTGACGCGCGGTTTCAGCATCGCAGGGCTCGCGATGCCCGCCTTCTGGCTCGGCATCCTGATCATCCTGGGCCTGCTCATCTCCACCCAGCGCTTCCTGGGGGAGCCGTGGATGCCTCCTCTCGAATACATCCCCCTATGGGAGGATCCGGGTAGGAACCTCATCCAGCTCATTTGGCCCGCGCTGGCGACGGGTTACCGTTTCTCCGCGGTGGCCACCCGCATGACGCGCTCGGCCCTGCTCGAGGTGCTGCGTGAGGATTACGTGCGCACGGCCCGGGCGAAGGGCCTCATCGAGAAGTTGATCATGCGCCGCCACGCCCTCAAGAACGCGCTTCTCCCGGTGGCGACGGTGATCGGGCTGGAATTCGCCTTCCTTATCGGCGGGCTCGTCGTGACCGAGCAGGTCTTCAACCTGAACGGCGTGGGGAAGCTGTTCGTCGAAGCGGTGGGGAACCACGACTACACCTTGACCCAGGCGCTCGTGATGCTTGTCGCGCTGGTCTTCATTCTCACGAACTTCGTCATCGACATCTTATACGCCTGGCTCGACCCCCGGATCCGCTACCGCTAGGAGCTTGCCCCGATGGTGGAGTTGAGAAGCGAGGCGATCGCCGCCGCTAAGGAAGAGGAAGACACCCCCCGGCGGTTCTTGCGCGAGGCCGTCCGCGACCTGGTTTTCCGCAAGCCCCTCGGAGCCGCGGGCCTCGCCATCATCCTGCTCATGATCGCCATGGCCCTCCTGGCGCCGGTCATCGCGCCCTACAATCCGGTGGCGAATGTCTATGAGAAGATCCATCAGCCGCCGAGCGTCGAGAACTGGCTGGGGACCGACCAGTTCGGGAGGGACATCCTGAGCCGCATCATCTACGGCGCCCGCACGGCACTGCTGGTGGGTTTTGTCTCCTCGCTCGTGGGGGCCACCCTGGGGCTCGTCCTGGGGGTGGCGAGCGCCTACTTCGGCGGCCGGTTCGACCTCGTGTTCCAGCGCGTGATGGACGTGTTCATGGCCTTCCCCCTGATCATCATGGCGCTGGCTGTCGTCTCGATCTTCGGCACGGGCGTGCAGAACGTGATCCTGGCCATCACCATCCCGATCATTCCGCGGTGCGCCCGGGTCGTCCGCGCGAGCGCCCTGGCCATCCGGGAGATCCCCTACGTGGACGCCGCCCGGGCGATGGGGTTCGGGCACGGGCGCATCATCCTCCGCCACATGGTCCCCAACGTCATGGCCCCCTACCTGATCATGCTGACCTCCTTCATGGCCCAGGCCATCCTCCTGGAGGCCTCGCTCTCCTACCTGGGCCTCGGGGTGCAGGAGCCGGTCCCCGCCTGGGGGCTCATGCTCCAGGGGGGAGCGGAGGAGTACGCGGAGAGCGCCCCCTGGATCGCCATCTTCCCCGGCCTGGCCATCAGCCTCTCCGTCTTCGCCTTCAACCTCTTCGGCGACGCCGTTCGCGACGCCCTCGACCCCCGGCTGCGATCGGACTGACCGGCGTTTCCTGCCGCGTGGCTTACGGCCTTGCGCGGCCCCCTCCGGAAGTTCATTGTTCCTTCCCGGATGCGTCTTGGGAGCGGATGTGGCGCTCCCCCTGAGCCGCTTCCGAAGGGAGCCTGAGTTCATGAACCTGCCCTGGCCCGCCAACCCCCTCCTCTACGAGATCAACGCCCGCGTCTGGCTGCGCGAGCTCGCGGGAGGCGGCGCGCCCCTGCGCCTCGACCGGATCCCCGAGGACGCGATCCTCCGCCTCAAGGAGGAGGGCTGGAACGCCCTCTGGCTCATGGGGGTATGGGCGGCCTCGCCCGCGGGGGTGCGGATCGCCCGGGACCATCCCGGCCTGCGGGAGGAGTACCTCCGGGCCCTCCCCGGCTTGAGGGAGGAGGACGTCATCGGCTCTCCCTACGCCGTGGGGGCCTACCGGGCCGCCCCCGATCTCGGGGGAGACGAAGCGCTCCTGCGGCTGCGGGAGCGGCTGGCGGTGCACGGCCTCCGGCTCGTCCTCGACTTCGTCCCCAACCACCTCGCCCGCGACCACCCCTGGGCGGCCGAGCGCCCCGAGGTGTTCGTCCAGGGCACGGAGGAGGACCTGGCGCGCGCGCCCTCGGACTTCTTCCGGGGGCCGGAGGGCCGCGTCCTCGCCCACGGCCGCGACCCCAACTTCCCCGGCTGGAGCGACACCGTCCAGATCAACTACGCCTCCCCGGCCGCCCGGGAGCGGATGCGGGGGGAGCTCGTGCGGATCGCCTCGCTCTGCGACGGGGTGCGCTGCGACATGGCCATGCTCCTCCTGCCGGACGTGATCGAGAGGACCTGGGGGGGCCGCCTGGGACCCGGGCCCGTCCAGGAGAGCTTCTGGCCCGAGGCCATCGCCGCCGTCCGGGCCCTCCACCCCGGCTTCCTCTTCATCGCCGAGGCCTACTGGGGGCGCGAGGCGGAGCTGCAGGAGCAGGGCTTCGACTACACCTACGACAAGTGGCTCTACGACCGCCTGCGGGCGGGCGACCCCGCCGCCGTCCGCGCCCACCTCGGCGCCTCGGTGGGCTACCAGCGCCGCTGCGCCCGCTTCATCGAGAATCACGACGAGGAGCGGGCCGCCCGCGCCTTCGGCGGGGGCCGCTGGCTGCCCGCCGCCGCGGCCGCCTTCGGCGCCCCCGGCCTCAAGCTCTTCCACGAGGGCCAGTTGGAAGGGCGGAAGGTGCGGCTCCCCGTCCAGCTCGCCCGGCGACCCCCCGAGCCGCCCGACCCGGAGATCGGGGAAGGCTACCGGCGCCTGGTCGCCTTCCTGCGGGAGCCGCTCCTCCGGGCGGGGGATTTCTCGCTGCCCGAGGTCCGGCCCGCCGGCCCGGGCGGCGTCTCCAGCGGGCAGGTGATCGCCCTGCTGTGGGGCCCTCCCGCGGGATCGACGCTGAGGCAGCGGGCCCTGATCGCCGCCAACCTGGGAGGCTCCCCCGCCTGCGCCCGGATTCCCCTCTCGTCCGCCCTGGGCGCCGCGGCGTGGGTCCTCGAGGACCGCTGGGACGGCAGCCGCTACGAGCGCGAGGGCGGGGAGATGGCCTCGCCCGGCCTCTTCGTGGCCCTGAAGCCCCACCAGGTCCACCTGTTCGAGATGCGGCCGGCGGGGTGAAAGGGGTTCCCTTCAGGTTTTCCCTCCCCCCAACCCCCTCCCGGAGGGAGGGGGAAAGTCGAGCCGCCCCTACAATTTCTCCAGCCGCCGCTGGCGCTCCCGCTCCCGCTTGGGGAGCCGCCGGGGGTTCCCCTTCTTCTTGGTCGAGAGGCTCCGGGCCGGGGCCTCTTCCTCGGGCTTCTCCCCCCCCATCCACGGCTCGGCTGAGCTCGCCGAAGCCTGCGCCTGCGCGAGGCGGTCCGCGAACTCCCCCGAGCGGAGGACCGCCCCCGCGTCCGCCTGGGCCGCCGCGCCGAGCGCCCGGTCCGAAGTGACGAGCACCGCCCCCCGCTTCTCCCCCCGAAGGAGGCGGAGCAGCAGGTCGTCCGCCGTCTCGTTCCGGGAGAAGAGCACCTGGACTCCCCCGCCCTTCGGCGCGCTCCCCGCCCCGCCGGCGGGATTGCCCTTGCCGTCGAACACCACCGTGATGGCGAGGGGGCCCCGCGCCGTCCGCTTGTAGGCGCGGAGGAGGTCGAGCAGCCCCTCGCGGCCCGCCTCCAGGTCCTGGCGGAGGAGGCGGCCCAGCTCGGGGATGGCCGGGATGAGGTTGTAGCCGTCGATGAGGAGCTGCATCCGTCCTTTCCTAGCGGCGAAGCCTGAACAAGCTGGTCACTGAGCAGGCGCCCAAAGGAATTGCGCGGCGCCTCCGCCCCTCTCCCTTCGGGAGAGGGTGAGCGGGGGGTGAACCGCCGTCCTTCCCCGGATGAGCCACGGTGCGGAACGGCACGCCCCGCGCGACGCCGTCAGTACGGCCGGAAGACGGACTCGATCAGCACGTCCGCCTTGGCGCGGTCGCCCTGGATGCCGAGCCGCCCGCCCTTGATCCGCTCCGGGACGGGGCCCCGCCCGCACACCAGGAGCACCATGTCGCTCGCCGTGGCGGAGAGGCAGGCGTCGCACGCCCCCTTCCCCTCCTTGAACAGAACGGCCTTGCCCGCCCGGGTCTCCATCTCCCACCCGGCGCCGGGGTTCCTCGTCTCGAAGCGGAAGCGCCCCTCCGCCTGCGGGTGCTCGGTGTTCTCCCAGAGGAAGGGGATGCGCTCCATCAGGATCTCGACCGCCGCGCCGAGGGCGGCGGTGCGGAGCGGCTCCTCGGGCTCGTTGCGGACGTCCCACTCGTGCAGGATGAGCTCGTAGAGGCGCTGGTCGGCGTAGTTGCGGAGGGGGGTGGGGCACCGGGGGTGCCAGCCGTTCAGGTCCAGCTCGCGGGGCATGAGGCTTTCCAGGGTGCGCTGGAGCGCCCCCACCGCCTCCTCGAAGCGGTCCACCCGCTTCTCTCCCGGGAGCGCGAGCAGCTCCTCCATCTGCTTCCCCCGGATCTTCCGGAAGTCGGGCACGTCCTTCGCCCCGAAGGGGGGCGCGAGCAGCCCCTTGCGGCCGTTCTCGATGGCCGCCCGGTAGAAGCCGGCGCCCGAGGTCATGTGGCTCACCACGTGGGCCGCCGTCCACCCGGGGCAGTAGCTGGGCGTCCGCCACCTCGCCTCGCCGAAGGTGCGGAAGAAGGAGGAGAGGCGCGGGTTCTCCCGCGCGAGCCAGGGGGCCGAGACGCTCCAGGACAGGTCCGCCATGCCGAACTTTCCTCCCGAGAAAATAAAAAACCTGCGGAATACCCCGTATTATCCCGGAAAACCCTGGAAACTTCCCTGCCGGCGGGCCTTTTTCACGTACCTTTTAAGCCGGAAATCGCCGGAAAAGATCGGAAATTTCATTCTCACCCTCTGACCTGCGTAGGGGCGGGTTCCGGTTCGGCTGAGCTCACCGAAGCCAAACCCGCCCCTATGGACGACAACCCGCATCTCCCCGCCAAGGAATGTAATTCATCGGCCGGGAAACGCTCTTACCTCAAATTCCCTCATGTTCCGGCATGGGCTGGCCCCGATGGATGGCATCTCGGGTATGATCCGTAGGGGCGACCGGCCGGCCTTCGCCGGCCGAAAGCCGGCTTCGGCCCGCTGAAGGCCGGTCGCCCCTACAAAAACCTCGCCGCGGGGCATCCCTCTCAGATGGGCCTAAAGACGGCCCGCATGAGCGCCTCCGCCTTCTGGCGATCCCCCTCGATTTGGAGGCGCCCGGCCCTTTCCCGCTCCGCCTGTCCGGCCCGGCCGGTGACGAGGAGGATCATCTCCCCCGCCGGGGCGCGGAGGCGCACGTCCCAGCCCCCCGCGCCGGGGGCGGGGAGGAGAGCGCCGTCCTGGGCCTCAAAGGTGAAGGCGTGGGCGGGCTCCTCCGTCTCGATCCGGAAAAGGCCCGCGAGGGTCCGGTCCGGCGCGCCCTCGAACTGGCGTCCCATGCGCTCCGGAAGGACCTGGGCCAGGACGCCGATGGCCCCGGTCTCCAGGGGGGCGGCCGGATCGTTGCCCAGGTCGCGGTGGTGCAGCACCACCTCGCCCAGGCGCTGGCCCGGGAAGAGGCGCAGGGGAAGGCTCCCCTTCCGGTGCCAGGTAGGCCGGTCCAGGTCCCGGGGCGTGAGCCGGGCCAGGGCCTCGTCCAGCCGCCGGTCGGCCTCCGCGAGCCGGGCCACGCGCTCCGGGCCGGGCAGGGCGAGGGTCTCCTCCATGATCTGCGCGCGTGCGGCCTGGAACTCCTCCGCGCTCCGGGCGCCCAGGCCGAAGATGACCTGGCCCTCCAGGGCGGCCTCGACCCGGTCGGCGTAGGAGGCCGCCCCGCCGACCATGTGGCCCGCCACCTGGGCGGCGCTCCACTCGGTGCAGAGGGTGGGCCCGCGCCAGTCCCCCTCGGTGAAGGCGCGGAGGTGCTCGTGGAAGCGGAGGTTCTCGCGCTTGAGCCAGGGGATGGCGGGGTGGACGGCGGAGGCGGCCTCGATCGGCGCGGGCATCCCCTACCCCTTCGCCCGGCGGAGGGCCTCGGCCAGCGCGCGTTCGGTGTACACCTTCGCCAATTGGACGCGGAACTCCGCCGAGGCGTGGAAGTCGTCGAGCGGGTCCACCCCCTCGGCGGCGAGGGCCGCCGCCGCGCGGAGGCTCTCCGGCGAGGCGGGCTTCCCGGCGAGGGCCTCCTCGGCCTTCCGCGCCCGGTAGGCGGGGGTGGCCACTCCCGTGACGCCGATCTTTGCCGAGGCGATGCTCCCGCCCGAGAGGGTCACCAGGGCGGCCACCCCGCAGATGGCGAAGCCGCTCGCCTGCTGGGCCGCCTTGAGGTAGGCCCCGCCGCTTCCCGCCGGGGAGGAGGCCACCTCGACGGCGGTCAGGATCTCGCCTGGCTTGAGGGCATTCTCGTAGGGGCCGGTGAAGAAATCGGCGGCAGGGATGCCGCGCGTCCCGTCCGGGCTTGAAGCCACCAGCACCGCCTCCAGGGCGAGGAGGGCGGCGGGGTAGTCCGCCGCCGGGTCGGCGTGGGAGGCGCTCCCGCCGATGGTGCCCCGGTTGCGCACCTGGACGTCCCCGATGCGCCCGGCCGCCTCGGCGAGGAGGGGGCAGGCCTCGCGGACGAGGGGGGAGCTCTCCACCTCGTAATGCGTCGTCAGAGCGCCGATGCGGAGGCCGCCCGCCGTCCTCGTGATCCCCGAGAGGGCCGGGATGCGGCCGATGTCGATCAGGACGCCCGGGTGGGCGAGCCGCGCCTTGAGGACGGGGAGGAGGCTGTGCCCCCCCGAGAGTATCCGCGCGCCCTCGCCGTGCCGCGCGAGGAGGATGAGGGCCTCCTCCAGCGTCGCGGGCCGCTCGTAGCCGAAGGCGGCGGGGATCACCGGGCGCCCCCCGTCGAGGCCTGGGCGGCCTGGATCGCCCGCCAGACCTTCTCCGGGCGGAGCGGCATGTCGAGGTGGCGGACCCCGAAGGGGGCCAGGGCGTCGAGCACCGCGTTCACCACCGCGGGGGTCGAGCCGATGGTGCCCGCCTCGCCCACCCCCTTGGCCCCGAGCGGGTTCACGTCCGTGGGGGTGGTGGTGTGGTCGAGCTCGAAGCGCGGCAGGAGGTGCGCCTTCGGCAGCGCGTAGTGCATGAGGGTGGCGTTGAGGGGCTGGCCGCCCTCGCCGTAGATGACCTCTTCCTCCAGCGCCTGCCCGGCCCCCTGGGCGATGCCCCCGTGGATCTGGCCGCGGACGAGGAGGGGGTTGATCATGTTCCCCACGTCGTCCACCGCGACGTAGCGGAGAATCCTCGCTTCCCCAGTCTCGGGGTCCACCTCGGCCAGGACGACGTGGGCGCCGAAGGGGAAGGTGAAGTTCGGGGGCTCGAAGAAGTGGGTCTCCTCCAGGCCGGGCTCGGTTCCGGGGGGGAGCTGGATGGCGTCGTAGGCCATCTGGGCGATCCGGGCGAAGGGGGCGGACTTCTCGGGCGCGCTCCGCACGAAGACCTTGCCGTCCGCGAAGGCGATGTCGGCGGGGTCCGCCTCGAAGTGGAGCGCCGCGAAGCGGGCCATCTTCTCCCGCACCTTGTCCCGGGCGAAGACCACCGCCGAGCCCCCCACCGCCGTCCCGCGGCTGCCGAAGGTGCCCACGCCGTAGGGGACCACGTCGGTGTCCCCGTGGATGACCTCCACGTCCTCCACCGCGACGCCGAGCCCCTCCGCCGCGATCTGGGCGAAGGAGGTCTCCTGGCCCTGGCCGTGGGGGGAGGCCCCCGAGAAGACCGTCACCTTGCCCGTGGGCTCGACGCGAACCCGGGCGCTCTCCCAGCCCTGGCCCCCCATGGCGGCGGAGGGGCCCATCCCGCAGATCTCGACGTAGGTGGAGAGGCCCACGCCGAGGTAGCGGCCCTTCTTCCGCTCCTCGGCCTGTTCGCGCCTCATCTCTTTGTAGCCCGCCCGCTGGAGGGCCTTGTCGAGGGTGGCGTGGTAGTCCCCGCTGTCGTAGGTGAGCCCCGCCGAGGTGGGGTAGGGGAACTCGGACTTGGCGGGGAAGTTCCTGCGGCGGATCTCGGCCGGGTCCATGCCCAGTTCGGCGGCGGCCAGGTCCAGCATCCGCTCGAGGATGTAGGTGGCCTCGGGGCGGCCCGCGCCCCGGTAGGCGTCGGTGGCCATCTTGTTCGTGAA
>MGDP01000211.1 GCA_001790955.1 Candidatus Tectomicrobia bacterium RIFCSPLOWO2_12_FULL_69_37
GCCGGGGGCAGGAGGCGGTTCTCGCGCACTCGATGCACGCCCTGATGGAGAACCGAAACGGCCTCGTCATGGGCATCGGCGTCGAGGAGGCCAACGGTACCGCCGAGCGCGCGGGCGCCGAGGGCCATCTCAAGCGCGTGCGCAGGCGGCACTGGGTGCGGCCCAGGATGGTGGGCGCCGGCAAGGCCTTTGACGATGGGGCGTTCCTCCTGCGCCTCACGAGGCTCGCGGCGGCGTGAGAGGCCCCGGCGGAGGGCCGGTGAAGTCATGATGGGCATGGTGAACACCCCGTTCGTGGTCCCGAACCCGGAGCAAAATGGCGGCCGGACCATGAGCCGCTTGAAGAAAGCGCCTTTTTCAACAGCCTACTAGAGAGGGAGAGCGGTCATGAAGCGCATCGCGCTGGCGTCCGGTGTGGCGGTCGTGGGATTCCTTGTGGCGGCGAGGGCCGAGGCTCACGTCTTCGGCGCCTGGGGGGCCGGGCTGGGCGAGGGGTTCTTCCATCCGATCGGCGGGCTGGATCACGTGCTCGCGATGGTGGCGGTGGGCCTGTGGGCGGCCCAGCTGGGGGGCCGCGCTTTGTGGGCGCTCCCGCTGGCATTCCTCGTCATGATGGCTGTGGGCGGTCTCGCTGGCGGCATGGGCATCTCTCTTCCATGGATTGAAGCGGGGATTGCCGCCTCGGTGGTGGTGCTGGGCATGGCGGTGGCCTGGGCCGTCCGCTGGCCAGTGATCGCGGGGCTCGGTCTTACGGGCCTCTTCGCCCTCTGCCACGGCCACGTCCACGGAGCGGAGATCCCCCAGGCGGCCGCGCCCATCCTCTACGCGGGTGGCTTCCTCGCGGCCACGGCCTTCCTGCACGGGGTGGGGTTCGCCATGGGCCGGATCGCGGCCTCGAACGCGCTGAGAGCCAAGCTCCTTCGCGGCGCGGGTGCTTCCATCGCCATCGCCGGAGCCGTAATGTGGGTTGTGGGTTAGTTTCCTGCGTGAAGGGGTCGCCTATCGCGAGGTTTTTCGCCCAAGCCGACTTCGTCTTCATCCGGCGTCTTCCCTCCCAAATGGGGAACCACGGGAGAAGGGCGGGTGTTGGATTGCACCCGCCGCCAAAGAAGTTTTTCAATTCCTCCCCATGATTCCATCTCTCCGCCGCTCCGCGTGATTCCGGAGGCCCTGCAATTTCGTCTCGGCTTCCTCACCGCGGCCCCAATCCCGGGGGAGAAGGCCGGCCGGATTGACAGTGCGGCAATGGGTGGCTAGGTTCCACCATTGTCAGAGAAAGCTCTCGCTATCCCGAGAGCCCCATGGATCGATTCCTCACTGTCCTCTCCATGGTCCCGATCGCCTTCGGGTTCTTCTTCGTTCAGGCAGCCGGGCTTAGGGGGAAGGAGGGCTTGATGGGGTGCGAGTTCGGTCGGCGGCTTCTCGCCACGCGATGGACTTTCCGCCGCCGGCTCTGTGTTCAGGAGAAGGACCGGCTGCCTCTTTCCGCTGTCTGGCCATATGGAGAGCGAGCGCGATGAGATTCTCGGCGAAGGAGAGGGACAGGAGGTACGCGCTGATTCGAGCCGCGATGGCAAAGGAGAACCTGGACGTCCTCCTGGTCTACGGGAACAACGGGCGCCAGGGGCCGCGCTCCGGGAATCTGGCTTATGTCAGCTCCTACGTGCCGTTCTCGGGCCAGCAGGCGCTGGTCTTCTCTGGGGAGGAGGAGCCGGTTCTCTTCGTCGGGGTCGAGAACCAGCGGATCGAGGCGATTCGGAACAGCTGGGTGAAGGACGCCCGGTGCGCCCCGATGACTCCGGTGCCGGGGCAAGTGTGCGAGTACCTGCGCGGGCTCGGCGGGAGGATGAAACGCATCGGCCTCTCCTCATTCTCCGTCTTGCCGGTCGCCTGGCACCAGCAGTTCCAGAAGGAACTGCCTGGAAAAGAATGGGTGGAGGCCGGAGAGCTGATCATCCAGAACCGCTTGATCCAGAGCGAGGAGGAAATCGCCGTCTCGCGCCGCTCGGCGGAAGCGGGCGACCGGATTTGGAAGCGCATCCGCGAGTGCCTCCGGGAAGGCATGACCGAGCTCGACATCCGCAAGGAGATGGACGCGACGATCATTCCCCTCGCCGGGGTCGAGAATTTCAACATGCTGGGACTCGCCAGCATGGCGAACGGCGGAGAGGCCCCCTGGGGCTACGTCATTCCCCAGACCGAGCGCGTGGTGAAGCGCGGGGACGCCGTTTTGCTGGAGATCTCCCCGCGGGTGTGGGGCTATTGGAACCAGATCGTCCGCATCCTCTCCCTCGGCGCCCCGGCCGGTTGGCTCACCGAAGCCTACGACGTGGTGCGGGTCGCGCGGGACGAATGCTTGAAGCACCTGAAGCCAGGGGGGCGGATGGCGGGCATGATCACCGCCATGCAGAAGGTGATCGAGGGCCGGGGCTACAAGATGTGGCCCTACGGACTCGCGCACATCACCGGGCTCGACCTGACCGATTACATGATCACGCCCGAGTCCACCGGTACCCTCCAGGCCGGGATGGTGGTCACCGTGCACCCCATGTTCCAGCTGGGCACCGACCGGCAGATATTCTGGGGCGAGACCTATGTGGTGACCCCTGGCGGTTACGATCCGCTGAACCGGGCATCGGACGAGTTGGCGGTCGTCTAGGGCGGCCGGCTCAGAGCAGCAGCCGATCGTCCATGGGCGAGCGGGTCAGGACCTCGTTCCCGTCCTCGGTGATCAGGACCGTCTCCTCGATCCGCGCGCCCCCGCCGCCGACCACGTCCGGCACCCAGATCAGGGGCTCCACGGCGAACACCAGCCCAGGCGTCATGGGGACTTCCTCGGAATCGGGGTCGGGCTCGCCGATGTAGGGCGGCTCGTTCGGCGACGTTCCCAGGGCATGGCCGATGCTCAGGGCGAACCAGTTCTTCTTCAATCCGTACTTCTCCCCCGCCTCCCAGATGTCGTGGGCGATCTGCTTGTTGGTGAAGCCCGGACGCATCCGCTCGAGCCCTTTCTGGAGGGACTCGTGGACGGCGGTGTAGATCTCCTTCTGCCGCCTGGATGGCTTGCCGCAGATGACCGTGCGGGCTACGTCCCCGAAGTAGCCGTTCCACTGCGCGCCGATGTCGATGAAGACCAGGTCTCCGCTCCGGATGATCTTGTCGGTGGCGAAGCGGGTGGGAGGGGACATGTGCTCCCCCGAGGCCACGAAGGGCGAGACGAGGTGGGCCATCTCCCCCCCGTAATGATGGAGCACCTTCATGGCCGCCGCGGCCACGTCGCACTCGCGCCTGCCCGCCTTTACTTGATCCATGGCCTCCTGGTTGACCGCGTCCGCGATGGCGCAGGCCTCCCGGATCATGTAGATCTCCTCGGGGAGCTTGATGCGGCGGACCTTGTGCATGAAGGAGTCGCCGTTCACGAGCTCCACGTCCTTCAGGAGGCGGCTGTAGGCGCTGAACTGGATGAAGCTCATCGCGTCGATCGCCAGCTTCCCGCCGGTGACGCGCAGGTCCTTCAGCAGGGGGCGGAGGGTCTGGGTGACCAGCTTGTCCATGAGCGGCTGCTCTTCGAGCTTGGTCAGGTGATGGAACGCCTCGATCCAGGGCATGTCGCGCTTGATGCGGGGGATCTCCCCGCCGTTGGTGAGGACATGGGGCCTGCCCGTCTGGGTGAGGAGGACCGCCGAGCGGATGGCTTCGCGGTGCGCCAGGAACGAGGCGCGCAGGCTGCTGAGGTAGCGGGTGTTCTCCACCTTCCACATGAGAAGGGCGTCGATTCCTTGCTCCCTCATCGCCCGCTGGGCCTTCTCCACCCGCTTGCGGCGCAGCGCGTCCAAATCGCAGCGCTGCTCGTAGTCCACCATGAACTGACCGCGCGCGAAGCCGGGCATTTTTCGCCTCCGATCGGGCCAAGTGGATGATTTTGGGACGAGATTCCCCCTCCCGCCCGAAGGGCCCTGAAGCCCGAAATCAGGAACGGCCCGCTTAGTGCTCTTCGACCAGCTCGATCAAGACGCCGTCCGGGGCCTTGATGAAAGCGGTCTTCGAGCCGAGTACGCCCGGACCGGGCTTCTTGGTGAACTCCACCCCCTCCCGCTCCAGGCCCGCCGCGAAGGAGTCGAGGTCGTCCACCTGGATGCCGAAGTGGTGCAGGCCGATGTCCACCTGCCTGTCGTTGCCGCTCTCGTTCGGACGCACTCCCCGGATGCGGACCTCAACTCCCGCCAGCATCACGCTGACGTAGGGTGCCTTCATGTATTCCATCTGCGGCGTGAAAAGCCTCCCGCCGAAGTGCTTGATGTAGAATTCCGCCGCAGCCTGGGGATCCCGCGCGACGTGGTGAACGTGGTGCACCCGGCAGCCCATGATGCCTATCTCCTCCCCGCTCCGTTGCCCGCGCTGACGGCCTCCGCCGAAAGGTATGGGAGGAGCCTCACCCGCTTGTTGATGACTCCTCCGTCGCTGTGGAGCATGCAGACGGCGTTCCGCATGTACATCTCGACGGGGTAATCCCGCATGGCGCCGACCCCGCCGTGGACCTCCATCGCCGCGCGGCACACATCCACGCACATCTCGTGCGCGTAGTAGCTGGCGGACTGCGACAGCTTTGGGTCCACGGGGATCTTCTCCCCGTCAATCCCCTGCCACGCGGCGTCGACCGCCCAGGCTGCCTGCAGGACATAGGCCCGGGCGGCGTTAATCTGGGTCCACATGTCCAGCAGCTTGACGCCGATGGTCTGGTGCTCGGCGATGGGCCGTCCGCACGCGATCCGGATCTGCGCGTATTCCAAGGTGGCCTCGTAGGCCGCCCGGGCCAGGCCGACCATGGACGCGGCATTGATGAGGGTATCGCCCCGCATATACCGGCGGAGCCGCTTCAGGCCTGCGCTTTCGGGGCCAAGCCGGTTGGAGACGGGGATACGGCAGTCCTGAAGGATCAGTTCGCGGTTGAGATTCAGTCGATAGCCAATCTTATCGTAGACCTGCCCGAAGGAGACCCCGGGCGCGTCGATCGGGACCGCGAACAAGGAGGCTCCGCCCTCTTGAACTCCTTGGGTCTTGTCCGTGCGCGCGTAGACGAAATTCAGCTTGGCCCAGCCGATGTTGGAGACGAATATCTTGTTCCCGTTGAGGATGTACTCGTCTCCCTTCCGGACGGCGGTCGTCCGGTATCCCCCCTTGGGGTCATTGTATGTCGTTATGTTGTTCTCCGAGCCCGAGTCCGGCTCGGTGGTGGCGGTTGAGATGAGGAAGGTCGGATCCTGGCAGTAGGCCCGCAGCCATTTCTCGCGGTTCTCCTCGCAGGCGAAAGGCTTCAGCTCATCGGCCATGAGGAGGTGGGTGATCTTGGTGGCGGAGAGCAGGATCCCCACGAAGCCGCGGTCGCCCCAGGAGAGCTCCTCCGCCACGATGCAGTGGGTGTACAGGTCTTCGATCCCGCCGCCGCCGTACTTCTCGGGAAGTGACATTGTGTGCAGGCCCACCTTGTGGGCCTTCTCGATGAGACGCGGCATGTAGGCGCTCTTGGCTGGGTCAGGATTGTGGTCCAACTCCATGGCGACGGGCCGGATCTCCTTCACCGCGAACTCGTGAGCCATCTGCTTCAGGGCGAGCTGTTCATCTGTCAGTCGATAATCCGCCATGTCGCTTGTTCCTCCTCTCCCACAGGCTGCGCACCATCCCGCACCAGTGCGGCGTTTGACGCGGCGAGAGTCGGAATGGGCCGGATTCCAGCAATCGCCTAAAAAACCCGTTATTCTGACATAAGGATCTCATCTCTCCTTCGGAAGTCATGGCCACGCAGTCGAAGCCGGTTGGGCCATCCCGGGCATCTATTCAGCAAGCACTTCTGCCACGTCGACAGGCTGGCCGGTTTCCGCTGAGCGCATGGCCGCCCGGATGATCGCCAGGACGTGAAGGCCCTCCGGCCCCCCCACTTCCGGCGGCCGGCCCTCCCGGACCGCGCGGGCGAAGTCCTCGAGGTTCGCCTGGATGTGGCCCGAGCCGGCGTACTCCTCGAGGGGGACGCGCTCCTTGTTGTCGGCCCCGCGGCGTAGGACGAACAGCCCGTCCCAGCGGTCGTGGTAGAGATTCGCCTCGCTGCCGTAGGCGTTGAGGAAGAGGGTGAAGCGGCCCTTCTTGGTCGTCGGGCTGACGAAGCTGGTTCCGAGGGTACCCAGGAGCCCCGATTCAAACTCGAGCCACAGGACGCACACGTCGGGGATCTCCGATTTGGTCATGACCTTGCTGAACCTCGCGGAGACGCGGCGCACGGGGCCGAAGAGGTAGTACAGGCTGTCGATCTGATGGACGGCGACTTGGATGAGGGGGCCGCCGGGAGAACCCGAGTTGTACCACTGCCAGTCCTTCGGCGTGTAGAAATACCCCCGGTCGTTCGAGTAGTTGGCCTCCGCCATGGCGAGGACACCCAGCGCCCCCTCGTCGACCATCTTGCGGAAAAACCGCATGCCGCGCGTGAAGCGGTAGGGAGCCGCCACTGACAGCACGACGCCGGCCTTCTCGCAGGCGCTTATCATGGAGCGGGCGTCGGCGATGGTGGTGGCGACCGGCTTGTCCACGCGGATGTGCTTCCCGTGCGCGGCCGCCTGCATGGCCTGCTCGGCGTGGGTGTTGTTGGGTGTCACCAGGACCACCGCCTCCACCGCGGGGTTCCGCAGGACGGCTTCGTAGCTCTCCTCCTGCCCGCAGCCGAACTTCTGGCTGAATTCCTCGCGCTTGGCCGGTGTCCGCGTGAAGCAGGTCACCAGGCGCAGCAGCGGGGAGCTCTGGATCGCCTCCGCGATGGTGTAGGACCAGCGTCCCAGGCCCACCACCGCGACCCTTAGCGGTTCATGACTCATTCAACCTTCTCCCTATCCTTATTCCAGCCAGCTCCTCACAAGGACCTCAATCGGGGGTCCAGGACGTTCCTCAACCAGTCCCCCAGCAGGTTGGCCCCCCAAACGGTGAACGTGATGGCCAGACCCGGGAAGGTGGCGACCCACCATGCATTATATAGGTGCGTCCTTCCCTCGCTCAGGAGCCCTCCCCATGTCGGCGTCGGGGGGGGCACCCCCAGCCCCAGGAAACTGAGGCCGGACTCGATGACGATCATGCGTCCGAGGTAGAGGGAAGCGATGATGATGACGGGCGCCATCACGTTGGGCAGGACGTGCCGGCAGATGATGCGAGTGTGACTGCCCCCCATGGCGTGCGCCGCCTGCACGTATTCCATCCCGCGGATCTTGAGCGCCTCCCCGCGCACCACCCGGGCGTATATCACCCAGATTCGGAGCGACATGACTACGATCAGCACCGTCAGGCTGGGGCCTACGATGGCGATGGTCGCCAGGGCGAGCAAAATGAACGGGAAGGAGAGGACCAGATCGGCCACTCGCATCATGACCAAGTCCACCTTGCCGCCGAAATACCCTGTCAACAGTCCCACGATGAGGCCGACTCCCCCCGACAGCAGCACCGCGAAGGCCCCCACGATCAGCGAGACTCTCGATCCGTAGATGAGCCGGCTGAGGAAGTCCCGGCCGAGGTGATCCGTGCCCAGGAGGAAGATGTGCTCCCCATCCGACCAAAGGGGTGGCTTGAGGGTACGGCTGAGGGATTGCTCGTAGGGGTCCATCGGAGCGAGGACGGGGGCCAGCGTGGCGGCGGCCACCACTGCCACGATGATGAATACCCCCAGGAGGGCGGACCAGTCCCGGCGAAGGGACGAGAGAAGGGAAGCCGCCCTCTCCATGGCGCCGATGTGAACGTAAGAGCCAAGGATCCGCGTGTCTTCCATCATGAGTATTCAATCCGGGGGTCGAGGTAAGCGTAGATCAGATCCACTGCCAGGTTGATCAGCACGAACACGGAGGCCAGCAGGAAGACGACCGCCTGCACGACGGGGAAGTCCCGGTTGGCGATCGCCTGGACGACCAGCCGCCCCGCTCCCGGCCAGGCGAACACCGTCTCCACGATCACCGTGCCGCCCAGGAGGATGCCCAAGTCCAGGCCCATGACCGTCACGATGGGGATGGCCGAGTTCTTGAGGGCGTGTCCCATCACGACCATGGTCTCGGGCAGGCCCTTCGCCCGGGCGGTGAGGATGAAGTCCTGGCGGAGCGTCTCCAGCATCTGGGATCGCATCAGTCGGCCGAGCCTTGCGAGGTGATAGGTGGAGGCGGCGAAGGCCGGCATCAAGAAGTGCGTCCAGCTTCCCCGGCCGAAGGAAGGCAAGATCCCCAAGTGCACGGAGAAGAACGTGATCATCATGATCCCGAGCCAGAAATCCGGCACCGCCTGGACGAAGACCGTCGTCCCGATGAAGCTCCGGTCAAAAAGCGAGTTTTCCCTGAAGGCAGCTAGGCAGCCCAGGGGAACGCCGATCACCACGGAAAGAACGAAGGCGCTGATGGCCAGCTCGAAGGAGGCGGGCAAGTGCTCGAAGACGAGGGCGAGGGCGCTCTCCCCGTATTCGAAGGATTTTCCAAAATCTCCCTGCACGGCGCCGAGGAAGAATTTCCCGTACTGGACCCAGAGAGGCTGGTCGAAGCCCATCAGCGTGCGGAGGCGCACGATGTCGTCCGCGGTGGCGTCCGGGCCCGCGATGATGGCCGTCGGATCCCCCGTGATGTGGAGGAGCAGGAAGACCACCACCAGCACGCACTTGATCAAGAGGATCGCGTGAAACATCCGCCGAACGGCATACCCGGTCATTCCCGCACCCAGTGATTATCAGGGGCCGGCCGCCCCTGGCGCCATCTTGGCCGTGAAGAGGCGCGGGAAGGCGCTTCCACGCCTCCTCCCCGGGGGAACTCCGGCCGGAGCTATTCTTTCAGGCCGACCTCGTAGGCCAGCAGTTTCGCGTCGAGCCGGGGCGTCCAGGTGACCTTCTTGTTTTTCGCGAAAATCTCGAAGTTCTGATACAGGAAAACCAGGGGCACCTTCTCCTCCCGGAGCAACCGGTTAATCTCGACAAAAGCCTTCTCCCGCTGCTCCTCATCGAGGATGTTCCGGGCGTTCAGGATCATCTTGTCCACAGCCGCGTCGCGGAACCCACCGTAGATGGAGTTGCCCACGATGGCCCCGGCGTACATGCCCTCCGCGCTGAAGGCGGTGTCCATCCGGGCCAGGAAGTACATGAACGGCTTCACGTTCTCGTTCCAGCGGCCCTGGATGGTCTTCACCATCGAGCCCCACTCGACGGCCTTGATGTTGACCTTCACCCCGATCTTCGACCACTGGCCTGCGATGGCCTCCACGGCCTCCTTGCCCAGCAGGAACCGGCCGTGGGGAATGTAGAGGTCCGTGGTGAAGCCGTTCGGGACGCCAGCCTCGGCCAGGAGCTTCTTGGCCTTCCCGGGGTCGTAGGGGAAGGGCTTCAGGCCGGGGTTGTACCCGAAGCTCCCTGGCCCTTGGAGCACGGCGATCTCCTTGGCGAAGCCGCCCAGCACGTTCTTGATGATGCCTTCTTTATCGATCGCGTAGTTCAGCGCCATGCGGACGCGCGGATCGCTCCAGGGAGCGCCTTTCTTGATCAGCATCACGATGTAGTTGGCGCGCGGGGCGAGGCCCGAGATAACTTCGAGGTTGGCGCTCGACTTGATCCGGCCCACGAATCCGGGCGCGAGGCTGTCGATCATGTCTACGTCGCCCGACAGCAGCGCCGCCACCCGAGTGGTCGCCTCGGGAATGAACTTGACGGTTACGGTCTTGATGCTCGGCTCTCCCTTTCTCCAGTAATTGGGATTCGCCTCGTACACCACTTCCTCGCCCTTGCGCCACTTCTTGACCACGTAGGGCCCGCTGCCGACGGGATGCCGGGCGAGGTATTCGGGGGGGTGCTTCTTGTAATAGGCCGGCGGGACGATGAACCCGTAGATCCCCAGGAACGAGGGCAGCTCGAAGTCCGGCGTCTTCAGATGGAAGCGGACCGTGTAGCGGTCCGTGGCCTCCACGCGGGTGATGCTCTTGAAGTAGGCGATCTGCCGGGACTTGAGCCTCGGGTCGGCGATCCTTTCGAAGGAGAACTTCACCGCCTCGGCGTCTAAGGGCTCCCCGTTGCTGAACTTGATCCCCTCGTGCAGTTTGAACTCCCAGACCCGCGGATTGAGGAGCTTGTAGCTCTTGGCGAGATAGGATTCGAGCTTGGCGTCGGGGGTCCTGCGGAGCAGGGTGTCGAAGACGTTCGGGTGGTGGAAGGAGATCGGCAAAGAGCTGAAGACGTGCGGGTCGAACGTGGTGACGGCCCCGCCCATGCCCAGGGTGACTTGTCCCTTGGGGGCGGCGGCCGCCATGCTCCCCATCCAGACGAAGGCGGCGGCCAAAACCAGCGCAGAGACCCATCTTTTCTTCACGGCTCTCCTCCTTCGATATGGCGGCGGCTTCGCCACCCGGCTGTAACGGCCCCCTCAGAAAATTGTCTTGCCGCCGGAAACAGCCATGTTGACTCCGGTGATGAATCCGATTTTTTCTCCCTCGAAGTAAGCCACCGCTTCGGCCACGTCTTCGGGCACCCCCAGGCGCCCCATCGGCGTGTCCCGGATGTATTCCTCCTGGTAGCTGCGCGAGTGAAGGATCTCGCGTTCGGTCTGAATCAGGCCGGGCGAAACCATGTTCACTGTGATGCCGCAGGGGCCCATCTCAACGGCCAGATTCTGCGAGAAATAGAGGAGGGCGGACTTGACCGTGCCGTAGGCGCTCGTCCGCGGCCGATGATCGACCAGGACCGTGCTCAGCACGTTGACGATGCGTCCCCAGCGGCGCTCCATCATGGATGGGAGGACCGCGCGGCAGCAGTTGAATGTCCCCCGGAGCATTACGTCGATCTGGCCTTGGTAATCGCTCCACTGCAATTCGGTGAAGGGCTTGCCCCGCGCGAGCTGGCGCGCGTTGTTGACGAGGATGTCGGCCGGCCCCAATGCGCTGCGGCACTGCTCGGCCATCCGCTCCACTTGGTCGGGTTGGCTGACATCGGCCTGCAAGGCGATGGCCCGGCCTCCCTGGGCCTCGATGTCCGAAGCGACCGCCTCGGCACCCTCGCGGGAAGTGTGGTAGTGCACGGCCACGGACGCACCGCGTTCCGCCAGCACACGAGCGACCGCCTTCCCGATCCCCCGACCGGCGCCTGTCACCAGCGCAACTCGGCCATCAAGGCTCATCTTGTTCCTCCGTACCTGCGGCAGTCTCCACTATTTCTGCGAATCGCGAGCAATTCATGGGCGATGAGCCCCCTCCAGATCTCGACAAAAATCCGAAGCCCGGCGCGACTCGCAGACGCGCCGATCGCCGATAGGATTTAGTTTATAACCATATACAAAGTGCACGAGCAGGACAACGCCTTTTCTCATCGGGCATAACGCTTGTCATCGGAAATTTCGTTTTTTTCTATTCCAAGTTCCAATACCTGGTGAAGAGATTGCTGTGCTGCTTCGTATCGCCCCTATTAAACAGATATTAATATGAGAATGCCTATTTTTTGAATTTTCGCCTGTTTCTTTCAGGCGGACGCAATTGCGTGGACGCAACGGCGAGCAATGTGACAGTTTGGAAGCCGAACTGCCCCTGATGCTTCTTCGTCAAGCCTCAGGCGAGAAGATGGCTGGTGCGGTTCTCGCGCGGTTCGCTTTCCGCCCAGATTTCACGGCCAGCCTCTCCG
>MGDP01000212.1 GCA_001790955.1 Candidatus Tectomicrobia bacterium RIFCSPLOWO2_12_FULL_69_37
TCGGTGAACCACATGCGGATGAAGCGCACGTCGAGCTCGCGCGCCTGGTTGAGGACGAATTCCTTGTCGCGGTTCTCGATGGGCTCGCTCACGGGCTTCTCCGCGCCGGGGCGGGCCCGCCGGCTCCCTGAGCGCCAAGCGAGGGGGTCCCCTTCCTGGGAACCCCCTCGGCCCGGCTCATTCTCAGGTTCTTCCGCGGCGCTGCCCCGCGCCTAGCGCACGATCTTCTCGGCCGCGTAGGCCTCCATGCCGTGCTCGCTCAGGTCGAGCCCGCTCAGCTCGGCCTCGGGATCCACCCTCAGCCCGACCACGGCACGGACGATATACCACATAACGAGGCTGCCGATAAACACGAAGGCCCCGACCGCCACGGCGCCCGTGAGCTGGGTGAGGAAGAGCTTCAGGCCGCCGCCCCACAGCAGGCCGGCCGCCTTCTCGGGGGTGAAGGCGGGGTTCGCCCAGATGCCCACCGCCAGGGTGCCGAAGATGCCGCAGACCAGGTGGACCGAGAGGGCGCCGACCGGGTCGTCGATCTTGATCTTGTCGAAGAAGGGGACCGAGTAGCAGACCAGCACGCCCGCGATGGCGCCGATGACCACCGAGGCCGCCGGCGTCACGAAGGCGCAGGGGGCGGTGATGGCCACCAGGCCCGCCAGGGCGCCGTTCACGCTCATCGAGAGGTCGGCCTTGCCGAACGCGTAGCGGGAGGTGATGCTCGATGTGAGGATCGCCGCCGCCGCCGCCATGTTCGTGGTCAGGGCGATGCGGGCGATGTCGGCCGGGGCCGCGGCCATGGTGCTGCCCGGGTTGAACCCGAACCAGCCGAGCCAGAGGATGAGGCCGCCCAGCGCCACGTAGCCCATCTGGTGGCCGAGGATGGGGTTCATCCTTCCGTCGGGCCCGTACTTCCCGATGCGGGGTCCCAGGATGATGATCCCCGCCAGCCCCGCCCAGCCGCCGATCGAGTGGACGACGGTCGAGCCCGCGAAGTCCAGCATGCCCATCGTGGCCAGCCAGCCGCCGCCCCACACCCAGTGCCCCCCGACGGGGTAGAGGATGCCCACGAGGAGGAACGAGAAGAGCATGAAGGAGGCGAAGTGGATGCGCTCGGCCACGCAGCCCGAGACGATGGTGGCCGCGGTGCCCGCGAAGACGAGCTGGAAGAAGAACTTGGCGTAGAGGGGCACGCCCGTCCAGTTCAGGGCGCTGAAGACGCCCTTGTAGGCGCCGCCCATCGCGGGGCTGTTGTCGGCCCCCCCGATGAACCAGCCGTTCAGGCCGAAGAGCGGGGTGCCGTTCCCGAACATGATGGCGAAGCCGACGGCCCAGAAGGCGAGGGATGACGCCGCGAAAACGGCGAAGTTCTTGTAGAGCACGGCCACGGCGTTCTTCGAGCGGCAGAGCCCCGTCTCGACCATGGCGAAGCCCGCGTTCATCCAGAAGACCAGGAACGCCGTGACCAGGACCCAGATGGTGTCGGCGGCGACCTTCAGGTCAGCGGCCGACGCCTGGAGCGCGTCCAGGGTCTTCTTGAGCGCCGCGGCGTCCTGGGCCCATGCCGCTCCGGCCAGCCCCACTGCGGCCCCCGCCGCGGCGAAACCCAAGGCCGCCAAGGAAAATCTGCGCATTGTCCTCCCTCCGGTGAATTGGGCCACGACATGAGAGACGAAAAGTGGAATGCCGCCTCGCCCGCCACGGGGGAGATGCTATGAAGGGGATGTTTCGGGGAAATTACGCAGGCGTTTCGGACGGGTTAAAACGACCGGGGGGCTGGCCGCCCAGCCCCAACACGTCGTCCGCGTCAAGGAGCGGCAAACCGCGGATGCCGGTCATGCGCCTCGCTCCCCCCTCTCCCCGAGGGGGAGGGGATGGGGGGGGTCCAAACCGGGCGCATAGGTAACAGAGCAGACCGGGGACATGGGTGACAGGTGATGCCGCAGAGGCGGGGAATCCCCGCATGCGCATGGCCGTGAGATTCCGCCGCTAGCCCACCTCGCCGGTGAACTTGTAGCCCACGCCCCGGATGGTGGTGATGAAGCTGCGCCCCCCGGTCTCGATTTTCGACCGGATGCGGCGGATGTGGACGTCCACCGTGCGCGGCCCCCCGATGTAGTCCACCCCCCAGACCAGGTTCAGGAGCTGCTCGCGGTCGAAGACGCGGCCGGGGTTGTGCATCAGGTGCTTGAGCAGCTCGAACTCCCGGTAGGTGAGGTCGATGAGGCCCCCGTCCAGGCGGATTTCGTAGCGGTCCTCGTCCAGGAGGAGGCCCTGGGCCCGCACCGTCCCGCCCTCGGCCCCGGCCCCGGCGGCGGGGCGCCGGTCGCAGAGGTTGCGCACGCGGAAGAGAAGCTCCTCCTCCCGGATGGGCTTGACGAGGGTGTCGTCCGCCTCCAGGGGGGTGGGCAGGCTGGTGAGGCGGCTCGGGTCGACCAGCAGGAGGATGGGGAGGGGGGTCCACTCCCGGAGGCGCTTGATCGTGGGCAGGGCCGGGGCGTCGTCCAGCAGGACGAGGGAGAGGCCCCGGGCGCGCAACTCTTGGAGGGCCGCGACCTCGTCCTCCACCACCTTGCAGAAGTGGCCCTCGCGCCTGAGAGCCCGCCCGAGGGCCTCGGCGAAACCGTCGTCCGCCGTGAAGATCAGCAGCTTGGCCATGCGCGCGACCCGCCCGATTTGGTGAAGGGCCCCCGGGGGACCCGCAACGGGCCGGAGTATATAGCGCGGGAAGCGGTTTTTGGAAAGGGGGTCAGATGCGGGCGATCTTGCCCGTCATCTCGACCAGGCTGTCGAGGTTGTGGGCCGACATGAACTCGTCGCAGAAGGGGAGGGCCGTCCGCATGCCCCGGTCGATGGGGCGGTAGCCCGGGCTCCCGAGGAGCGGGTTGAGCCAGATGAGGCGGTAGCACTTGCGCCGCAGGCGGTCCATCTCCTGGGAGAGGACCTCGGTGTCGCCGCGGTCCCAGCCGTCGGAGATGATGATGACGATGGTGCGGCTGTTGAGGATGGCGCGGCCGTAGTCGAAGTTGAACGTCTTGAGGCAGTTGCCGATCTGGGTGCCGCCGCTCCAGTCGTGCACCTCCTGGGAGAGCCGCCGCAGCGCCTGGCTCACGTCCTTGTGGCGGAGGTAGGGGGTGGCGTCGGTCAGGCGCGTGCTGAAGACGAAGGTGCGCAGCGACTTGATCTCGTTCTGGAGGCTGTAGAGGAACTGGATGAGGAACTGGCTGTAGCTGTCCATCGAGCCCGAGACGTCGCAGAGGAGGATGATCTGGGTCTTCTGGATGCGCCGCTTGCGGCGGAAGAGGCGCAGCACCTCGCCCCCGGTGCGGATGCTGCGCTTGACGCTGCGCCGGAGGTCCACCTCCTGGGAGCGCATGTCGGGCCGCTTGCGGCGGCTGATCTTGGTGGCCAGCTTGGGCACGAGCTTGGCGATGATGCGCCGGAGCGCGGCCACCTGGTCGGCCTCGAACGTCGAGAAGTCCTTGCTCGAGAGCACCTCGGCGGGGCTGTAGGAGGGGATGCCCTCCTCGTCGTCGCCCGGCTCGCCGGGCTCGGCGCCGGCGTCGCTGTCCTCCTCGGAGGGGAGGCCGGGCCGGTCCTTCCCCTCGCCCTCGGCCTCCCCCTCGTCGGAGGGCTTGCCGCCCTCCTGGGCCGAGCCCTCCTCGCCCTCGTCGCCGAAGGGGGCCTCCATCTCCACCGAGTCGTCGGCCTCGGAGCGGCTCGCCCGCTCGTCGAACCAGTACTGGCGGAAGAGGGCGTCGTAGAGGGCCTGCTCCTCCTGGCTGCAGACGAGGTTCGCCTTGCCGGCGATGTAGAGGTTCTGGAGGTCGGTGATGTCCAGGACGTCGAAGCTGCGGAAGAGGTCGATGATGCGGCCCGAGGTGATCTTGAGCCCCGCCCGCCGGAGGACGCGGCAGAAGCCGACGACCTCGCCCTGGAGGCCCTTGCCCGGGGCCCGCACGCGCCGGTGCGGGAGGGTGCCGCCGACGATGGGGCGCATCACCATGGGAGGGCTCCGCGGGCGCTCACACCTCGGGGGAGATGTGGGCCGTGGCCACGAGGCGGTCGAGGCCGTCCTCCTCGACCCGCTTGATGTCGTCCTGGTACTTGAGGATGCAGCCCAGGGTCTCGCGCACGGACTGCGGGTCGAGCTCCTGGCGGTGGAGGGCCAGGAGGGCCTGGGCCCAATCGAGCGTCTCGGCGACGCCGGGGCGCTTGTAGAAGTCCATGGTGCGCGCCTGGCCCATGAAGCGGGTGATCTGCTCGGCCAGCCGCCGCGGAGCGGCGGGGACCTTGGTGAGGATGATCTCCACCTCCTTCTCGAAGGAGGGGTAGTCCACCCACAGGTAGAGGCAGCGGCGCTTGAGGGCGTCGTGGATCTCGCGGGTGCGGTTCGAGGTGAGGACGACGACGGGCCGGCGCCCGGCCTTCACGGTGCCCATCTCGGGGATGGTGATCTGGAAGTCCGAGAGGATCTCGAGCAGGAAGGCCTCGAACTCCTCGTCCGAGCGGTCGATCTCGTCGATGAGCAGGACGGCCGGCCGCTCCTTCGAGCGGACGAGGGCCCGGAGCAGGGGGCGCTCGATCAGGTAGTCGGAGCTGAAGATGTCGCGCTCGATCTTCTTGGTGTCGCCTTGGTTGCCCTCCTCCATCTTGATGTGGAGGAGCTGCTTGGCGTAGTTCCACTCGTAGAGGGCGGAGTTCGAGTCGAGGCCCTCGTAGCACTGGAGGCGGATGAGCTCGGTGTCGAGCGCGCTGGCGAGGACCTTGGCCAGCTCCGTCTTGCCCACGCCCGCCTCGCCCTCGAGGAAGAGGGGCTTCTCGAGCTTCACGGCGAGGAAGAGTGTCGTCGCCAGCGTCCGGTCGGCGATGTACTCCTGGTTCCTAAGCGTCTCCTGCACCGCGTCGACCGTGGTGAAATCCGCCTCCGGCTTCTTGCGCCTCGCGGCGCCCGCTTGGCTTGAGGTCACGACTTCCTTCCCTTGGAGGAGGCCATCTCGCCGGCGGCGGCCTCGATGGCGTCGATGATCTTGACGTACCCCGTGCAGCGGCACAGGTTGCCCGCGATGCCCGCCTTGATCTCCTCGCGGCTGGGCCTGGGCTTCTTCTCGAGGAGCTCGTAGGCGGCCACGATCATGCCGGGCGTGCAGAAGCCGCACTGGATGGCCCCGAGCTCGATGAATTTCTTCTGGATGGGATGGAGGTTCTCGACCGTCCCGATGCCCTTGACCGTCGTGATCTCGCGGCCCTCGGCCTGGACCCCCAGGACGCAGCAGGCGTTCACCGCCACGCCGTCCAGCAGGACGGTGCAGGCCCCGCAGTCGCCCGCCTCGCAGCCGTTCTTCACCTCGGTGAAGCCCAGGTCGCGCAGGAGGTAGAGCAGCGAGGTGTGGGCCGGCGCCTCCGCGCGGACCTCGCTCCCGTTGACGCGGAAGGAGATGGGGAACTTCTTCGGGGGCGTGTAGGCGGCGGCGCGCTTGGAGGTCCTGGCCGGGGCCTTCTTCGCGGAACCTGCGGCCTTCTTCTTCTTCGTCGCGGTGGCCATGGATATCGAGTCTCCCGTGTACGGCGAGCGCGGGTAGCGGGTGCTTAGCCTTGGTCCAGGGGGATGCCGAGCGCCTGGCAGATGAGCCGCCGGGGCAGGACTTCGCACATGAGCTTGCGGTACTCGGCCGAGGCCCGGATGTCGTCGATGGGGGCGGAGGCCGCCCGGCAGGCCTCGGCCGCCTTCTGGGCCAGGGCCAGGCCGACCGCTTTGCCCTCGAGGATCTTCTCGGCCTCGTAGCAGCGGATGGGGGCCGGGTTGACCGAGCCGAGCGAGATTCCCGCCTCCCGGCAGGCGCCGCCCTTCAGCTTGAGCACCGCGGCGGCGCCCACGACGGTGATGGCCATGGCGTTGCGCCGGGCGAGCTTGTAGTAGCCCCACTTGTGGCCCTTGCCCGGGGCGGGGAAGGCGACCTCGGTGATGATCTCGCCGGGCTTGACGACCGTCCTGCGGTAGCCGGTGAAAAACTCGTCGAGGGGCACGGCGCGCTTGCCGCCCGGCCCCGCGAGCCGGACGACGGCCTTGAGGGCCAGCAGCGGCGGCACCGAGTCGGCGGCCGGGCCGCCGTCGATCAGGTTGCCCGCCACGGTGGCCCGGTTGCGGATGATGGGCCCCGCGAACTTGGCCGACATCGCGGCGAGGATGGGCGCCTCGCGGAGGATGATCTTGTTCTCCAGAAAGTCGGTCATGGTGGTCAGGGCGCCCATCCGCACCTCGCCCTTGGCCAGGGAGACGCCCCGCAGGGCGTCCACCCGCGAGAGGTCGATCACGAGCTGGGGCAGCCCGTCGTGCATGTGGCGGAGGTCGGGGAGGAAGTTCGTGCCCCCGGCGATGAAGCGGTATTTCTTGCCCTTGGCCGCCTTGAGGGCCCCCTGGATGGTCGTGGGGGCCGCGAAATCGAACCCTCGCATACCGTTCCGTCCCCTTGTTGGGCCGCACAGGCCGTTGTCCAGCTTTCAGCCGGTCCGCCCGGAGGAATCCGCTCCCCTGGGCGCCGCTTCTGCCGTGGATGAGGGATGTCGCCCTCGAAAGGCCGAGGGGAGGGAGGATCCATCCCGGAGAGGGGCACGGGGCGGGCGCGGCCCACTCTCTTTCTCGGGCGGGGCTACCCTATCAATCCGCTCAACCCAGGTCAAGCGCGGCCACCCTTGCGCCGATAGAGGCCGGAAGCCTAGAATTTAAGGAATTTTCGGGGTCTTTCCCTGAATTCCCCCGTCCCCCGGAGGTGGATCATCGGCCCGGAAGCCTCCCTCCCCTCCCCGCGCCCCCGCCTGGCCCTCTTGAGCCTGGGCTGCAAGCTCAACCAGGCCGAGGGGGACGCCATGCGCCACCGCTGCGCCGCGGCGGGCTACGAGCTGGTTCCCTTCGAGGGGGAGGCCGAGGTCTATGTGATCAACACCTGCACCGTCACCTCCGCGGCCGACCGCGAGGGCCGCCGCCTCGCCCGTGCCGCCCGCCGCCGCGCCCCCCGGGGGGGCCGGGTGGTGCTGGCTGGCTGCTCCGTCCAGGCCAACCGGGAGGCGATGCGCATCCCCGAGGCCGACCTCCTCCTCGGGAACGGGGAGAAGCTGCGCCTCGCCGAGCACCTCGCGCGGCCCGTCCGGGGGGAGGGAGGGCTCCCCGAGGTGCGCGCGGAGGCCCTCGATGAGGCCGACACCTTCGGCGCCGGCTTCCTCCCCGCCTTCGCCGACCGCACCCGGGGCTTTCTCAAGGTGCAGGACGGCTGCGACTTCGCGTGCACCTTCTGCGCGACGACCCAGGCCCGGGGGCGGAGCCGCTCCCTCGGCGCGGAGGCCTGCGCCGGGGAGGCGCTGCGGCTGATCGCGGCCGGCCACCGCGAGATCGTCCTGACCGGGGTTCACCTCGGGGCCTACGGGCGCGACCTCTCGCCCCCCGCCACCCTGAGCCGCTTGGTCGAGCGCCTCCTGCGGGTGGAGGGCCTGGGGCGGCTGCGGCTCTCCTCGGTCGAGCCGGGCGAGCTCACCCGCGAGCTCATCCGAGTGGCCACCCGGAGCGCCTGCGGGGCCGGGGAGGGCGCCCACCTCTGCCGCCACTTCCACATCCCCGTCCAGAGCGGGGACGACGGCGTCCTCTTCGCCATGGGGCGCAACTACCGCGCGGCCGCTTGCTTCCGGCGCTTCGAGCGCCTGGCGGGGGAGATCCCGGGCGTCTGCCTCGGGGCGGACTTCATCGTGGGCTTCCCGGGGGAGACGGAGGCGGCCTTCGAGCGCACCGTGGAATGGGTGAGGGAGGCCCCCCTCGCCTATCTCCACGTCTTCCCGTACTCTCCCCGCGGGGGGACCCCGGCCGCTTCCCTGGCGGGCAGGCCGCCGGGGGGCGAACTGCGCCGGAGGGTGAGGGCCCTTCAGGAGCTGGGCCGGCGCAAGTGGGCGGCCTACCTGGCGGGCCAGGCCGGCACCCGGGCCGAGGTCCTCCTCGAGCGGGGCCGGACGCGGGAGGGCCTCCTCACCGGCTTGACTGACAACTACCTGCGCGCGGCGCTGGAGGGGCCGGATTCGCTGCGGGGCCGGCTCCTGCCGGTGCGCCTCGAGCCCATGCCGTCCGGCTGGCGGGCGCTGGGGCGGGCGGCCCGCGCGGAATGCCTCCGGGGGGTCCCCCTGTGAGCGGCACCCAGAACCGGCCCGATCCCTTCGACGAGGGCGGCCCCGACATCCACGACCAGGTGAGCCCCCGCCCGGTGATCACCCTGCTCTCGGACTTCGGGCTGGACGACCACTACGTCGGGGTGATGAAGGGAGTGATCCTGGCCACCAACCCCGAGGTCCACATCGTGGACATCAGCCACGCCATCCCGCCCTACGACGTCACCGCCGCGGCCCTGGTGCTGGCCTCGGCCTACCACTACTTCCCCAAGGGGGCCATCCACGTCGCGGTGGTGGACCCGGGGGTGGGCGGGGACCGGCGCGGCCTCCTCGCGGCCACCGATAACTACTTCTTCATCGGCCCGGACAACGGTACCTTCACCTACATCTACGACGACCCCTCCTTCCTCTGGGCGCGCCACCTGCGGACGGTCGAGTACTTCCTGGAGAAGGTCAGCTCCACCTTCCACGGGCGGGACGTCTTCGCCCCCGTGGCGGGCCACCTCTCCCTCGGCGAGCCCACCGACAGCTTCGGCCCGCTGGCGGAAGACCTGGTCCGCCTCGAGACCGCCCGGCCCGTGGTGGGGGAGGACGGCTCCATCCGGGGCGAGGTGATCTACGTGGACCGTTTCGGCAACCTCATCACCAACATCGACACCAGCGCCTTCTGGGAGGGGGAGAGCCGGGCGGGCAGCATGGAGGAGAACCTCATCCCCGTCATCGAGGCGTGCGGGAAGGTGATCCGCGGGATGAGCGAGTTCTACGGCGCGGTTCCCCCGGGCGAGGCCGGGGCCCAGCTCAACAGCTGGTCGCGCATGGAGATCTTCATGCCCGAGGGGAACGCCGCCCGCGAGCTCGGGGCGGGCAAGGGGCTGCCCGTGCGGGTCCGCTTCGAGCGGGCGGAGTGAGAAGGGACGCCAACCGACGGAGGTCATGATGAGCCACGAGCCGGTCCGCTTCACGGTGTACAGCGATTTCCTCTGACCCTGGTGCTTCAATTCGGCCGTGCGCCTGAAGAAGATCAAGGAGGAGTACGGGGAGAAGGTGGATATCCAGTACCGCGTCTTCATGCTCCGGCCCGAGCCGGACCCGGGCGCCGTCTTCAACGAGCACCGACGGGCGGGCTGGACGCGGGCGGGCGCGGGCCCCGACTCCGGCGACTTCCGCCTCTGGGAGGGGAAGGAGAAGTTCCCGGACTGCTCGCTGCCCTCGGCCGAGGCGGGCATCGCCGTCCGCAACCAGGGGCCCGAGGCCTGGGAGCGCTTCCACCTGGGCATGCTGCGGGCCTTCTTCACCGAGAACCGCAACGTCTCGGACAAGGCCGTCGTCCTCGACGTGGCCGAAAAGTGCGGGGCGGACGTGCCCCTCGTCCGCGACGCCCTGGAGAGCGGCACCTACCGCCAGCAGGCCCACGCCGAGTACACCCAGGCGGTGCAGCAGGGCATCACGGGCATCCCCTCGGTCGTGGTGAACGACGAGGCGGTGCTCGTGGGCGCCGTGCCCATCGAGCAGTACCGCCACGTCATCGACAGCATCCTCAAGACGGGGAAGCTGCCGGGCCGGGCGCCGGGAGAGCTGCCGGTCCTCTGAGCGTCCGCCCCTCTCGACGGGAGATCCCGCCCTGGCGCCCCGAGGCCTCAGCGGCTGCATCACCGGCGTGCCCGGCTTCCTCCTGGGCCACGCGCAGGACCTGAGCGCCCTCACCGGGGTGAGCGTCGTCCTCTGCCCGCCGGGGACGGCCGGGGCCTGCGAGTTGCGCGGCACCGCCACCGCCACGCGCGGGACCGACGCCCTGCGGTCCGGGCACCTGGTCGGGAACGTGGACGCCGTCGTCCTGACCGGGGGGAGCGCCTTCGGCCTCGCCTCGGCGGACGGCGTCATGGAGTTCCTCGAAGGGCGGGGCCGGGGCTTCCCGGCGGCGGGCTACACCGTCCCCACCGTGGCGGCGGGCGTGCTCTTCGACCTCCGGCTCGGGGACGGGAAGGTGCGCCCGGACGCCCGGATGGGCCGCGCGGCCTCCGAGGCCGCCCGCGCGGGCGAGGGCCCCCAGGGCAGCGTGGGGGCTGGGACGGGGGCGACGGTCGGGAAGCTCCTCGGGCTTCCGCAGGCGATGAAGGGGGGCCTGGGGACGGCGGGCCTCGCCCTTCCGGGGGGAGCCAGGGTGGGGGCGGTGGCGGTGGTGAACGCCTACGGCGGGGTGCACGACCCCGACACCGGGGAGATCCTCGCGGGCCCCCGGGCGCTGCCCCCGGCGAAGGGCCTGATCGACACCGAGGCCCACCTCCGCGAGCGGGGGCGGCCCACCCAGGGCTTCTCCTCGCCGGGGGAGAACACCACCCTGGCCGTCGTGGCCACCGACGCGCGCCTCGCCAAGCCCGAGGCCCACAAGCTGGCCCAGATGGCGGCGAACGGCCTCATCCGCGCCGTGCGGCCCTCCTACACCACGGTGGACGGGGACATGGTCTTCGCCCTCGCCTGCGGGGATCGCCAGGCGAACCTGGACGACCTGGGCGCGGCGGCGGCGGCGGCCGTCTCGCGCGCCATCTGCCGGGCGGTGATCGAGGCGGACGGCTTCGGGAGAATCCCCGCCTGGCGGGACCTGCGGTGAGCCAGGCCGGGGGCGGGAGCGCCGCGCCCCGGCGGGCCCCCTGGCGGCGGAGCGACTACTTCGACCTCGGCGTCATCGGCGTCACCCACGGGCTGAGCGACGGCTTCAACAACATGCTCGTGCCCGTCCTCGCCCTCATCGTGGCGGACTTCCGCCTCTCGCCGGTCGAGGCGGGCGCCCTGCTGAGCGCCTTCAGCCTCTCCGTCCTCCTCTTCCAGTACCCGGTCTCCCTGCTGGCCGACGCGACGGGGCGGAAGAAGACGATCCTTCTCGCGGGGATGGGGCTCTCCGCCGCCGCCTTCGTGGGGATGGGGTGGACGGGGTCGTTCGCCTCCCTCCTCGCCCTGGCCTTCGCCGCGGGGGCGGGGAACACCGTCTACCACCCCTGCGGCACCGCGCTCACGGCCGAGCGCTTTGCCTCCAGCCGGGCCTTCGCCATCTCCTACCAGAGCCTGGGGGGGAACATCGGGACGGGGATCATGCCGGTGGGGCTGGCGGCGCTGGCGGCGGCCGCGGGCTGGCGGGCCTCGATCGCGGCCTTCGCCCTGCCCGCGCTGGTCCTGCTCCCCCTCGTGGGGGCGCGCTTCGCCGACCGGCCCCGCCCGCGGAGGCCCGCCGGGGGAGGGGAGGGGCGCGGGGAGAGCTCCTGGGAGCGGACCCGCCGGGTGCTCCGCAACCGCGGCGTCGTCCTGCTCGCCGCGACCTACACCCTGCGGGGGATGGGCACCAAGGGGATGATCGGCTTCCTCCCCCTCCTCGGGGCCCAGATGGCCGGGATGAGCACGCCCGCCATCGGGCTGGCCGTCTCGCTCTACTTCGGGATGGGGGCGGTGACCAAGCCCGTCATGGGGTTCCTCTACGACCGCTTCGGGGCGCGCTCAGCGCTCTTCATCCCCCTCGCCGTGACGGGGGCCCTCGGACTGGCCATGCCCCTCGCCCCCTGGGAGCCGGCCCTCATCCTCCTGGCGGCGCTCTCGGGGCTGGTCAGCTTCGTGAGCCCCATCGTGCTCACGGCGACGGCGGATTTCTGCGACGAAGACGTGCTGGCCTCCTCGGTGGGGGTCATCTACGCCTGCGACGGGCTGGCCTTCGTCGCCCCCCTCATCGGGGGCTGGCTGGCGGGGCGCTTCGGCCTGGGCGCGAGCTACGCGTTCTTCGGCCTCGCCGTCTGGGCGGGGGCGGCGGTCTCGACGCTGCTCCCCCGGGGGCGAACGTGAACTCGGAACCGAGGAGGGATGGCGCATGGCACGGGAGTATGTGAAGGGGACCTGGCAGGAGAACCGCGCCTTTTCGCCCGCCGTCGTCACGCGCGGGGGGAAGGCGGTCTGGCTGGCGGGGGTGGGGATGCGGGCGGACGAGGAGGGCAAGTCCCTCGCCGGGAACTTCGAGGCCCAGGCGCACGCCAGCCTCCGGGCCATCGGCCGGACGCTCGAGCGCGCGGGCGGGAAGCTCCAGGACATCGTAACCATGACCGTCTTCATCCTCGACGTGCGGCACGGGGACCGCTTCGTGGAGCTGCGCAAGCAGTACTTCCCTGCCGGCTTCCCGGCGAGCGCCCTCATCACGGTGGCGGGCTTCGCCCACCCCGACATGATGATCGAGATTCAGGCCGTCGCGGTGGTGGGGGAGGAATAGCCGCCCGCCCGGAAACGTTGCGGAAATCACAGGGTTGCCTTGGGCCGGGCGGGGTGGAATAATGGGCTGAAATTCCAGCCACTTCCGCGGGCCCGGCCGGGGGATTCGAGCGGGCCCGCCCCTCCCGCGGATGAAAGGTCGCGGGTTTATCCCGGGGTTCCGAACACGCCCTCGGCGGCGCGTGGCGCCGCCCCCCTTGGAGACGGTCTTGAGCCGGACGGCGGTGATGGAGGAGCGGCGGGCGAACCTCTCCCTGCGGGGGCTCCACAAGCGCTACGGGAGCCTGCACGTCCTCGACGGCATCCACCTCGACGTGGGCCACCAGGAGATCATCACCGTCCTGGGCCCGAGCGGGTGCGGGAAGACGACGCTCCTGCGCATCGTGAACGGGCTCATCCCCTACGATGAGGGAGAGGTCGTCTTCCGCTCCGAGCGGGTGGCCGCCCCCCGGCCCGAGATGGCCATGGTGTTCCAGCACTTCGGGCTCTTCCCCTGGAAGCGGCTCTACCAGAACATCGGCTACGGCCTCCGCATCCAGGGGAGGCCGCCGGAGGAGATCGACCGGCTCGTGCGCCGCTACATCGGCCTGGTGGGGCTCGATGGCTTCGAGAACCACTACCCCTCCGAGCTCTCGGGCGGGATGCAGCAGCGGGCGGGCCTCGCGCGGGCGCTGGCCACCCAGGCCGCGGTGCTCCTGCTGGACGAGCCCTTCGGCGCGGTCGACGCCCTCACGCGCGAGCTGCTCCAGGAGGAGCTCCTCCGCATCATCGACGTCGAGCCCAAGTCCATGATCTTCATCACTCACAGCATCGACGAGGCGCTCCTGGTGGGGGACCGGGTGGTGGTGATGAGCCCGCGCCCGGGCCGCATCCGCTTCGAGCTGGAGACCGGCTTCGGGCGGGGGCGGGAGATCGAGGCCATCCGCGCGAGCGACCGCTTCCAGGCCATGCGCCACTATCTCTGGGAGGCGCTCCGCCATCCCGACTCGGACCCCGGGCCGGTCCCCGACGGTGTGAGCCTCCGGATGGAGGTCAAGCCGTGACGACGGAGACCAAGCCGCTGGCGGAGGCGAAGGAGCAGAAGGCCGCGCCCATGCTGGCTTCGCTGCGGGAGCCCCGCGTCTACGTCCGGGCCGTCTCCCTGTTCGGGGTGCTCGGGGCCTGGGAGGCGCTCGGCTGGACGGGCATCATCAAGCCCTCGACGTTCAGCTATCCGAGCGTGATCGCGAGCGCCTTCCTCTCGCTCCTGTTCAGCGGCGAGATGATGAAGGCGGCCTATCAGAGCTCCCAGATCCTGGGCGCGGGGCTGGCCATCGCCATCCCGCTGGGCATCGCCCTGGGGATGTTCATGGGGCGCTCGAGGACGTTCGAGTACGCGGTGGACACCTTCGTGTACGCGCTCTACGCGACACCGGTGGTGGCCCTCGCGTTCCCCATCGCGATGGTGCTGGGGGTGGACTTCGCGGGGAAGACGACCATCGTGGTCTTCTTCGCCATCATGCCCGTCATCATCAACGTCTACCACGGGGTGCGGAACGTGGACCCCATGCTCCTGGAGGTGACGCGCTCGTTCTGCTCGAGCGAGTGGCAGCGCTGGCGGGACCTCATCTTCCCCTCGATCGTCCCCTACCTGGTGGCGGGCCTGGGCATGGCCAGCGGGCGCGCCCTGGTGGGCATGGTGGTGGCGGAGTTCCTGATGAGCATCTCGGGGCTGGGCGCCCTGAGCCAGGACTACATCGGCAACCTCGAGATGGACAAGGGCCTGGCGCCCGTCGTCTTTCTCATGATCGTCGGGATCCTCCTGACGAAGCTGGTGGATTTCTTCGAGAGCCGCTTCGCCTCCTGGCGGGCGAGGAACGAGCGCTAGCGGGCGGGCATTTCCGGGAAACATGGAGGGGCGAACGATGAAGCGATGCGCACTCTGGACGGCGGTTGTCTTCCTGGCGGTCCTTCTGGGTCCGGCGTCCGGGCCCGCCCGGGCCGCCGAGAAGATCGTGGTGGGCATGCCGGTGAGTCCGCCCAACGTGATCCACCTGCCGGTGCTCTATGCGCTGGACAAGGGGATTTACAAGAAGAACGGGATCGAGGTGGAGGTCAAGTATTTCCGCGGGGGCGTGGCCGCCCAGCGGGCGGTGGTGAGCGCCCAGAGCGGCCTCGACGCCGGCTGGATCCCCGGCTCCCTCGCCCTGATCGGCATCGCCGGCGGCAGCGGGCAGAAGCTCTTCCACTCCTTCGGCCACCTGAACGAGGCGCAGGCGGCGGCGGCGCCCGACATCGACACCCCCGCCAAGCTCAAGGGCCGCACGGTCGGCATCGAGGGGCGGGGGGGGTACAGCCACCTGGGCATCCTGCGGGTGCTGGAGATGGCCGGCCTCAAGGACTCGGACGTGAACTACATCGTGACGGCCCCGCCCGCGCGGGTGCCCTACCTCCTCGAGGGCAAGGCGGACGCCGTCGTCATCCACGTCGAGCAGGTCCTGATGGCGCAGCTGAAGAACAAGAACATCAAGGTCATCGCCAACCTGTGGAAGGCCGACCCCCTCCAGCTCTACGCCGCCATGACCGCCTCCGAGGAGAAGCTGAAGGCCCGCAAGAACGCCTTCGCCGCCTTCGCGGCGAGCCTCATGGAGTCGACGCGGGCCATCTACAAGGACAAGGCCGGCCTCCGGGCGACCGCCCTCAAGCACTCCTTCCCGGCGTTCAAGAAGAACCCGGAGATCTTCGACCAGACCTACGACGTCTTGGTGAAGGAGCGGCTCTGGACCGTCAACAACGGCCTGCCCCGCAAGGTGATCGACGCGACGAACCAGCTCAACGTGGACATGAAGAAGTACAAGGGCGCCCCCCCCGCCTTCGAGAAGGCCTTGGCCCTCGACGTGATGGAGGCCGCCCTGAAGAAGGCCGGGGAGGTCACGCCCAACACCGAGAAGTGACGGCCCGCCGCTTGACTAACGGGAGGCCTCGGGTAAGCTTACGGGCCGCGCGCGTGGGCGCCGCCCCGGCGGCGCGCGCGGGCGCACCGGCGCGGGAATAGCTCAGCGGTAGAGCACTGCCTTGCCAAGGCAGGGGTCGCGGGTTCAAATCCCGTTTCCCGCTCCAGGCGAATCGAGGGGTCCCGGCCCAGGCCGGGACCCCTTTTGTTTCCGGCGACCGCAGGGCAAGCACCCGATCGCCTCGATCCTCGCCGACCGTTACCAGGAAGAGCTTGCCCCTCGGCTCCCGCCCTTCCGGAAGCCCTGGATGAGCGAGGACGAGCGGATGGCGATGTTCGACGCTGCGGCGCTGGCGGTGGCGTATTTCTGCCGCAGGGAATAATGACGCAACCGCAAAAGTCGTTGAATTCTCACTGAGCGCTATGTCGATGGACAAGTTCCGTAATGCGCAATCGGCATCGCCGCAAACTGTCTGCATTCCGTTCAGCTACTCTGAGTCGCCATAATGTCTGGCTAAACTCAATGAGTCGTGAAGAGTAGGCAGGACCAATTGAAAGGCCACTTCCCTGCCTTGGAACCATATCCTCCCGGATTTCCCGCCGCCGTGATCTCCTTGCAAGGTTGACAATCACTTCTTTGGGATAGTCCAAGAGCTCGGAGCCCCGAGGCACTGATGAGAGTGGGACGCCCAAGAAACGAGCCAGGTGTCCTGGATCTGCCAGCAACCAAGCCTCGATCTCCTTTACGGCAATTCGAAAACACATATTAGGAGAGGGGCGCGGCAGCCATTCGTCTCGAAATGGAGGAGCACATTCAGCGTCATGGTCCAAATCCACCAAGACGAGCCAAGGTGTTCTGCGAGCCGCATTGTTGTAGCCTTGGATTTTCTGGCGAAGAAGTGCTTTGCCTTTTCTGCCGTAAACTGGTCCCGGTGTGCCCCCCACGTCTCTGATGAGACGAACAAGGACAGCCTCGTCAAGCGAACCCTCCACAGCACAAGAGATAACAGCAGTGCGCCGTGGACTCACACCTTACTCTCCGAAAAGAGGCAATTGACTTGCGTCCTTGGGACGCGTCTGTGGGATTACTGCCTCAGCGGGGGACAATCCTCCTGCGAGAAGGTTCTTGACCTCCTCGATTTCGCTTGCAGCGCGAACGGAAGTGCCTTCTGTATCCGGTTGCAGAAGCAATATTTCATCTGAACCGATTCCACTATCGCTCAAGAGGTCCGGCGAGTGCGTACTCATTAAAATTTGGCGGCCTGTGCGGCGCTGGATGCGGGCAACCATTTGGGGAAGGAAGGTTACAACTTCCGAGTGAAGCGATAACTCCGGTTCCTCCAGCAGAAGGGGACCTGACCCATCGAGCACAGCCCATAGCAAACCTATCAGCCGAAGGGTGCCATCAGAGAAATCCGATTCTGTCTGCCAAGCACCTTGGGGACGCCAGTGCTCATACTTGCCGCGCAGGTGAGGGGTACCTCGCGTATCCCTAAAAAGCTCCAGGGTTTTCAATTGCGGCACGGCAACAACAAGAGCCCTTCGAATCTGGCTGAGCCGACCTTTTCTGGTTTTTTCTGTCGTGCGTGCAATTTGCTCCATGAAATCTCCGCCGAAAGGGTCATTTTTTTTTCCGGCGGAGCGATCGGGATCCCTTACAAGGTGGGGAACGATGTGCAAGTAGCGGACAGAACCGAAAAAGGAGGCGAGATCACGGAATTCTCGGTTTGCACTTACTTGCTCAAGGTAAGTTTGGCTTAGCCTTTCGGGATCTCCCTGGTCGCTTTCGTTCGGCCGCTCGAGGATCAGATTCGAATTTTGAATTACCCGTTCCCTTGTGATAAGCGGCCTTCCTCGATTGTCTTGTTTGAATCGGAGTTCATACTCCCATTCCGTGAGATTTTCCTCGGTTGCCACGTTCACACTGATTGAGATCTCGGGATAACGCCGAGCGGCTAGGCATCGCAACCGCGATACACCCCCACGGCTCCTCGCCGCCTCTTGGAATCCGCCACCAATCGAAACGACGTCCTGGAGAAATCGGAAAACGTCTAGTAAATTTGATTTGCCACACGCATTGGGGCCTACGAGAAAAACACGCCGCTGAAGATTCGCTTCAACCTTCGAAAAGTTTCGCCAGTTTTCCAGAGATAGCTTGGTGAAGCGAGTGCCTTTACTCGTTGGTGCTGACATTCATATGTCTCCATCGAAAGTCAGCTTATAAGTTTATCCGGCATTTCCCGAACTGTCTTTTGGGAAATTCGGGTTAAGATTCTTCTTTGCTCACGTTTTCACGAACCCTTCGACGATGTCAACAGGGCACTCGGTCGGTGGTTCTGAAGCCCTGGCGAGGACGGACTCTGCTGCCACTGGGAGAGGTTGTCCGCAGCACCCTCTGGCCGTCAATCTGGTAGATGAGGCGGTAGGAGCGAATCAGGAGCTCGCGCAGGGTTTCCTCGCCGAATTCGGGAATCCTCTGGCCCCGCTCCGCGAACTCCGAGAGCGTCCGGGAGGCGTCGATGACCTCCTGGACGAAGGAGGCGGCGTAGTGCGCGGAGTCCCGGGCGATGTATTCGGCGATGGATTCCAGGTCGCTAAAGGCTGTTCCGGCCCAGACTACTTCCCGAGCCATCGGGCCAGGCGTTCCTCTACCTCCGCCTGCGTGAGCGTCCGGCCCTCCCTGGCGTCCTCCAGGCCCTTGGCGGCTTTCTGGCAGACGTAGATGTGGTACTGGATGTCCTCGAAGGAGGCGTTATCCGGCAGGCGATCCAGAATGCCCCGAATCTCTTCCTTCGCCGTTTTCAGCATCGTCCCGGCCTCCTGGATAAAACGACTCCATTTTACCACAGACTCAACCCAGCAGGGAGCAGCGCGGATCTGCGCCTCCCCCGTGCCGCTATCGTGCCGTAAGCCCGCACGATGGGGCGAGACAGGATGGGATTCGTTCCTGCGGCTTCGGATGAACGTCTTTCCCCAAGCGGTTGATAGCTGAGGAAAAGACCACGCCCCGCTTAGGTTTTTTCGATGGCGGGCTCCAAGGTTCAAATCCCGTTTCCCGCTCCAGAAAAAACGAGGGGCTCCGGCCAAGGCCGGAGCCCTTTTGCTTGCTTGGGGCCGGGCGTCAGCTGGCCGCCGCCTGAGAGGTTTCGTCCGGGCGCATCAGGCGGACCGAGCGCTTCATGGCGCCGCAGCGTAAAATTCGGGAAAGTTTCCGGCCAGAACAGGATTGGCTTTTCGATGAATAAAGAATAGAAGAAAGGTTTTTCAAATTTATTTTGGCACTCAAATTCACTGTAAGTGTCAGAATTACAAGGTGCAATAAATTTACCGGCGGGTCAAGAAAATACTTGACCAGGAGGTCTGTTTGTCCAATATTGGGACTGGTCGGTCCGGAATAGGATTCCAATGTTCTCTCTGTCCCAGACTGCGGGCTACGCAATCCAGGCGTTGAGTTGCCTGGCCAAGACCCACCCTCAGTTGATGGTGGCCAAGGATATCTCCGTCTGCACGGGCATCCCGCTCCCCTATCTCTCCAAGTTTCTTCACATCCTCAAGGACCATGGCCTGATCGGTGGCAAGCGGGGCTACCAGGGGGGGTTCAACCTGGCCCGGCCGGCGGAGGAGATCTCCCTTCTCGATGTCGCCCATGCGATGGACGGCCCGGATATCCTCCCGTACTGCATGCTGGGGCTTCCGGCATGTACCGCGGAGCACTCCTGCCCCACCCATGCCTTTTGGAAGGAGGAGCGGGCCAAGATCGAGGCCGTCCTCCGCGACACCACGGTGGCCGATGTGGCCGCTTATGACGGCGAGTGCTGCCAGTGGCCGCCGGGAGGAAGCGAGCCAGAGGGGCGTTCGGGGCAAAGAGAGACCGGCTCTTCCAAAGAGTTGGAAGGGGTGAAGCCAAACGGCGAATGTGTGGGTAGCGCGTTGTAACCCACGTTGAGTCGAAGGCGCATCAGGGAGAAATCTCTCTCGTCATATTACAGGGCTCGATTCGATGAAGAAGGAGTAGGGGGATGGCAAGCAAAAAACGCTATGCGCTCCTCGTCGACCTGGACCGATGCATCGGCTGCCATGCCTGCTCGGTCGCCTGCAAATCGGAGATGGGGGTGCCCCTCGGGGTGTGGCTCTCCCACGTCAAGTACCTCGAAGACGGCGCATACCCCAACACCACGCGCTATTTCCTGCGCAACCAGTGCAACCAATGCTCGAACCCTCCCTGCGTGGCGGCCAGCGGGGGCGCCATGATCCAGCGCGAGGACGGCGTGGTCCTCATCAAGGACCCCAAGAGCCCCAGCCTCAAGACCTCCATGATCGCGTGCCCCTACCACAACATCAGCTTCGACGAGGGCCGGGGCGAGTTCGTCAAGTGCACCTTCTGCTCCCACCGCGTGGACCGAGGCCTCGTGCCCGCCTGCGCGAACACCTGCCCCACCGAGGCACTCGCCTTCGGCGATCTGAACGACCCGGACAGCGAGATCCGAAAGCGCCTGAAAGTGAAAGGCAAATCCGAGGTCCTCAAGGAGCGGATGGGCACCAAGCCCAACATCTACTACGCGGGCTTCAAGAACGGCGCGCGGGAGAAGTTCGAAAAGCTGATCCCGGGCCACCGTCAATGGACGGCCCGCGAGATCGAACAACAGACCAGCTTCAACGCTTAGGGAGATGGCCATGAACCTTTCGCGTCGCGACTTCATGAAGCTCGGCATGGCGGCGGGGGCCATCGTGGCGGGCGGTGGATCGCTACCCACTCTGAGCTACTCGGAAGAGCTGGCCAAGGGGGGGAGCAGCTTCTCCTTGGCTGGCAAGAAGCGCCTTGGCGTCCCCAGTAGCTGCCTCCAGTGCGTGGCCGTCTGCGGAATCGTGGGCTACGTCGAGGGTGGCCGGCTGATGAAGATCGAAGGTAACCCGCTTCATCCGAACAACCGCGGCCGCGTCTGCTCTAAGGCGCAGGCGGGGGTGAACCAGGTCTACGACCCCGACCGCATCCTCTACCCCATGCGCCGCGTGGGGGCCCGAGGCGAGGGAAAGTGGAAGAGGATTTCCTGGGACGAGGCGCTGGGCGAGGTGGCTGGCCGCCTCAAGAAGCTCCGGGACGCGGGCCACCCCGAGAAGTTCATGTTCCACTACGGCCGTAACCGGGCGGGTTGGGTCACCGGACCCTTCCTGGCCGCCTACGGCACGAAGACCATCGGCAACCACACCTCCATCTGCGAGGTTGCCAAGTGGACCGGCCAGGAGCTCACCTGGGGCGCCCACTACGACATCAACGATGTGGCCAACACCCGGTACATGCTCAACTTCGGTTCGAACCCGCTGGAAGCTCACACCTCCCACAACTACTTCGCCCAGCGGATCGTCGAAGGGATGGAGAAGGGTGCGAAACTCGTCACCTTCGATGTCCGGCTCTCGAACACGGCGGCCAAGTCAACGGAGTGGATCCCCGTCAAGCCGGGGACGGACGGCTTGGTGGCGCTGGCCATGGCCAACGTTATCATGCAGGAGGGCCTCCACGACAAGAACTTCATCGAGACCTGGACGAACGTCACCGTCGCGGAACTGAAGGCCCACCTAGCCCAGTACACCCCCGAGAAGGCCGAGGTCGAAAGTGGGGTGCCCGCCGCCACCATCCGTCGCATCGCCCGCGAGTTCGCCAAGAACCGGCCCTCCACCGTGATCTCCTACCGGGGGCTGGTGGCCCACGAGAACGGCGCCATGAACGAGCGGTGCGCCAAGCTCCTCGACGCCATCGTGGGCAACATCGAGGCGAAGGGGGGCACGCTGACGAACCGCAAGGGCGGCTGGGGCAAGCCCAAGTCCCCCAAGATCGAGGTCAAGGCCAAGGGGCTGAAGATCATCGACGGAGAGAACATCGCCTACCCGACCCACCACGTGAACCACCGCGTGCTCCACATGATCAAGGACGGCAAGAACGGGCGGCCCGACATGTACATGACCTACGTGTATAACCCGGCCTACGTGAACGGGGAGGCGGCGTTTAACATCTCCGTCCTCAAGGACGAGTCGCTCATCCCCTTCCATGTGGCCGTGGACGCCTACATGAGCGAGAGCACCGAGCTGGCGGACCTCATCCTGCCCGACGCCACCTACCTGGAGCGGTGGGATCCCGAGGCGCCCTCATCTTACTCGCTCATCCCCTTCGTTGCGCTCCGCCAGCCTGTGGTGAAGCCCCTGGGCGAGGCGCGGGCCTTCCAGGACGTGCTGCTGGACCTCGCCCGGAGGATCGGGGAGGACATGCCGAAGCTCCTGCCCTGGAAGGATTCCGAGGACTACATGCGCCAGGCGGCGGCCCAGACCGCGGGCCTCAAGGACGCGGGCGGGTTTGACCGCATCCGGCGCGACGGCGTTTTTGTCCAGAACAACAAAGTCGAATACCAGAAGCACGCTAAGGAGCTCTCCGCAGCGGCGCTCAAGGGGACGAAGGTCGATCCCAAGACGGGTGTCATCTTCAAGGGCGGGGACGCTTACAAGTCCGACAAACAGTACGTGGGCCAGATGGTGAAGGGAAAGGCCTATGCCGGCTTCAAGCCGGACAAGATCCCCAAGAGCGGACTGATTGAGCTCAAGTCGGAGTTCCTGGCGAAGAAGGGCTTCCCGGCGCTGCCGAGCTACCTGCCCATCACCGCGCACAAGAAAATGGGGCCGGAGGACCTCATCCTCACCACCTTCAAGGTCAACGCCCAGATCCACTCCCGCAGCCAGAACTGCAAGTGGCTGACCGAGATCTTCCACAGCAACCCCGCCTGGCTGAACCCCAAGACGGCCGCCGCGCGCGGCATCAAGAACGGCGACGAGATCCGGATCAGGAGCGCCGTCGGGGAGCTGAAGACCAAGGCGCGGCTGACAGAGGGGGTGCATCCCGGTACCGTGGCCGTCAGCATGCACTGCGGCCACTGGGCTTACGGGCGTTACGCTTCCGGCAAGACTCCCTTCCCGGAGCGGAAGGATGAGCAAATCTGGTGGAAGGACAACGGCGCGCATCCCAACTGGATCATCCCCAACCACCCCGACCCCATCAGCGGGCAGTTGGCCTGGATGGACACCGTCGTAAAGGTCGAGCGGGCGTAACCGCGGGTGCCCGGAGGGGCGGGGTCTTCGGTCCCGCCCCTCTGTCCGATGGAAGGAGCGGTCATGAGCGGGCGCGGCCCCGGCGGCATGAGGGATTTTGCGGAAAGCAGGTCCCGGATCTACCGCCTCCTGGCCCTTGTTTTCGCCGAAGAGCCCAAGGGGGCCACCCTCCGCCAGCTTCGCAGCGCGGACACCCGGCAGAACCTAGCGGCGGCGGGCCTCGAATTCGGCCCTGTTTTCCTCGACACTCCGGAGGAAAAACTCGCCGAGGACTTGGGAATCGAGTTCACGCGGCTTTTCCTGGGGCCCGGCAGGCACTTGGTGCCGAACGAGTCCGTCCAGCGTGGCGAGGGACGTTTCTGGGGCGACCACACGGTCGCCGTGGCCGATTTCTACGCCCGCTTCGGCTATCAAGTGGACGAGAAGAAGAATGTCTTTCCTGACCACTTGTCCGTGGAGTTCGAATTCATGAGCCATCTGGCGGCCGAAGAGGCCAGGCGGTGGGACAAGGCGGATGAATCAGGGGCCCTGGCGATTCAGGCGGCGCAAGGGGATTTCCTGCGGGGGCATCTACTGGCCTGGGCGCTGGGCTTCTGCGCCGATGTGGCCGCCGCCGCGATGGAGCCCTACTTCGTGCGCTTCGCGGAGATGGCGCGCTCGGTTCTGGAGTCCGATTCCACCCAGTTGGGACGGGAAACCCAGGCGCCGGGAGAGAATGGTGTTCCGAAAGAACGGAGCCCCGGCCCCGCTCCGGAAGGAGGGTGAGCAGGGGTTTTCCCCGTGCCGCTATCGTGCCGTAAGCCCGCACGATGGGGCGGGACGGGATGGGATTCAATCCTACGGATTCGGATGAACGGCTTTCCCCAAGCGGTTGATTCAAGAGGAAAAGGCCACGCCCCGCTTGGCTCTTTGGGAAACCGGGCGCCACGGTTCAAATCCCGCTTCCCGCTCCAGAAAACGCAAAGGGGTTCCGGCCGAGGGCGGGAACCCCTTTTCTCCCGGGCGGAGCGGCGCCGCAACCGGGGGCAGGCCACAACCGGGCGGCAGGAAGGATTCAGCGCTTGTATTATGAACCGCCATCCGCATGAAAGGCGGGAAAACCGGGAATCCGCAGGGGAAATCCGGGGTCAGAAATGCCGGTTGATGAAATCCTCGAACGTTTTCCCCAGGGGGCCGCTGCTTCTCCAGTCGAACCCGATCGCCTCCGCCGTCTTGATGATTTGATCGGCTTTCCAGCCGCTCTCCTCCGCGAGATGAAATAGCGAGCATATCCCGGCCCGCTCGCCCTCTCTTCAGTGCATGAAGACAGGGCCCTTTTCCTTGGCTTCGCTGAGAGTTCTGTGGACTTCCAGCAGGACCGCTTCGGTGAGTTCTTCCCGGCTGACGGGGATGTTCACGTACGCCATGCCGAGCGACTCGGCAAGCTCGCGGTCCCTCTCGAAGGGGAGCGCCGACTCTTCGCCGGGCAGGCGGATGTTGAGGATCGTCTTGACGCCCTTGGAGGCGAGCTGCCGGAGGTCATCCTCTCCCGGCTGGCTGCCAAAGGAGAGACGGGGCCCGGCCTCTCGGTAGTATTCCATCCGCCATCCCCTGCATCGCGCCGACATCCTATCTTCCCGCGGCCAAAGTAAATTTTCAACCCTCCGCCTCCGCCGCTCCCGCCGGGTCGGGGCGCTCCTGCTCGTTCGTCTCGGCTGGCCAAGTCCCGTTTCCCGCTCCGGAAAAAACGGGGGACTCCGGCGCGGGCCGGAGCCCCCCTCGTTTCCCCTTGCGTCCTGACGGCGGCCTCAGCAGGCCAGCTCGCAGAGCCCCCGGTTCTCCTTTATGCAGGTTTTCATGATCTCACCCCGGCTGTCCGTATAGGTGGTCCAGTTGGCCGGGAAGCGCGGCTTGCATTTATTGCTGATCCCCAATTTTGAGTTTCCGACATGAAAATCGTTCAACGTGGTGAGATATTGATGATTGTCCTTTCTCTTGAAAACGTAATCACAGGACAGCCAAACGAATTTCCCGCTTTTTGATTGGTACAACACCGCTCTCGCGAAAACAAAATATGCGTCGGAGGCACTAACTCCCTTAATCCTGATGGAGGCCCCCACGTTCAGGCCGTAGCTGGCCCTGAGATTTATCTTGTTGCCCTCTATGCAGGTCTGCGTCGCGGCGCGGCCCACGCCCGGGGCGATCGCAAGGGCGGCCAACAAGAAACCCGACAGAAACACTCCACGGTGCCGCATGACGCTTCCTCCCTTGGCATAAACTTTTGAATAGACGCGGCGCGGGAAATCTTCCCGCCCGCCGGGCATGTGATGACTTTGGCGCATTATCCCACCGCCCGGCCGCCCGGCCAAGGGGAAGGTTTCGCATAGTGTGATCCGGGTCGCTATTTCTGTGAATATTTCGGCATTTTGAGAATTTTCAGAATGGCTCCGGTCCCGCCCCCCTGGGCGCCTCGGGCTCGCGCCGGGCGATCATCACCTTCACCGGGCCGGCCACCTCGGGCGGGCTCGTGGTGGAGTTGTGCCAGCACCTCAGGGAGGGCGAGGAGAATCCCTGCTGGGTGAGGAAGTAGGGCGGGGCCGGGCCTTCCGCGCGTCAGCCGGCGCGCGGCTGCGGCAGTTTTTCGGGGCGCAGTTTGAAGAACGAGCGCTTCATCGCGCTCCGGAAACCGGCCAGCTGGTCCTCGGGGACGGCGATGCGCAGCCCGAACGTCCAGGCGGAGGGGTTCTCCTTGTCCGCGGCCACCCAGGGGATTTCCGCCATCAGGCCCTGGAAGTCTTGGTCCATCACCTCCAGGCCGCAGTCCACCCTCATGCCGGGCTCGGGATGGCGGAGCAGGCCGGCCGGATTCACCTTGGCTCCCAGCGTGTCGATTTTTCCCTCGGGAACCTCGAATCCCCCCCAGCTGATGTTTTTCGGCTCCAGCATCACCAGGGAGAGGTCCGGAATCTCCACCAATATCGGGGGGTCGTCGAATTCGTAGCGGCAGAGGCGCTGGTTCCCGGCGGCGTCAGTCAATTTTTCCGCCTTTCGATGTAAAGCGGGGCCGGTTCGAAAATCAGATATCTCCCTCCTAATATAGTGGCAAACGATTCTTGCGCTACGGTTACTCCTCGGATGGTCCTGACATTTTTTCGTATCATCATGAGACCCGGCCGCCAGGCGGCCGCGGAGCATCCCCCCGGGAGAAAAGAATGCCGGGCGGACCGCGCCCCGGAGCCGCTCAGGTCATGTAGCCGCCCGCGTTGATGAGCAGCGTCTGGCCGGTGATGTAGCCGTTGCGGACCAGCATGAGGACGGCCTCGGCCACCTCCTCCGGGGTCCCGAAGCGCCCGATGGCCGCCCGCGGGGCGGTGTGGCCGAGGTCCCGGGTCTGCATCTCCGTCTCGATGCCCACGGGCGCGACGGCGTTCACCGTGATGCCCTCCTTCACGAAGGCGGCGGCGTAGGCGCGCGAGAGGCCGATCATCCCCGCCTTGGAGGCCACGTAGTGGGGGCCCACGGCGCCGCCGGTGTAGGCGGCGCCCGAGGAGACGTTGACGATGCGGCCCCAGCGCCGCTCCCGCATCCCGGGCAGCACCTCCCGGCTGAGGAGGAAGGCGGAGGTGAGGTTCACCGCGAGGGCCTCCTCCCAGTCCGCCTCGGTGATCTCGAGCGGGGCGCGCTTGCGGGCGACGCCCGCGTTGTTGACGAGGACGGCGATCGGCCCCAGGGCGGCCTGGACGGCTCCGGCCAGGGCCCTGGCCTCGGCGGCCCGGGAGACGTCCGCCCGGAAGGGGAGGGCCTTCCCGCCCAGCGCGCGGATCCGGGCGCAGACCCCCTCCGCCTCCCGCTCCCGCACCCGGTAGTTCACGGCGACGGCGCAGCCCGCCCGCGCGAGGGCCAGGGCGCACGCCTCGCCGATGCCGCGGCTCGCCCCCGTCACCAGGGCGGTCCTGTTCTCCAGGGAATCCATCCATGCCTCCCGTTTGATGATGGCCGATCGGTCAGGCAACGCGGACAGGATAGCAGAATGGGGCGGGCGGGCGCGCCCAGGGGAGAGGAGGGGAAGGGATAGCCCGTCCGGCGCATTTGTAGGGGCGTATTGCAATACGCCCCTACGGACCCTATCGCGCCTGCGGACCGTGCAATTCGTCTGTAGGGGCGGGTTTCAAACCCGCCCCTACGGACTTCGAACAGGCCGGCGGGCTACCCCAGCATTTGGATGATCTTGGTCATCACCACCATGTTCAGGTAGTTGAAGTCGATGGGCTTGGTGATGTAGTCGTGGGCGCCGAGGGCCATGGCGCTCTTGGCGATGTCCTCCTCGTGGACGGCGGTCACCATGATCACCCCGACGGTGGGGTCGATCTGCTTGGCCTGGCGGAGGACCTCGATCCCCCCCATGCCCGGCATCCGGATGTCCAGGAGCAAGAGGTGGGGCCGGTGCGCCTTCATCTTCTCGATGGCTTCCTCGCCGGAGAAGGCGGTTTCCACCGCGAACTCCCGCCGCGCGAGCTCCGAGGCGAGGAAGTCGACGACGTCCCTTTCGTCATCCACCACCAGAATGCGCGGAAGCTGCTTGTCCATCCTCCTCCTCCTTGATGGGGAGCCACACGAAGAACGTCGCGCCCCGCTCGGGGTTGTTTTCGGCCCAGATCCTGCCGCCGTGGGATTCGATGATGCCGTAGGAGACGGAGAGCCCCAGGCCCGTCCCCTTGTCCTCGGTCTTGGTGGTGAAGAAGGGGTCGAAGATGCGGGGGAGGGTGTCGGGGGGGATGCCGGTCCCCGTGTCGCTCACCCGCGTCTCCCACCACCTCGCGCCGTCCCCGGCCGCCTCCCGCGAGGCGACCGTCAGGGTGCCGCCCTGGGGCATGGCGTCCTTGGCGTTGCGGAGGAGGTTGAAGAAGACCTGCAGGATCTGGTTCTTGTCGCCGAGGATGATGGGCGCCTTCCCGGCCAGCTTGTCGCTCACCTCGATGCTCGCCAGCCGCAGCTCGCTCTCCAGGGGCCGGATGCACTGGCGCAGGGTGTCGTCGGGGTCGAAGGGGTCCCGCTTGGCGGCCTCGTCGCGGGAGAAGCGGCGCAGGTCCTCGCAGATGCGGCTGATGCGCTCGACGTTGCGGAGGATGACCTGGGCCGACTGGTGGGGGCTGCTCCCCTCCGCGTTCTCCCACATGAGCCGCTGGGCGTGCAGGCCGATGATGTTGGCCGGGTTCAGGATCTCGTGCGCCGCCCCCGCCGTGAGGGTGCCGATGGTGGAGAGCTTCTCCGCCCGGACGAGCATGGCCTGGCCCCGCTGGAGCTGCTCGATGGTGTCCTGGAGCCGGGCGTGGTCCTGGGCGTTGGCGATGGCCGTGGCGGCGCCGTTGGCGAGGGAGATGGCCAGGTCGATTTCTTCCTGGGTGAAATCCCGCGCGCCCTCAGTCATGCCGTTCAGCACGCCTATCACTTCACCCCGGACTTTCAGCGGGATTCCCAGGAATGAGCCGATGCCGAGCCTCCGCGCCTCTTCCTTGCGGATGAATTCCGGCGACTCGGCCACCTCCCGGATATATACGGGCTCGGCCCGGCGGACGACCAGGCCGGCGAGGCCCTGGCCTTTTGGTATCCGTTCCATGCTCATGGCTTGGGCCAGCTTGCCGATATGCGCCTTCGCCACCAGGTCTTCCTGGTCGTCTTGAACGAGCAAGTCCACGAGGGAAAGATTCAGGATGTCCACCGCCGCCTGGGCGACGAAGGAAAACACCTCCTCCACCTGGAGGCTGGCGGAGATCTGGGAGAGGAGGCCGTTCAGGGCCTTCAGCCGCCCGATGTGGGCCTCGCGCTCCCGCTCCGCCCGCTTCTGCCCGGTCAGGTCCTGGAAGACGGCGGTCCGGGCCACCACGCCGCCGGCGGCGTCCCGGACGGGGGAGGAGGTGAGGCGGACGGGGATGAGCCTCCCGTCCTTGCGCCGGCGCACGGTCTCGCGGACGTTCTTGCCGCCCCGCATGACCTCGGCCACCGCCGCGTCCCTCGCGGCCCTTTCGTTCTCGGGGAGGAACGTCTCGTCCGTCGTCTTCCCGATCGCCTCCTCCGCCGAAAAGCCGAACAGCTCCTCGGCGGCCTCGTTCCAGGACAGGATGCGGTTCTGGGCGTCGAGGGTGAGGATGGGGTCCACGCTGGAGGTGATGACGCTCCGGTAGAACTCGAGCCCCTTCCGGATGTCCTCGTGGAGCCGGGCCTTCTCGATGGCGATGGCCGCGTGGTTCGCCAGGAGGGAGAGCAGCTCGATGTCCTGATCCGAGAATTTGCGGGCCGCGCGGTACATGGTGCCGAGGACGCCGGCGACTTCCCCTTCATGCTTGAGCGGGACCCCCAGGTACGATTTGATGCCTTGGGCGGCGGCCCAGCTCATCGAGCGCCAGAGAGGGTCGCTGCTGATGTCCTCGGTGCAGAATGGCTGGCCCGTCTGGTAGACGCGGTATGCGCCGCCGAGGAGATGCGGCTCGGTGGATTCCCGCCCTTCGGCCCATCCGCCGTGGTCGGCGCGGTAGATGAGATTCCCGTTTTCCGCGGTGAACAGGACGGCGTAGTCGGCGCCGAAGAAGCCCGCCGCGTCCACCACGTGCCGGAACGCCACGTCCAGGCCGGGGCTGGCGGCGATCCGGGCGATGAGGCCGTTGAGGGCCTTCAGCCGCTCGATGTAGGCCTCGCGCTCCCGCTCGGCCCGCTTCTGCCCGGTCAGGTCCTGGAAGATGGCGGTCCGGGCCACCGTCTTGCCGCCGGCGTCCCGGACGGGAGAGGTCGTGATGCGGACCTGGACGAGCGTTCCGTCCTTCTTCTGGCGCCAGGTCTCGTAGCTCATCTGCTCGCCCGCGATGGCCCGGGAAACCATCTCGTCCCGCTGGGCCCGCTGGTCCTCGGGGAGGATCGTCTCGCGCGAGGTCTTCCCGACGACCTCCGCCGCCGGGTAGCCGAACAGGGCCTCCGCCGCGGGGTTCCACATCAGGATGCGGCCCTCCGTGTCGATCACGTCGATGGGCTCGCCGCTCGCGTCGAGGACGCTCCGGAAGAACTCCAGCCCCTTCCGGATGTCCTCGTGAAGCCTGGCCTTCTCGATGGCGATGGCCGCGTGGTTCCCGAGGAGGGAGAGCAGGTCGATCTCCTCCGGGGAGAATGTCTGCCGTTTGCGGTACATCGTGCTGAGGACGCCGATGATGTTTCCCCCCGCCTTGAGCGGCACTCCCAGGAAGGTCTGGATACCCGTTTTGACCGCCCACGGCCGGTTCCGCCAGGCGGGGACCTGGGTCACATCCTCGATGAAGACGGGCTCACCCGACCGGAAGACCGTATCGGTGCCCCCTCCAGGGGTCGCCGCCGCGGGCGCGCCCGCGGCGAGCCAGCCGCCGTGGTCGGCGCGGTAGACGAGCTTGCCGCTCTCCGCGGTGAAGAGGACGGCGAAGTCCACGCCGAGGAAATCCGCCGCCGAGCGGACGACGTGGCGGAACACCTCGTCCAGGCCGGGGCTGGCGGAGATCTGGGCGATGAGGCCGTTCAGGTCCCTCAGCCGCCCGATGTGGGCCTCGCGCTCCCGCTC
>MGDP01000213.1 GCA_001790955.1 Candidatus Tectomicrobia bacterium RIFCSPLOWO2_12_FULL_69_37
CCGGGCGGTCCTCGATGTGGGGGCAGACCACCGCGCTCTGGCCGTCCTTCAGTTGCTCGTCCCACGCATCGAGCGTCTTGCGCATCTCGCCGCGCAGCTTCGTCAGCTCGCGGATACGTGCTTCCATCTCGGCCACCTTGGTTTCGAGGAGGGAACGCAAATGCATACAGGGGAGGTTCCCAGCACTTCGGATCTCGGCCAATTCTTTGATCTCCGCCAGGGTGAGCCCTAGTGACTGGGCCTTGCGGATGAAGCGGAGGAGCTCGGCAGCCTCGGAGCCGTAGCAGCGGTAGCCGCCCTCGGTGCGCGGCGCCTCCGGGAGAAGGCCGATGTCCTCGTAGTAGCGGATGGTCTTGGGCGGCACCTGGGCCGCCTTCGCCAACTCTCCAATCTGCATGGCCATTCTCCAGAGAGAGCTCCTCACGAAAGACAACCTACACCTTCCAGTATACTGGAAGGTCAAGGAGTTTTTTCCGGCCCAGATATTGGAACTAAGATTCAGAACTGGAGACTTTGGGGATCAGGATTTCCGGGAGGGATACTGCGCCATATTTATGCTATTGTGGCGAAGGATCGGCTTTTCCGCACGCCACCCTTCAAATCCAGTGTGGGGGGCAAACACGTTCGCAGGTGAGTTCGACTCCCACGCGTTCCCGCCAAGTTTTTCAAGCCCTTCCGGTCAATCCAGGGTCCCCGACCCCTCCTCGCCCGCCGGCCTGTGAAACTCCCCCCGGAAGTGGTAGAAGACGTGCCCCCGACCTCATCCAGGGAGCCCGTCCATGAGCCGGCTCGCGAGCATGTCCCTCGACCAAATGCCCGAAAACCAGCGGCGCCGCTTCTTGGAGATCACGGAGGGCGCGGCGGGCACGGTGCGCGGGCCCTTCGGGGCCTGGGTGCGCAGCCCCGAGCTGGCGGACCACATGCTCGCGACCATCCGGTTGCTGAGAGACCGGCTCTCCCTGCCCGCCCGGCTGGTGGAGCTCGCGATCCTGATTGCGGTGCGGCATTGGGACGCCCGCTACGCCTGGCAGGCGCACGAGGCTCGGGGGCTCAAGGCAGGGCTCGGCCCGGAGGTCCTCGCCGCGATCGGGGCGGGGCGGACGCCCCTCTTCAAGAAGGACGACGAGGCGGCCGTCTTCGCCTTCTGCACCGAGCTGCTGGAGGCGCGCGCCGCCGGCGCCGCGGCCTACGCCCGGGCCGTCGAGGCGCTCGGGGAGCGAGGCGTCGTCGAGCTGACGGCGGCCCTCGGCTTCTACGCCATGATCGCGATGACGGTGAAGGCCTTCGAGATCCCCGCCGCGGGGTGAGGGCGCCCGGCGCCGCTCCTCCCGCCTACTTCAGCGAGAACGCCTCGTGCTCCTCGGTCAGGCGGCTCCCGCCCCGCACGGGCCCCCCGCCCGGGACGTACATGACCTCGCCGATCACCGCCGCGCCCGTCCCGTGGCGGGGGTAGGGCATGGAGATCAGGGTGCGCCACTTGTTGGCCTTGGGATCGTAGGCCTCGTTCTCGTTGAAGACCCCCTTCATCCCCTCCCCGCCGATGACCACGATCAGCCCGTCGAGCAGCCCGTAGGCGAAGCCGCTCCGGGCGGTCGGCAGGGGGGCCAGGGGGGTCCACTTGTCCGCCTTGGGGTCGTACACGTCGTGGAGGTTGGAGTTGCTGGCGAAGCTCTCGTAGCGGCCCCCGAAGGCGTGCAGCCTGCCGTCCACCACGACCAGCCCCATGTGGTCGCGGCGCTCCGGCAGGGGCGCCCGCGAGGCGTACTTGTTGGCGGCCGGGTCGTACACCTCGTGGAGGTTCACGCTCTTGCGCATCCTGAACCCGACGCCGACCGCCCCGCCGAGCAGGTGGATCTTCCCGCCCAGGGAGGCCAGGGCGATAGCGCCGCGCTTGGAGGTGAGGGGGGCAATCTCCTTCCACTCGTCGGTCTTGGGATCGTAGACGAAGGCGTTCGCCACGGGGTCCTGGTTCTGGCGGATGAACCCCCCGAACACGTAGAGCTTGCCCTCGTGGCCGATCAGGCCCACGTGGTTGAGGCCCAGCGGCATCCGCCTCCGCTCGCGCCACTTGTCCGTGGCCGGGTCGTACTCGTGGAGGAGGTAGGAGGTGACGCTGCCGGGCACGTAGCCGCCGGCGACGTACATCTTCCCGTCCAGCTCGGCGACGGAGATCTCGGTGCGGGGGATGGGCAGGGAGGCCTTCTTGACCCACCGGCCCGGGCCCTCCCGCATCTGGGCCTCCGCCGGCGGGGCGAAGACGGCGAGCAGCGGGAGCACGGCGAGCCAAAGCAGCTGGCGCTTGCAGAATCCTCTCATGGCGGCGACACACCTCCCCTCATGGCGGCGGAGCAGACGCAGCGCCTCCCGCACGGAGACCCTGCGAAGCCTCATCTCTTCGGCGGCTGCAACCGGCGGATCGCCCGGATCCTAGCATATTCCGGGGAGGAGGGGCCGGAGGCGCCCCGGCCTCACAGGAGGCTGCGGATGTGGCCGTGGGAGCGCGCGGCCGCCGTGCGGAAGTCGGGCTTCTGGGCGATCTGGATCGAGAGGTAGCCGCCGTACCCGATGGCCCTGAGGGCGCCGATGACCTCGGCGAAGGGGATGTGGCCGGCCCCCGGGTACATGCGGTTGTTGTCCGTCAGGTGCATGTGGAAGAGGCAGTCCCTCGCGCCGTAGATGGCGCCCCCGAAGGAGGGGTCCTCGATGTTGACGTGGAAGGTGTCGAGGAGCAGGCCCAGGCCCTCGTGCCTCATCCCGCGGACGAAGGCGGCGCTCTCCTCGGCGCTGTTCGCGAAGTTGGTGACGAAACGGTTGTAGGGCTCGATCAGCACCCGCAGGCCCCGCGCCGCCGCGTAGTCGGCGCCCTCCCGGAAGGCGTCCCGCATCCAGCCCAGGGAGCGCTCGCGGCCCTCCCCCTCCAGCAGCTTCCCCCGGAAGGAGCCGACGGCTACATCCACCCCGAAGCGGCCGGCCAGGTCCGCCGCCTCCTTCAGCCGCTTCATGGCCGCCCGGCGGACCTCCTCGTCCTCATGGCAGAGCCAGAGCCTGTCCTCGAAGCCGATCGCGGCCGTGTGCACGCAGCAGACGGCGAGGCCCGAGGCGGCGACCTCCCTCTCGAGCCGGGCGGCGTCCAGGTCGGCCGGGCGCCAGATCGAGAGCTCCACCCCCTCGTAGCCGATGCCGGCGAGCAGCCGCAGGTTCTCGGCCAGGTCTCCCTGGGCGCTCGGCAGGCGGGCGGACTTCACGTCGGAGGTGGCCACCACATAGCCGAGCTTCATGCCGCCGGGTCCTTCTTCACAAGGCCGCTTGAGCAGGAAGCCTGGAGGGACGGGCGGCATTCTAGCACGGGGAGGGAAGAGGAGCCCTCGAAACGCCCCCCGGATTCTCTTATACTGTCCGCACACCCCAAGAGCCGGCGCGGCACGCCCGCGAACGGGAGGAGACGACGATGGCCGTGAACAGCCCCGCGACCAAGGACGATCGGATCGGACGCCCCCCCTACATCCCCGGCACCCCCGAGGAGCTCGACGCCGTCGCCGCGGCCCCGGAGAACCACGAGGTGCTCATCGAGAACGACCGGGTGCGCGTGATCCGCGTCACCATCCCGCCGGGTCAGCTCGAGCACATGCACACCCATAAGTGGCCCAGCGTCTTCATCATCACCAGCCTGCCCAAGATCGTGTACTACACCGAGAAGATGGAGGTCGTCCCCCCCTTGGGCACCCGGCGCGAGGGCGTCCCCATCTACATCGAGCCCGAGGGCATCCACGCGGTCGAGAATCAGGACACGCGGATGTTCGAGGGGATCCGCATCGAGCTGAAGGACCGCTAGCGGAAAGGCCGCCGGGGTCTTCCCGGGGCCGGTGGACGGCTCCTCACGCCTCCTGGGCCGCGGGCAGGCGGAGGACGAAGGCGGCGCCCTGGCCCGGCGCGCTCTCGGCCCACAGCTTCCCTCCGTGCCGCTCAACGATCCCGTGGGTCACCGAGAGCCCCAGCCCCGTCGCCTTGTCCGGCGGCTTCGTCGTGTAGAAGGGGTCGAAGATCCGGGAGAGGTTCTCCGGCAGGATGCCCTCTCCCGTGTCCGAGACACGCGCCTCCCACCAGAGCCGCCCCTCCTCCTCCAGCTCCCGCGTGGCCACCTTCAGCTTCCCGCCGCGCGGCATGGCGTCCATCGCGTTCCGCACCAGGTGGAACAGGGCCTGCCGCAACTCAGCGGGGTCGCCCATCACCCGCCTCGGCGCTTTCCCCAGCTCCATCTCGTCTTGGATGCTGTGGAGGCGCATCTCCGGCTCCAGCGGCTCCACCACCTCCTTCACCAGGGCGTTCGCCTCGAGCAGCTCCTGGCCCGGGGGCCTGTCCTGCGAGAACTGGCGCAGGGCGTCGCAGATCCGGGTGATCCGCTTCACGTTCCGCAAGATCACCTCCGCCGTCTTGCTCCCCGGGCTCCCCTCCTCGTTCTCCCACTGCATCCGCTGCGCGTGCAGGCCGATGATGTTCGCCGGGTTCAGCAGCTCGTGCGCCGCCCCCTCCGACAGCATCGCCAGGGCGGACAGCCTCTCCGCGCGCCTGGCGATCTCCTGGCTCCTCTTCACCTGCTCCAGGGCCTCCTCGAGCTGGCGGTGGCGCTCGGCGTTCTGGATGGCGATGGAGGCGGAGTTGGCCAGGGTGGTGAGCAGGAACACCTCGTTCTCGGTGAACTTGCGAACCTCCTGCGCCATGCAAGAGAGGACGCCGATCATCTGGCCACCGCTTCTCAGGGAAACGCCCAAGTATGAGCCCAGCCCCGCATTTGCCGCCCATTCCCGGTTCTTGTACAGAGGATCTTTCCGGACATCCTCGATGTAGAGATGGCCCTCCGCTTCAGCCACCCTACCTCTCGTCGTCCCTCCGCTCAGCCCGGAAGATACGAAACGTTCCCTGGGTCCAAAGGGGTTCACCTCCGCCCGGCGGACGAACTCATCCCCCTCCCGGAGGCTCAGGCCAGTACAGGGGACCTTGAAAATCTCGCTGGCCGACTCGACGACGAACTGCAGCACTTCGTCCAGCGCGAGGCTGGCGCCGATCTTCTGGGAGAGCTCCTGCAGGCGCCCCAGCTGGGTGATGTGGGCGGCGCGCTCGGCCTCGCTCCTCCTCACCTGCTCCAGGGCCTCCTCGAGCTGGCGGTGGTGCCCGGCGTTCTGGATGGCGATGGAGGCGGAGTCGGCCAGGGTGGTGAGCAGGAACACCTCGTTCTCGGTGAACCTGCGGACGCCCTGCGTCAGGCAGTTGAGGATGCCGATGACCTGGCCGCCGCCCATGAGCGGAACCCCCAGGAACGAGCCCAAGCCCGCTCTCTTCGCCCATTCCCGGTTCTGGTACATGGAACTTTCCCGGACATCCTCGATGTAGAGGACCTGCTTCTTCTCGGCCACCCACCCCGCGGCCCCTTGGCCCGCCACGCGGGTTTCAAACCCCCGGGGGCCGGGGAAAGGATTGACGGCGGCCCGGCGCACGAACCTCTCCCCCTCCCGGAGATTCAGGGCGACGTAGGGGGCCTGGAGAATCTCCCCCGCCGACTGGATGAGGAACTGGAGCACCTCGTCCAGGTCGAGGCTGGCGCTGATCTTCTGGGAGAGCTCCCTCAACCGGCCCAGCTGGGCGATGTGGGCGGTGCGCTCCCGCTCGCTCCGCCTCTCCTGCTCCAGCGCCTCCTCCAGCCGGCGGTGGCGCTCGGCGTTCTGGATGGCGACCGCGGCGGAGTTGGCGAGGGTGGTCAGCAGGAACACCTCGTTCTCGCCGAACTTGCGGATGCCCCGGGCGTTGCAGACGATGACCCCGATGACCTCATCCCCATGCATCACGGGCGCGCCCAGGCACGACCTCAAGCCGGCGCGCTTCGCCCACTGCTTGTTCAGGAATAGCGGGCTTTCCTGGACATCCTCGATGTAGAGGGGCTCCTTCTTCTCCGCTATCCACCCCGTGGCCCCTTGGGCAATCCCGCGGGTCCCGTACTCCCTGGGCCCGAAGGGATTCACCTCCGCCTGGCGGACGTACCTCTTCCCCTCCCGCAGATTCAAGGCAACGGCGGGGACCTTGAGGACCTCGCTGGCCGATTCGACGACGAACCGCAGCACCTCGTCCAGCGCAAGGCTGGCGCCGACCTTCTGGGAGAGCTCTTGGAGGCGCCGCAGCTGGACGATGTGGTCCGCGCGCTCCGCCTCGCTCCGCTTCTCCTGCTCCAGGGCCTCCTCGAGCTGCCGGTGGCTCTCCGCGTTCTGGATGGCGACCGAGGCGGAGCCGACCAAGGTGGTGAGCAGGAAGACCTCGTTCTCGGTGAACTTGCGGACACCCTTGGTGTGGCAAGCGAGGACCCCGATCACCTCCTCCCCGCGCATCACGGGCACGCCCAGGTACGACCTCAAGCCGGCGCGCTTCGCCCACCGCTTGTTCAGGAACAGCGGGCTTTCCAGGACGTCCTCGATGTACAGGGGCTCTTTCCGCTCCGCGATCCATCCCGAGGCCCCTTGGCGCACGGAGCGGGTCTCGTGCTCTCTCGTCCCGAAGGGGTTCACCTCCGCCCGGCGGACGTACTTCTCCCCATCCCGGAGGTTCAACGAAACAACGGGGATATCGAGAAGCTCGCTGACCGACTCGACGAGGAACCGCAGCACCTCGTCCAGCGCAAGGCTGGCGCCGATCTTCCGGGAGAGCTCCTGCAAGCGCCTCAGCTGGACGATGTGGTCCGCGCGCTCCGCCTCGCTCCGCTTCTCCTGCTCCAGGGCCTCCTCGAGCTGCCGGTGGCGCTCGGCGTTCTGGATGGCGATGGCGGCGGAGTTGGCGAGGGTGGTGAGCAGGAAAACTTCGTTTTCGCTGAACCTGCGGACGCCCTTGGTGTGGCAGGCGAGGACCCCGATCACCGCCTCCCCGCCCCTCAGGGGCACCCCGAAGTAGGAGCCCAGGCCCGCACGCTTCGCCCATCGCTTGTTCGAAAACAACGGGCTTTCCTCTACATTCTCAATGTAAAGGGGCTCTTGCATCTGCGCCGCCCGCCCCGTCGCCCCCTCGCCCACCCGGAAGGTTTCGTTCTCCCTGGGGCCGAAGGGGTTCACCTCCGCCCGGCGGACGTACTTGTCCCCACCCCGGAGGTTCAACGAAACAACGGGGATATCGAGGAGCTCGCTGACCGACTCGACGACGAACTGGAGCACCTCGGCCAGGGAGAGACTGGCGCCGATCTTCTGGGAGAGATCCTGGAGGCGCCGCAACTGGACGATGTGCGCGGCGCGCTCCGCCTCGACCCGCTTCTGCCGCTCCAGGGCCTCCTCGAGCTGCCGGTGGCGCTCGGCGTTCTGGATGGCGACCGAGGCGGAGTTGGCCAGGTTGGCGAGCAGGAACACCTCGTTCTCGCTGAACCTGCGGACGCCCTTCGCCAGGCAGTTGAGGATGCCGATGACCTGGCCGCCAGCCCGAAGGGGAGCGGCCAGGTACGATCCCAGCTCCGCCTTCTTCGCCCATTCCTTGTTCCGGTACAGGGGGCTTTCCTGGACATCCTCGATGTAGAGGATTTCATTCCTCTCGGCCACCCAGCCGGCGGCCCCTTGGCCCGCCGCGCGGGTTTCGTGGCCCCTGGGCCCGAACGGGTTGACTTCCGCCCGGCGGACGAAGCGGTCCCCATCCCTGAGATTCAGGACGGCGCAAGGGACCTTCAATATCTCGACGACCGACTCGACGATGAACCGCAGCACATCCTCCAGCGCGAGGCTGGCGCCGATTTTCTGGGAGAGCTGCTGGAGCCGCTCCAGCTGGACGACGTGGGCGGTGCGCTCCTCCTCGCCCCGCTGGTGCTCGCTGAGGTCGCGGTGAATCCCCACCAGGGCCACGACCTTCCCGTCCGCCTGCTTGACGGGCGAGAGGGTGAGGCTCACGGGGATCGAGACGCCGTCCTTCCGGCGCCTCCAGGTCTCGAACCGCAGGAACCCGCCGTGCCTGAGCACTTCGTCGCGGAACGGCTGCGTGCCGTGAGGCGTGGGGGAGATCAGGTCCACGTGCTTGTAGAGCGCCTCCTCCCGCGAATACCCGTACATCCTCTCGGCGCTGGGGTTCCAGTGGATGATCTGCCCCCCGGCATCGGTGACGACGATGGGGTCCGCGTTGTCCTCGACCACGCTCCAGAAGAAGTCCCGGCTCCGGCTCGCCTCCTCGTGGAGCCGCGCGTTCTGCACGGCGGCCGCGGTGTAGCCCGCCAGGATGGAAAGCACCTCCACGTCGGCGCCGGTGAAGGGGTGCCGCCCCTTCCGCAGGCAGGTGAACACGCCGGCCGTCTCCGAGCCCCACCGGACCGGGACGCCCGCGAAGGCGCGGATGTCGTTGCGCTCGGCCCAATCGCTCTCGGCCCAGCGCGGATCCCGGCGGACATCGTCCACCAGGAGGGGGAGCCCCTCACGGGCGATCCACCCGGCCAGGCCCTGGCCCGGGCGGAAGCGGCGGCGGGCCTCATCCCGCTCCTGCACGGGCAGGGCGGAGCTCCCGGCCACGGTCTCCTCCCACAGGTCGCCATCCTCCTGCCACAGGAAGATCCGGGCGCGGTCGGCCTGCACGAGGTCCACCCCCGCCTGGACCACGAGCCGGCAGACCTCCGAAAACGAAAGGGTGGAAACCAGCTTGAGGCAAATCTCCGCCAACTCTTGCTGGCGGGAGGAGAGATCTCGCAGTTCTTCCGCCATGTGAAACCCTTCCTGACGGAGAAGAAAGGGCGGCCGCGCGGGGGCCCGCAACGCCGGCCCGGCCCTCTGGGACCGGGCAAGGCCACCCCCACGACTCCAGGAAAGAACGCAGTAATTATTGTACCTTCGCCCCCGCCGGAAAGAAACGCGGAACTCCGGAGTTCCATAAGAAGGCCCCGCTCTGCCCGCGCCGGCCTCATGCTCGCCATGGGCCTCGGCTTCAGCGTCGAGCAGTTCCTCCTGCGGTGGCGCGGCCGGCCCCGCCCCACGCGCCAGAATTCCGCGGAAAACGCCCCGGCCGATTTCCCCGTGCGGTTTCAATCCGTATCCATCATTCTTGGGACAGATTCCCGGAAACGGGGTTCCGAGCCTCCGCCTCCCGTGCGCCTCGGCGGGCGCCAGGCGCGCGGACCTGACGCCGCTCACCCCCCTGCGCGCTTGATTCTCTCCCCCTTCCTTGGGTATATGAGATGCCTTTCCGGGAGGGACCCGCGCCCTCCGGGCGTTCTCCACGAGACAAGGCACGAAGAGCCATATTCGCGGGAGCTTGCGCGCGAGGCACCATGAAAATCCTGATCACGGGCGGCGCGGGCTTCGTGGGCTCCTACTTGGCGGCCCGGCTGCCGGGGCGGGGACACGAGGTCCGCCTCCCCGGCAACGCGGACTGCGAACCGAGGGTGCGGCTCGATGAGATCCTGCATCGCGTGACCGGATATTTCCGGAAGTGCCAGCCGGCGGGCTGAAGGCGGGCCCGGCTGGAGAAAGGAGCGCCTCCTTGGAGCGGGTTCTCGTCACCGGGGGCGGAGGCTTCATCGGCTCGAACCTCGTGCGCGCCCTCCTCCGGGAAGGCTACGCCGTCCGTGTGCTCGGCGGCTTCCTCACCGGCCGCAGGGAGAACCTCCAGGACGTCCTGGGCGACATCGAGCTGCTCGACCATCCACAGGGCATCCTGAACCCGGAGGTATGCGCCCGCGCGGCGGCGGGGGTCTCCTGCGTCTTCCACCAGGCCGCCATCCCCTCCGTCCCCCGGTCCATCGAAGGCCCCGTCCGCTCGAATCGGATGGAGGAAGGGCTCCAGAGGACCGTCGCCTGGTATGCCGAGCGGGCCGCCAGGGACGGCCGCGCTTGACCAGCTCCATGCGAACCCCCGTGGCCCCAGGGCGCCGGTGATGACTTCCCCCTTCAGCCTCCAGACGCGCGCCAGCGGCCTGCTCCTCCACCCCACCTCCCTCCCCGGAGGGCACGGCGTGGGGGACCTGGGGCCCGCCGCCCATCGCTTCGCCGAGTTCCTCGCCGAAAGCGGTCAGGCGTGGTGGCAGATGCTCCCCATCGGCCCCGCGGACGCGTGGGGCTCGCCCTACGGTTCCTCCTCCGCCTTCGCGGGCAACCCCCTGCTCATCAGCTTGGACCGCCTCGCGGAGGAAGGCCTCCTCGCGCGGGAGGACGCCTCCCCCGCCGCCGCAGCTCCCGTGTGGAGGGCCGACTTCGCCCGGGCGTGGCGGATCAAGGAGCCCCTCATCCGCCGGGCCTTCCGCGCCTTCGAGGCGCGCCCCCGTTCCGGGGAGCGGGGGAGCCTCGAGGCTTTCCTGGAGGAGAACGCGGGCTGGCTCGGCGACTTCACCCTCTTCACCGTCCTGAAGCAGCGCTTCGGCGCCTCCTCCTGGGCCGACTGGCCCCCCGAGCTGCGCTCCCGCGACCACGCCGCCATCCAGCGCGCGCGGGAGGCGCATGGGGAGGAGATCCGTTTCCTCTCCTTCCTCCAATACCTGTTCTTCCGCCAGTGGGCCCAGCTGAGGGAGCACTGCCGCCGGAAGGGCGTGGGCCTGATCGGGGACGTCCCCATCTACGTCTCCCACGAGAGCACCGACGTGTGGGCGAACCCCGGCGTCTTCCGGCTCGACGCCGCCGGGCGGCCCGAGGCGGTGGCGGGCGTCCCGCCGGACTACTTCAACAGCAACGGCCAGCTCTGGGGGAACCCCCTCTACCGCTGGGAGGCTCTCCGCGAGCGGGGGTACGACTGGTGGGTCGAGCGTCTGCGCGCCGCCTTCCGCTTCTTCGACGCCACCCGCCTCGACCACTTCATCGGCTTCACCCGCTACTGGGAAGTCCCCGCCGGCGCCCCCACCGCCAAGGAAGGCCACTGGCGCGAGGGGCCGGGAGCCGATCTGTTCGAGAAGCTCAAGGACGCCCTCGGATCCCTGGATCTCATCGCCGAGGACCTGGGCGCGGTGACGGAGCAGGTGTTCGCCCTGCGCGACCGCTTCGGCCTCCCGGGGATGCGCGTCCTGCACTTCGCCTTCGACGGCGGGGAGGACAACATGCACCTCCCCCGCCACCACCCCCCCCGCTGTGTGGTCTACACCGGCACCCACGACAACGACACGACCGCAAGCTGGTTCGGCAAGAGGCCTCCCCACGAGCGGGAGTTCGCCCTGCGCTGCCTGGAGCATGACGGGAGCGAGATCCACTGGGCCATGATCCGCCTGGCCTTCTCCTCCCCCGCCGGCATCGCCGTCGCCCCGGTCCAGGACGTGCTCGGCCTGGGCTCGGAGGCGCGGATGAACCACCCGGGGACCCTGCACGGCAACTGGGCCTGGCGGCTCCGGGAGGGCGAGCTGACCGCGGACCTCGCTCGGCGGCTGCGGGAGCTGACCCGGGCCACTGGGCGCCTGGGGGGCGGGGCGGCCGGCTGACC
>MGDP01000214.1 GCA_001790955.1 Candidatus Tectomicrobia bacterium RIFCSPLOWO2_12_FULL_69_37
CCCCAGGCCCGGGCGTCGGCGAAGGCGTAGAAGGCGCCGTCCGGCTCCTGGGGGATGGCGAGCCCGATCTCCCGCAGGCACCGCAGCATGACCTTGCGCCGCTCCCCGTAGACGGCCCGCATCCGCTCCGCGTCGGGGACGCACTCCCGGAGCGCCGCCACCCCGCCCAGCTGGACGAAGGGATTGGGGGAGACGAAGTAGTTCTGCTGGAGGATCTCCAGGGGCCGCACGTAGCGCGCGGGCAGGATAAGGTAGCCCAGGCGCCAGCCCGTCATGGCGAAGTATTTCGAGAACCCATTGATCACAAAGGCGTCCGGGTTGTACTCCAGGGCCGAGTGGTCGGGCTCCCCGTAGCTCAGGCCGTGGTAGATCTCGTCCGAGACCAGGGGCACCCCCAGGCTGGCCAGGGCCTCCAGCTCCTCCCGGGGCAGGCGCGAGCCGGTGGGGTTGGAGGGGGAGTTGATCAAGACCGCCCGGGTCCGGGGGGTGATGCGGCGGCGGACCTCCGGCGCCCGGAGGATGAAGCCCTGCTCCGCCCCCGCCGGCGCCCGCACGGGCACCCCGCCCGCCGAGAGGATGAAGCTGGGGTAGCAGGCGTAGTGGGGGTCGGGGAGGATGACCTCGTCCCCCTCCTCCAGGAGGAGCGCGAAGAGCATCATCATGCCGGGGCTGGTGCCGAGCGTGACGGCCACCCGCGAGGCGGGGAGCGAGAGGCCGTAGGCGCGGTTGTAGTGATCGGCCACGGCCTCGCGCAGCTCGGGGAGGCCGAGGGCGGTGGTGTAGTGGGTGCGGCCCCCGGCCAGGGCGGCCTGGGCCGCCCGGACGGCGGCGGGGGGGCTGTCGAAGTCGGGCTCGCCCACCTCGAGGTGGATGACCTCCCGCCCGGTGGCCTCGAGCTGGCGGGCGCGCTCGAGGATGTCCATGACCAGGAAGGGCTTGATGCCCCGGATGCGGCCGGGCAGGGAGGGTTCCATGGCAGGGCGGGGCTCCTTTTCCGGGTGGCTTATTTCAGTTGCCGTTTCCGACGCTCCTTTGCTACACTCTGATTTTGTTGAGCATCCCCCTCGAACCGCTCCCTGGGGCCCGGGCGGCCGGCGCACTCATTCGGCCAAGGATCGGCGCCCCACGCGGAGGATGGGAAGGAGAGATCCCGTTGACCAAGATTGATATCATCAATCTCGTGGCGGACGACACGGGTCTCAGCAAGGTCAAGGCCGAAGAGGCGGTCGAGACCATCATCGACACCATCAAGGACGCCCTCCAGGAAGGGGAGTCCGTCATCCTCCGCCGCTTCGGCTCCTTCCAGGTGCGGAAGAAGAACCCGCGCGTGGGCCGCAACCCCAAGACCGGCCAGGAGGCCCCCATCACCGCCCGCAAGGTGGTGCGCTTCAAGGCGGGCAAGCACTTCAAGGAAGCGGTCAACGGCGCCCCCGTCCGCTTCTATTAGACGAACCGCTCTCCACCCGCTTCCCCCCAAGACGTTTGTTTTCAGGCGATTAGCATCGCATCCCCGTAGCTGTAGAAGCGGTAGCCCGCCTCCCGCGCCGCCTCGTAGGCGGCCAGCACCCGCTCCCGCCCCGCGAAGGCGCACACCAGCATCAAGAGGGTGGAGCGGGGGAGGTGGAAGTTCGTCAGCAGGGCGTCCACGATCCGGAAGCGGTGGCCCGGGCGGATGAAAAGGGCCGCGCGTCCGGCCCCTTCCCGGAGCAACGCTCCTCCTCCTTCTCTCTCCGCCTCCATCGCCGCCCATTCGAGGGTGCGCACGACGGTGGTGCCCACCGCCACCACCCGCCCGCCGCGCTCCCGCGTCTCCCCGATCCGCCGGGCGGTCCCGGCCGGGAGGCAGCAGGCCTCCTCCTCGATTTCGTGGTCCTCGACCCGCGCGGCCTTGACCGGGCGGAAGGTGCCCGGGCCCACATGGAGGGTGAGGGCGGCCCGCTCCACCCCCGCGGCTTCAAGCTCCGCCAGCAGCCCCTCGCTCAGGTGGAGCCCCGCCGTGGGGGCCGCCGCCGCCCCCGGTACCCGGGCGTAGACCGTCTGGTAGCGCTCCCGGTCGAGGGGCTCGGCCGGCCTCCCCAGGTAGGGGGGGATGGGCGTCTCCCCCCGCTCCCCGATCCACGCCTCCAGCCCGCCGGGCTCGGCGAAGGCGAGGCGCCGCTCCCGCCCCTGGGGGCCCAGGACGGCCTCCCGCCCGTCGAGGAGGAGGATCCGCTCCCCCTCGGGGAGGGGGCGGTTCGCCGAGACCAGGGCGCGGAACACCCCTCCTCCCTCCCGCTCGATGAGCAAGACCTCCACCTTTCCCCCGCTGGCCCTCTTTCCCATGAGCCGCCAGGGCATGACCCGGGTGTCGTTCAGGACGAGGAGGTCGCCCGGGCGGAGGAAGCGGGGGAGGTCGCGGATGGCGCGGTGGGCCGGGGGGCCGTCCTTCTTCGGAAGGACCAGCAGCCGCGCCCCCTCGCGCTCGGGCGCGGGGTAGCGCGCGATGGCCTCCGGGGGGAGGGCGTAGTCGAAGTCCTCAGGCCTCATTCCTTTTCCCGATCCGCCGGCCGCCCCAGCCGCCAGCCGAGCTGGCGGAGCACCCCGCGCAGCATCTGCACCTCGCGTCGGTCCGGGCGGGCGCGGTCGAGCAGCCGCCGGAAGGCGCGGGCCGCCTGGGCGGGCTCGTAGTGGAGGAAGCCGATCTCCCCCAGGGTGGCGAGGAGGTGATCGACCAGCCCTTCGACCTCCTCCCGGGAGGGGGTTTCGGCCTCCTCGGCCGCCTGGAGCGCTCCACTCTCCGCCGGAGCCTTCGCGCAGTAGAGCTCCCAGAAGAGGAGCAGGGCCGCCTGGGCCAGGTTCAGGGAGTCCGTCCCGGGCAGGGCGGGGATGAGGAGGCGCTCCTGGCAGAGGTCCACCTCGTCCGTCCGCAGGCCCTTGTCCTCGGGGCCGAAGACGAGGGCCACGCGCGTCCCGGCCGCCCGGCGGAGGAGGAAGGGCGCCCCCTCGCGGGGCCCGGTGGTGGGCAGGCGCCTGTGCCCGAGCCGCCGCGAGGTGGCCACCAGCCAGCCGCAGTCCCGGGTCGCGTCCCGGAGGGTGGGGAAATGCCCGGCCCGGGCGAGGAGGTCCTGGGCCGTCATGGCCATCTGGCGCGCCTCGAGGCTCGCGGCCTCCCCGCGGGGGGAGACGAGGCGCAGGCGCTCGAGGCCGAAGTGGGCCATCGAGCGGGCGATGGAGCCGATGTTGCCGGACCCTTGGGGGCGGACGAGCACGACGACGAACTCCGTGCCATGCCGGAGGGAGGCGGATGCGTCCATCGCGGGGACGGTAGCACGCCGGGGCGCAGCGGGCCAGATGGGGCGCGGGGGGGCGGCTTGCCCGGCCCGCCGGGAGGGTTCAGTCTGAAATGCGTGGGGGGCGCAGGGAGCAAGCCGCCGATGCCCGCTCCCCCGAGGGAGAGCGCGTGGAGACGGATTCCGGGCGGCTGGCCCGCGCCTACCATGAGCGGACCAAGCATTCCCCCGCGAGCGTCATGTCGGACCCCCACCACCTCGACTGGGACAACCAGCCCCTTCCCTTCAAAGTGTACGAGGACCTCGCGCCCATCCCCCTCCCGGCGGAGCCGCCCCGGGCGGAGGCGCCCGTCCTGGCCTGCCTGGCCGCTGGGGGCGGGGGGCGGCCCGAGGGGTTCGCGCCCCGCCTGGAGGCGATCGCCCGGCTCTTCTTCCTCACGGCGGGCGTGACGAAGAAGATCGAAGCGGGGGGAAGGGCCCATTACTTCCGGGCGGCGGCCTGCACGGGGGCGCTCTACCACGTCGAGGTCTACCTCGTCTGCGGGGCGGTGCCGGGCGCGGGGGGAGGCCTTGCCCCGGGCGTGTACCACTTGGGGGCGCACGACTACGCGGCGCGGCGGCTCCGGGCGGGGGACTTCCGCGCCGCGCTCGCCCGGGCGGCGGGGGAGGCGTCCGCGCCCCTGGCCGCCTTCGTCCTCACCAGCACCTTCTGGCGCAACGCCTGGAAGTACCGCTCGCGGGCCTACCGCCACTGCTACTGGGACAGCGGGACGATGCTGGCGAACCTCCACGCCGCCGCCGCGGCGCTGGGGGTGCCGGCCCGGACGGTCATGGGGTTCGCCGACGCCCCGGTGAACGATCTCCTCGGGGTGGACCCGGACCAAGAGGCAGCCCTCTGCTGGGTGGAGCTGGGGCGCCCGGCGGAGGCGCCGGAGGAGGCGCCGCCCGTCCCTCCCATCGCCTATCGCACGACCCCTTTGTCGAAGGAACAGGTGGACTATCCGCTCATCCGGGAAGTCCACGCCGCCACCTCGTTCGCCGATCCCCGGGAGGCGGTTTCGTGGCGGGAGGGCGCGCGGGCGCTGGGGGATGACCCGCCGCCCCCCGCCTGGGGGTTTGTCCCGGGCGAAGCCGGAGGACGGGCGTTTCCGCTGGCGCGGGGGGAGGTGCCTCACGGAGGGGTGGATCAGACGATCCTCCGCCGGGGCTCGGTCCGGCGCTTCGACCGCGAGCGGGCGCTCCGCTTCGAGGAGCTTTCCGCGGCGCTCCGGGGGGCGGCCGGGGCGCTTCCGGCCGACTTTCTCCCCGCCGGCGCCCCGGCCCTGAACGGAATGTTCCTCATCGTCCACGCGGTTGAGGGCCTCCCGCCGGGCGCCTATGCGCTGGACCGGGCCGGGGAGCGGCTGGTGCAGCTCAAGGCGGGAGACTACCGATCCGAGGCAGGCGGCTTGGGGCTGGGCCAGGAACTTGCCGCCGAGGCTGCGGTGAACGTGTATTTCCTGAGCGATCTGGAGCGCGTCACGGCCGCCCTGGGCGGGCGGGGCTACCGCGCCGCCCAGCTGGAGGCGGCCCTCATGGGCGGAAGGCTCTACCTGGCGGCCTGCGGGATGGGCTTCGGCGCGACCGGCCTCACCTTCCATGACGACGACACCGTCTCCTTCTTCGGGCCGGCGGCCCGGGGAAGGGAGGTCATGTTCCTGGTGCTGCTGGGCCACCGGCGGAAGGGGAGGGTCTTCCTGGCCTAGCCGGCGGCGGGCCGGGCCCGGCGCGGGGGGCGCCGCCGCTCGATGGAGAGCTCGACGGCGGCGGCCACGTCGGGGGGCCGGAAGCCGTCCATGCAGTAGTTGTGGCCCCGGTGGCAGTGGTCGCGGGTGAAGTAGAGGGGGCAGGGGCTGCACTCCAGGGCCGCGTAGAGAGGGATGAAAGGGCTCCCGCGCGGGCCCGTTCGGCCGGGGACGGTGGGGCCGAAGACGGCGACGACCGGGGTGCCCACGGCGGCCGCCATGTGCATGGGGCCGCTGTCGTTGCCGAGGAAGGCGTCGGCCTTCTCCATGAGGGCGGCCACCGTCCCCAGGGGGGCGGGGGGCCAGATGGCGGCGGGGGAGGTGCGGCAGGCGCCCCGCAGGGAGTCGAGGAGGCCCTTCTCGTCCGGCCCCGCCATGAGCACCGCCCGCCAGCCGCGCTCCTGGAGGAGGTCCACCACCTCGGCGAAGCGCGGCTCGCCCCACCGCTTGGGGGCCCACTTGGCGCCTGGGCTCACGACCACGAGGGGGCCGTCCCCTTTTCCGATGCCGCTCTCGGCGAGGAGCCGGCCGGCCGCCCCGCGCTGGTCCTCGGTCAGGTGGATCCTCCACCCGCCGGGGTCGGACTCGGCCCCCGCGGCGGCGGCCAGGCGGAGCATCCGGTCGGCGTAGTGGGTGGTCTCCTCGAGGGCGAACTCGTGGGTATAGAAGTGGCCGAACCCCTCGGTGGAGAAGAAGCCGAGGGGGACGTGCCGGTAGAAGCCCAGGCGCAGGGGGGCTCCCCCCGCCCAGGCGG
>MGDP01000215.1:0-2251 GCA_001790955.1 Candidatus Tectomicrobia bacterium RIFCSPLOWO2_12_FULL_69_37
TTTCCCGGGAGGTTCGGCCATGAAACGCATCGGGGTGGCGGCGCTGGCGGCCTTGTTCTTCCTCGCCTGGAGCCCGGGCGGCGCCTCGGCCTGGCGCGGGCATCGCTCCCACAGCCGGTTCATCGTCTCGGTGGGCTGGCCGGTCTTCTACCCGGCCCCCTACTACCATTACTACCCCCCCCATTACTACTATCCCCCGGTGGCGTACCCGGCTCCCGCGCCGGCGTACTACCCGGCGGGCGGCAACGAGTTCTTCGGCTCCGTCCTCGGGGCCATCACGGGCGGCGTCATCGGGGCCCAGATCGGCTCGGGCTCGGGGCGGGCGGCCGCCATCGCCGGAGGGGTGATCCTCGGCTCCCTCGTCGGCAACCGGATCGGCTTCCAGCTCGACGACTACGACCGGCGCCTCGCCTACCAGAGCACCCAGATGGCCCTGGAGTCCATGCGCTCGGGGAGCGAGGTCGAGTGGCGCGGCCCCCGCTCGGGCGCCATGGGCACCGTGGTCCCCCGGCCCGCCTTCCAGAACCAGCTCGGGCAGTACTGCCGGGAGTTCCAGCAGACGGTCGTCGTCGGCGGCCAGCAGCAGTCGGCCTACGGCACCGCCTGCCGCCAGGACGACGGCCAGTGGCGGATCGTGCAGTAGGCACCACCTGGCGCGCGGAACGAGAACGGGGGAGGGATCGGATGATCCCTCCCCCCCGTTTTTTGCCCCCCTTCCATCATCCTCACAGCTTCCTTCAAGTACCCCGGCTCCAGATGGGTGTAGCGCTTCGCCATCGCAGCTGTGACAGAGCAGACAAGGGGCTATTTTCTTTCATCTTTCACCAGGATTTCCAACTGCCCGATCAGGCGCGGAATGTCCTCCTCGACGGTCTTCCAAACGCGCTCGATATCGACGTTCAGGTAATCGTGCACGAGCCTGTGCCGCATCCCAACCACTTCTTGCCACGGGATTTCGGGGTGCGAATCCTGGAATCCCGCCGAGACCCCGCGGGCGGCTTCCCCGATGATTTGAATCAGGTGGATGATGCCCATCCGCATCAACTCATCCGACCGAAAGGCCTCCTTGGAATGTCTTTCCGCGTAGTGGCGGACCTTCCGCGCCGCCAGAAGCATGTCCAGGAGATACGTGTCATCCCGCGACATAGAGGGGTTCGAGGGAGGAGAGGATGCGTCCCCGGCGGATGTAGTTCTCGCTGCGCTCCACGGCGGGCCGCTCAACCAGGTCCACCTTCCGCCCGAACAGCCGGGAGAGCTCTCCTTCCATCCGGACCAGGTCGAGCAAGCCCCACGGGGCGCCGGGGAGGAAGCCGACCAGGACGTCCACGTCGCTCTCGGGGCCGAAATCCTCCCGGAGCACCGAGCCGAACAGGTGCAGTTCCGCCACCTTCCACTTCCGGCAGAAGTCCTCTATCTGGGCCTTGGAAACCTGAAGCGTCTCTTTTCCGTTCATGTCCTATCCATCCAAAGGCAACCGCTTCTGCTATGATGCCTTAGCGTTCATTCCGGGAAGCAGTGATTTTCCGGACGTTTTCGCGCGCAAGCTCCGCGGCATAGGCGGCCGCCGCCCGGATGTCCTCCATCCGAAGCGAGGGGTATGGTCGAGGATTTCCCCGGGCGAAAGCCCCTCGGCGTCGTAGTCCGCCGCGATCCCCTCGGCGAGGCGCTTGGTCGTGACGGTGGTCTCCTTGAAGCGGATGTAGAGCGCATCCACCTCGTGGTCGCAGGTGATCTTCATCGGCGCTCCCTTCCGGAGTGGCAGACGTAAATTGTCACCACCACGATCCCGTCCGCCTCTTCGGCGAAGATGGGCCGGACCTCCTTCGTCGCGTATCTCTTGCCGTTCCATTCTACCAGAGCTTCCCTTCGGGAGCCCCCGGCCCTGTTTTCCCCCTTGTCCGCGCCACCTCGCCCTTATGGAAAAACAAGGGGGATGCGGACGCATCCCCCTTGGGTCGTCTTGGCGGCGCGGGGCGGGATTGAACCGCTGGCGCGGGGATTTTCAGTCCATCACCACCGCCGCGCGGCCCGTGATGGCACCCGCCGCCAGGCGCTGGTGCACCTTCTCCACCTCCTCGAGCTTGTAGGTCTCGGTCACGAGGGGCCAGAAGTCCCCGCGGGCGACGAGCTGGAGCGACTCGATGAGCTCCTGCTTGGAGCAGTAGCGGCTCCCCATCAGCTCGAGCTCCTTGTTGACCATGTCCCGCTGGCTGGCCTCGAAGGCCTTCTGGCCCGCCCCGCCCAGGGTGAC
>MGDP01000215.1:2270-5491 GCA_001790955.1 Candidatus Tectomicrobia bacterium RIFCSPLOWO2_12_FULL_69_37
CCCGCCCAGGGTGACGAGGCGGCCGCCCCGCCCGAGCGCCTTGACGGCCTCGCCGAGGGTGCCGGCGCTGGAGACGAAGTCGATGGCCACGTCCAGCCCCTTGCCCCCCGTGAGCTCCAGGAGCGCTTCGGCCACCTTGCCCTGGGAGGCGTCCACCACGTCGTGGGCCCCCATGTCCCGGCACTTGCCGAGCTTCTGGGCGGAGACGTCCACCGCGATCACCCGGGCCTTGGCCCAGCGGGCGAGCGCCACCATGTGGATGCCCACCCCGCCCCCCGCGCCGATGACGGCCACGTTCTCCAGGGGGGCGATGCGGGCGCGCTTGGTCACCTTGTAGGGGGTGGCGATGGCGTCGCAGATGACCGAGACCTCGGCGGCGTTCTTCCGGTAGTCGAGCGCCTTGGGGATGTGGATGTAGTTCCGGGCCGGGAGCTTCATGTACTCGGCGTAGGCGCCGTCCACCTGGCGGCCGATGTAGCCCGTGAAGCTCTCGCACAGGGTCTCGCGGTTGTTGAGGCACCACTTGCAGCGGCCGCAGGTGATGTAGAAGTGGGCCGTCACCGCGTCCCCCTCCTTCACGTTGTCCACCCCCGGCCCCACGGCCGAGATGACCGCCGTGATCTCGTGCCCGATGACGAGGGGGAAGTTCGCCGGCGCGCGCCCGGCCCGGGCGTGCTCGATGGTGAGGCCCGCCCCGCAGGCGAGGATCTTGCACACCGCCTCTCCCGGCCCCGGGACGGGGATGGGGCGGTCCTCCAGCACGAAGGGGGTGTTGGGCGCTTTGAGCACCATGGCTTTCACAGGGCGTCCTCCAATGAGTGCGGGGGTGGAGACAGGCAAGCGGCAAGGATTAAATCACATGGGCCGGGAGGGGACAAACGCGGGAGGGCCGCCGGCGGGGGGTGCGCCGTAGGGGCGATCCTTGTGATCGCCCCCCGCATGGCCGATAGAACCGGGGCGAATACGAGGTTCACCCCTACATCCCCTCCATCACCGACCAGGTGGCGTCGAAGTGGTGGGGGTCCGCCGAGAGCCAGAAGAAGGGCGCGTTCCACGCCCAGAGCGGCACCGTCCCCTCGTGGAGGGAGCCGTGGCTGCGCAGCGAGACCTCCCGCTCGGCCTCCTCCATCACCCCGAAGACCGTCTCCGCGTCCGCGAGCGCCATGATGTCCCCCACCCGCCCCGGGAGGAGGCGGAAGCGGCGGGCCGCCTCGTCGCGCGGCAGGGCCTCCTCGACCCCCGGGGTCTCCCGCAGGACGGCGAGGGCCTCCGCCGCCGCGGCCCCCTCCTTGAGGTGGATGTAGGCCGAGCCCCCCTGGTTGCCGTGGTGGAGGACGTAGCGGTCCTTGATGATGGGCACCGCGTCCGCCGTGATCCCCCGGGCGCGCAGGATGACGCCGGGGTCCAGCGCCCGGCGCTTGTCCCGCATCCCGTGGTCCGCCGTCACGAAGACGGCGCCGTCCTTGTGGAGGGAGGACCAGGCGTCCACGAGCCGCCCGATCTCGGCGTCCAGCGCCTCGGTGTGGGCCTGGGCCTCGGGGGCCCCGGGGCCGTACTTGTGCTGCATGTAGTCGGTCGTCGTCACGTAGAGGAGGTCCGGCCTGCGCTCCTCGGCCACCGCCCGGGCCGCCCGCAGGAGCCAGAGGTTCACCTCCCCCGAGTAGATATCCTCCTTCTTCCCCGCCCGATCGAGGAGCCAGGCGGGAGGAGCCTCGGCGGTCACCGCGAGGTCCGCCCCCTTCCCGATCATGTCCATGAGCTTCTGCTTGGAGGCGAGGACGGCGGTCTTGAGGCCGGCCGCCGCGCCGCGCTCCATGAGGGTGGGGGCGAGGAGGAAATTCCCCGACTCCATGAACACCTCCAGGCCGGTCCGGGGGTCGAGGAAGTAGTTGGAGGTGATCCCGTGCCGCGCCGGGGGGGCGCCGCAGATCATGGAGACGTTGTTCACGTTGGTGACGGTGGGCATCTGGGCGCGCACCAGGTGGCGCGCGCCCTCCTGCTCCAGGCGGTCGAGGTTGGGGGTCGCGGCGAGGTCGAAGTAGGCGGGGTCCCCCCCGTCGATCAGGATGACGAGGGCCCGCACGGGCTCACATCCTCCCGCCGGTGTGGCGCAGGCCCTTGGCCCCGATGTCGCGGCGGTAGTAGACGCCCTCCCAGTGGATGCGCCCGCAGGCGGCGTAGGCGCGCTGGATGGCCTGCCGGATGAGCTCCCCCCGGGCGGTGACGCCGAGCACGCGCCCGCCCGCGGTGACGGCGTGGCCGTCCCCGTCCCGGGCCGTCCCCGCGTGGAAGACCTTCACCCCCTCGACGGCGGCGGCCTCCTCCAGGCCGTGGATGCGGTCCCCCTTGCGGTAGCCGCCCGGGTAGCCCCCCGCCGCCATCACCACGCAGACGGCGGCGTTCCCGTCGAAGCGGGGGGGCCGCGCGCCCAGGTTCCCGGTGGCGCAGCCCATGAGGACGGGCAGGAGGTCGTCCTCCATCCGCATGAGGAGGGGCTGGCACTCCGGGTCCCCGAAGCGGCAGTTGAACTCGAGCACCCGTATCTCCTCCCCCTCCACCATGAGCCCGGCGTAGAGGATGCCCTGGTAGCGGCGCCCCCGCTCGGCCATGGCCCGCACCGCCGGGAAGATGACGGTCTCCATCGCCTTCTCCTCCAGCGCGGGGGTGAGGACGGGGGCCGGGGAGTAGGCCCCCATGCCCCCGGTGTTGGGGCCGGTGTCCCCCTCGCCGGCGGCCTTGTGGTCCTGGGCCGCGGGGAGGAGGAAGGCCCGCTCCCCGTCCACGAAGGCGAGGAGGCTGGCCTCCTCCCCCCGGAGGAACTCCTCCACCACCGCCACCTCCCCCGCCGGGCCGAAGGCGCGCCGCTCCATGATCTCGGCGATGGCGGCCTCGGCGCGGGCCGGGTCCGGGCAGAGGACGACGCCCTTGCCGGCGGCCAGGCCGTCCGCCTTGACCGCCCAGGCGCCCCCCCGCGCCCGCACGAAGCGCTTGGCCTCGCCCGGGTCGCGGAAGACCCCGAATTCCGCCGTGGGGATGCCCGCCTCCCGCATGAGCTCCTTGGAGAAGGCCTTGCTCGCCTCGAGCTCGGCGGCCTCCTGGCGGGGGCCGAAGGCGGGGATGCCCTCCTTCTCCAGGAGGTTCACGAGCCCCAGCGCGAGCGGGGCCTCGGGCCCCACCACCACGAGGCCGGGCCGCTCCCGCCGGGCGAGGGCGAGGAGGCC
>MGDP01000216.1:0-18607 GCA_001790955.1 Candidatus Tectomicrobia bacterium RIFCSPLOWO2_12_FULL_69_37
GGCGATCTCGATGCTGCACTGGGGCGGGTAGAGCCAGTCCGAGATGAAGCAGACCAGCATGCACTTCGTCCGCAGGCGCTCGAGCGAGGCGCCGAGGCTCGGCCAGCCCGCCGAGGCGTCGTAGAGGTCCATCATGCGGGAGAGGTAGATGTAGGAGTTGGCGTCGAAGCGGCCGACGAACTTCCCCCCCTGGTACTCCAGGTAGCTCTCCACCTCGAAGCGGGCGTTCACGTCCTGGAGGAGCTTGCCCTCGTCCCGCACCCGGCGGCCGAACTTGCGCCCCATGATGACGGCGCTGAGGTAGGTGATGTGGCCGATCATGCGCGCCGCACTGAGGCCCTTCTTGGGGCCCCGCCCGGGCGGGTAGTCCCCCCCCATCCAGTCCGCGTCCGCCATGATGGCGGAGCGCCCGATCTTGTCCCACGCCACCCCCATCGGGGTGAGGCGCGCGGCGCCCGCCACGGGGATGATGGAGTCGCAGAAGCCGCTGTAGCGCAGCCCCCACTCCAGGGTCTGCATCCCGGCGAGGGAGCCCCCCACCACCGTCCGCAGCCGCTTCACCCCCAGGGCGTCCAGGAGGTGCTTCTGGAGGCGGACGGTGTCCTCCACGGTGACGACCGGGAAGCGCATCCCGAAGGGCCGGCCCGTGGCGGGGTCGAGGGAGGCGGGCCCCGTGGTGCCCGAGCAGCCGCCCAGGTTGTTCGTGCAGACGACGAAGTACCGGTCCGTGTCGAGGGCCTTGCCCGGGCCGATCATGGGGTCCCACCAGCCGGGGCGGGGGTCCTCCGGGGCGTGGTAGCCGGCGGCGTGGGCGTCCCCCGTCAGGGCGTGGATGATCAGGACGGCGTTGTCGCCCGCGGGGCTCAGGCGGCCGTAGGTCTCGTAGGCGACCGCGACCTTCTCCAGCACCTTCCCGGATTCGGTGCGGAAGGGGCCGGGGAGGGTGAAGCGCTTCGTCTCGGTCAGGCCGACCGAGCCGGGCTCAAGGTGACGGGCCGGGGCGCTCATGCAGAAAGTCCTCTTCTCGCGGCGAAGGGGGCTGAACTTCCGCAAGAAAGGGCTTCTAGCACAGGGGTCGGGCAGGGACAAGGCCCGCGCGCGGGGCGGCTTGTCCCCCGCCGGGGCCCCTGCTAGAGTGGCCGCAAGGTCGGGTCCAAGGCGCTCCGCAATCCATTCATCTTCCATCAGCCCGGGTGGTCCTTGGCTTCCCGATCCGGCGCCGCGGCGAGGGGCCGGGAGGGCGAGGCCGTGCCATGATCGTTCGGCCCGTGCGGGAAGGGATCCAGCTCATCCACCAGCACGACCACGCCCGCGCGGCGGGCACCCTGGCCCGCCGCTGGAAGGGGACCCCCGCCGTCCCGGTGCCTTCCCCGCAGCTGCGGGACCCCCTCTTTTTCGCCGCCGACAACCACGACGTGGGCTGGTGCCGGCTCGACAGCGGCCCCCGGCTCGACGCGGGCACGGGGCTTCCCCAGAGCTTCTTCGCGGCGACGGCCGAGGAGGCGGTCTTGGTCTGGACGGAAGGCATCCGCTTCTGCGAGGCCCACGGCGCCTTCTCGGGCTACCTGGTGAGCGCCCACTTCTGCGCCTTGGCGGAAGCCGGGCTCGCGGGCGCCCCGTCGGAGGACCTGGCCCTGCTGCGCCGCTTCTGCGGGGAGGAACATGAGCGGCAGAAGGCCCTCCTCGAGGGCTGCGCCGCCGAGGAGAGCGGCTTCCGGGAGGAGGCGGCCCGGCTTCTGCGGGTGTGTGATACGCTCTCCCTGATCGCGTGCCGCGCGCCCGAGATCGCGCCCCCGCCCGGGGCCGTCTTGTCGCTGGCGGGGGGAGGCCTGAAGGTCCGCCTCTCCGGGGAGGGGAGGATGGAGCTCTCCCCCTGGCCGTTCCAGTCCGGGGGGGTGCAGCTTCTCTTCCCCGGGTTCGTCGTCCCCCCGATCCGGTTCGAGAGCCAGATGGATCTGGACGAGGCGCTTCGGCAGGCCGAGCCGGCCATGTTCGAGACCCGGCTGGTGCCGCTGGCCGGCTGAACCGTGCGCGGAAGGCCCGCCCTCTTGGGAATCCGATGAAGACCGGCCCCGACACCCTCGAAGTGGTCGCCGCGGTCGTCCGCCGCGGGGGGGAGATCCTCATCTGCCAGCGGCCGCAGGGGGCGCACCTGGGCGGGCTCTGGGAGTTCCCCGGAGGGAAAATCGAGGGGGGCGAGTCGCCCGAGGCGGCGCTCGCCCGGGAGCTGCGCGAGGAGCTTGAGGTGGAGGTCGAGGTCGGGCCGCTGCGGTGGGAAACCCGCCACGCGTATCCGGACCGGGAGGTTCATCTTCGCTTCTACGACTGCGAGTGGAAGGCGGGGGAGGGGAGGGACAACGGCGTGGCCCGCCACGCGTGGGTCCACCCGAGCCGCCTCGGCCAATTCCACTTCCTGCCCGCCGACGCCCCGCTCATCCGCGAGCTGAGCGGGGAGGAGGAGGGCGCCGGGGAGCGGGAGGCCGCCTTCCAGTATTGCCGGGAGCTGGCGGCCGCGCACTACGAGAATTTCCCCGTCGCCTCCTGGCTCCTGCCCGCGCGGATGCGCCCCCACCTGGCGGCGATCTACGCCTTCGCCCGGACGGCGGACGACATCGCCGACGGCGCGGCGCCCAAGGCCGAGCGCCTCGCCCTCCTCGCCGAGATGGAGCGGGGGCTCGGCGCCGCGGCCCAGGGCCGGGGGGAGGGGCCGGTCTTCGCCGCCCTGGCCCGGACCATCCGGGCGCACGGCCTCCCGGTCCAGCCCTTCCGCGACCTCCTCTCCGCCTTCCGCCAGGACGTGGAGGTCCCCCGCTACCCGGACTACGCCGCCCTCCTCGACTACTGCCGCCGCTCGGCCAACCCGGTCGGCCGGATCGTCCTCGCGATGTGGGGGATCGGGGAGGAGGAGATGCTCCGCGCCTCGGACGCCATCTGCACCGCCCTCCAGATCGCCAACCACCTCCAGGACGTGAAGGCGGACTACCTGCGGGGGATCGTCTATCTCCCCCAGGAGGAGCTCGCGGCCTTCGGCGTCGGGGAGGAGGAGCTGGGTGGGGAGAGGGCGAGCCCGGCCCTGCGGGCGCTCATGGTCTTCCAGGTGGGGCGGGCGCGCCGGCTGCTGGCCGAGGGCCTTCCCCTGCTGCGCAGGGCCCGGGGTCCGCTCGGGCGGGAGCTCCGGGCCGTCTGGCGCGGTGGGGCCGCCGCCCTGGAGTCGGTCGAGCGGGCCTCCTGCGACGTCCTCCGGAGGGCGCCCCGGCTGGGCGCCGCGGACAAGGCGGCCTGCTTCCTGGCGGCCTTCCTCCCCCTCCGCTCGCTGGCGCGCCGGGCGGACCCCCGGCTGGAGGAGCGGGCGGAGGCGGGCTACTGCCGCTGGGTGGTGAGGCGCAGCCGCTCGAACTTCTCCCTGGCCTTCCTCACCCTCCCGCCCGAGCGCCGCCGCGCCCTGAACGCGGTCTACGCCTTCTGCCGGATGGTGGACGACATCGCCGACGCCCCGGGAGAGCCCGAGCCGAAGCGCCGCCGCCTCGTCCGCTGGAAGGAGGCGCTCGCCCGCTTCGGCGAGGGCGGGCACCGGCACCCCATCCTCCGCGAGCTCGCCCGGGCGGACGCCGCCTTCGGGGTCTCCCTCCGGCACCTGCGGGAGGTCTGCGAGGGGGTGGAGATGGACATCGAGGGCGCGCGCTTCCCGGACTTCCCGGCCCTTGCCGCCTATTGCGAGAAGGTGGCCTCGGCGGTGGGGCTGGCCTGCCTGGGCGTCTTCGGGGTGCGCACCGCCGCCTCGGAGCGCTACGCGCGCGCCCTGGGGGTCGCCCTCCAGCTCACCAACATCCTGCGCGACGTGTGGGCCGACGCCCAGGCGGGGAGGGTCTACCTGCCCCGCGAGGACCTGGACCGCTTCGGGGTGGGCGCGGACGCCTTCCGCCGCGGGGAGTACAACGAGCGGGTCGTCGCCCTCCTCCGCTTCCAGGCGGATCGCGCCCGCGCGTTCTACCAGGAGGCCGACGCCGCCCTCCCCGCGGAGGGCAAGGAGCGGCTCTTCCCCGCCCGCCTCATGGGCCGCATCTACCGCCGCCTGCTCGAAGAGATGGAGGGCGCCGGCTTCCCGCCGGGCGGCTGGCGCCCCCCCCTCCCGGCCTGGGTCAAGCTCCGGGAGGCCCTCCGCTGCTACCGGGAACGGTGAGCGCCGTCGTCGTCGGGGCTGGCTTCGCCGGCCTCTCGGCCGCTCTCCGGCTGGCGGAGAGCGGGGTGCCGGTGCGGCTGCTGGAAGGCAGCCGGCGCCTGGGGGGCCGGGCCTCGAGCTTCCAGGACCCGCGGTCGGGCGCCGAGCTCGACTGGGGGCCTCACCTCTTCATGGCGGCGAATCCCGCCCTGCGTTCCTTCCTCGACCGGGCCGGGGCGGGCCCCTACCTGCGCTTCCCCCCCTCGCTGGAGGTTTCCTTCCGGGATTCGAGCGCGGGTCCGCCAGGCGGGGGCCCGCGCCTGGCGCGGCTCGCCTTCCCGCGCTGGGGGGGGAGGCTGGGCCAGGCGGCCGCCCTGCTGCGCTGGCGGGGGCCGGCCCTCGCCACGCGGCTCGGGATCGCGCGCGGTCTCCGGGGCATGCTCGCCGGGGGCGAAGCCGAGGGCTCCGTGGCGGACCTGCTGGACAAATTCGGGCAAGGGGAGGGGCCGCGCGCCTGGTTCTGGGAGCCCTTCGCCCGGGCGGTCCTGAACCTCTCCCTGGAGGAGGGGAGCGCGGCCCTCTTCGCCCGGGTGGTGCGGGAGTCCCTCGGCGCGGGCCCGGGCGGGGCCTCGCTCGCCGTTCCGCCCTCCCCTCTCACGCCCTTCTGGGCGGACCGGGCCGGGGCCGCCATCGAGCGGCTCGGCGGGCAGGTGAGGCTCGGGACGGCGGCGCGGCGGATCGTGATGGCTGAGGGGAAGGTACGGGGGCTGGACGTCGGCGGCGGGAAGTTCGTGGAGGCGGGGGCGATCGTCTCCGCCGTCCCGCCTCCCGCCCTGCTCGGCCTGCTGCCCGGGAGCTTCCGCCGCGGCGCTCCCTTCAGGGATATTGGGCGCTTGAAGCCTTCCCCCATCGCGAGCGCCTACCTCTGGCTGGACGGGCCTTGTCCCGGCCCTTCCTTCGAGGCCCTGGTGGGGGAGGGCTGGCACTGGCTCTTCCGGACCTGCGGGAGCGGCGGGCCGGTCTGCCTGCTGGCGGGGGGGCGGGATTCGGTGGCGGCGCTTCCGCGCGGGGAGGCTGAGGCCTCGGCCCGGGAGGCGGCCAGGCGGCTCTTGCCGGGGCGGAGGGTGGCGCGCGCGCTGGTCGTGCGGGAGCGGGCGGCGACCTGGGCCAACGGGTGGGAGGAGCAGCCCTTCCGGCCCGCCGCGGAGACCCCGGTGCGGGGGCTCTTCCTCGCCGGGGATTGGACGGCGACGGGACTCCCGGCCACGGCCGAGGGGGCGGTCCGCAGCGGCGAGGCGGCCGCCCGGGCGGCGCTGGGCTTCCTGGGCGGCGGGGGGTGAGCCGCCTGCGGTCTGGCAGGGTGAAGCCGCCGTCAGGCTTTGGCGACGTTCGCCGCCTGCATCCCCTTGGGCCCCTGGACGACCTCGAAGCGCACCCGGTCGCCCTCCTTCAGGGAGCGGAAGCCGTCGCCCTGGATGGCGGAGTAGTGGACGAAAATGTCGTTCCCGCTCTCCTGAGAAATGAATCCGTAGCCCTTCTTGTCGTTGAACCACTTGACCGTCCCCTCGGCCACCGCCGTTCCTCCTCCGCATTGCCAGGTGCGCAGTCCACCGGCGCGCGGGCGCAACGGGCCCCCGCCGGCGACACTCCGTGCCCCCTTAACCTCCCAATCCGTCTAGGAAAGTAAATGGTTGCCCGGGGCCGCATGCCCTGTCAAGGGGTTATTTTTGAGGCAGTTCCGGGGGGTGAGGCGCCCGCTCAGGCGTAGCCGTCGGGGCTGATGACGGCGTCGATCACCCAGGGGCGCCACGAGGCGAGGGCCTGGGCGAGGGCGTCCTTGAGCGCGCGCTCGCTCTCCACCCGGGCGGCCTCGCAGCCCAGCCCCTTGGCGACGGAGACGAAGTCGCAGGCGCCGAAGCGCGTCCCCAGGCGCCGGAAGCCGCGGTCGTCCTGCTTGAGCTTGATCGTGCTCAGCCAGCCGTCGTTGAATACGATGACCACGACCGGGATCCTCTCGCGGGCGGCCACTTCCAGGTCCCCCAGGCGCATGAGGAAGCCGCCGTCCCCCGTCAGACAGATGACGGGCGTTTCCGGCTCGGCCAGCTTGGCCGCCAGCGCCGCGGGAAGCCCGACCGCCATCGAGCCCAGCCCGTTCGAGGAGTGGTAGCCCAGGGGGCGGCGGCCCTCCCAGATGTCCCCGGCCAGCACCTTGTGGTTGCCCGCGTCGGCGGTGAGGATGCCGTTGTCCGGCAGCTCCTCGCGGGCCACCCGGATGACGGCCCCCGGCATCATGGCGCCGCCCGCCCGGGGGTGGAGGGGGGCGCGGCACATCTTCCGGTAGGACTCCACCTCCTCGGTGTCCCAGCCCCGGCAGGGGGAGACGGCGCGGGAGAGCACCTCCAGGCTGTCGGCCAGGCGGGCCACCACTTCCACGCGGGGGCGGATGAGGTCCGCCAGGTGGGGCACCTCGTCCAGCATGACCACGGGCTGGGGGTGGCTCCAGCCGCCGGGAGCGAAGATCTCGACCGGGTCGTAGCCGGCGAGGATGAGGAGGTCCGCCTTGTCGAGGAGGGCCTGCTCCCCGCGCCTGCCCCGGAAGGTGCCCGCCGCGAGCGGGTGCTGCTCGGGCATGGTCCCCTTGGCGGCGGGGGAGGCGAAGACGGGCGCCCCCAGGCGCTCGGCGAAGGCGAGGAGGGCGCGCTCGGCGGCCTCCCCCGAGCGGTTCACCTGGAGCCCCGCGATGAGGACGGGCCGCTGGGCGCGGGCGATCTCCCTCGCCGCCGCCCGGAGGCCCGGGTGGTCCGCCCCGGCCCGGGCGACGTGGCGCTCCCCGTCCGGGGCGGGGAGGAAGGCGCTCCCGGGCGCCTGGGCCAGCATGACGTCGTAGGGGAGGTCCACGTGGACGGGGCCGGGGCGCCCCTCCATGGCGAGGGCGACGGCCCGCCGCAGGGTGACGGCGGCGGCATCCTCCGCGAGCTTGAAGGTGCCCTTGGTGATGGGGCGGTAGAGGAGGTCCTGGTCCACGCGCTGGCGCTCGAGGCTGCGGAACTGGGCGTCGGAGTAGCGGTCGGTGAGGATGAGGCTGGGGGCCCGTTCGAGCCAGTTGTTCGTGACGCCCAGGACGGCGGCGGCGGCCCCCGGGCCCACCCCGGTGCTGCACACCCCCGGGCGGCGGCGGAGGATGCCGTAGGTCCCCGCCATCACGGCCGCGCTCGACTCGTTGCTGCACAGGACGTAGCGGATGTCCCGCTTGGCGGCCGCCTCGATCAGCTCGACCGAGCCGAGGCTGCCGGGGACGCCGAAGATGTACTCGATCCGGGACTGGGCCAGGACGTCGGCCACCACATCGGCGTAGGTGGGCACGCGGGGGCTCCTGTCAAAAAGCCGGGGACTTGGGATTCGCCGCGGGTGATCTTATCATAGGGGGGTGATTCGCGGCTGCGCGGGGGAGGGAGCTTCCATGCCACTGACCGAGGCCCAGATCGAGGCCTTCTGCCTCCTCCTGGAGGACGAGCGGCCCTCCATCACGGCCGCCCTGGACCGCCAGGTCGGCGGCTTCTCCGAGGAGGACCGGGAGCGGCTCCTCGTCCGGCTCCGGGGGGAGAAGCGCGGCCCGGTGGTCGTCCCCCCCGCCCTGGGGGAGCACCACCAGCGGATGCTCGAGCGGGCTTTCTCGGACTGGGCGGTCTCCCCGCCGGGGGAGCTGGACCTGGAGCGGGGCGCCTTCCTCCTGGCCTCCTACGCCTATCCCCTGGAGGACATGGGGCGGTACGGGGCCGAGCTGGACAGGATGGCAGGTACCCTGCGGCTCCGCCTCGGGGGCGCCGCCTCGCCCGGGGAGATCGTCGAGGGGATGGCGGAGTACCTCCACGGGGAGCTGCGCTTCGACGGCGACCGGGAGAACTACTACGACTCCCAGAACAGCTACCTCAACCGGGTGCTCGACCGGAGGCGGGGCATCCCCATCACCCTCTCGGCCGTCTACCTGCTGATGGGGCAGCGGCTGGGCCTCCCCTTCCGGGGGGTGGGGATGCCGGGCCACTTCATCGTGAAGTACGAGGCGCCCGGGGGCCCCATCTTCCTCGACCCCTTCGAGGGAGGGCACCGGCTCAGCGTCCAGGACTGCGAGGGCATCGTGCGCGGGCTGGGCTACCACTTCGACCTGCGCTTCCTTCAGGAGACGCCGCCCCGCCGCATCGTGGAGCGGATGCTGAACAACCTCATCGGCATCTTCCAGCGGGACGGCGGAGAAGATAAGATCAAGCGGCTCATGCGCTACCGCGAGATCGTCCAGCGGGGCTAGCCCGCGCGGGGAAGCCCATGAAGCGGGTGCGCTTTCTCGTCGTGGGGGGGGGCTTCGCGGGGGCCTCGGCCGCCTTCCACCTCGCCCGGATGGGCGCGAAGGGCGTGCTCGTCATCGAGCGGGAGGAGGCGGCCGGCCGCAACTCCTCGGGCCTGAACGCCGCGATGGTGACGCAGACGGGCGGCGACCCCTCGGTGGAGGAGATGGCCCGGCGGGGGGCGGCCTTCATCCGCCGGCCGCCGGACGGCTGGCCCGGGGGCATCCGCTTCGCCGCGACGGGCTCGCTCTTCCTCGCCTCGGGGGAGCGCTTGAAGGACCGCGAGGCCGCCGCGGAGCGGGCGAGGGCGGCGGGCCTCGAAGCCGAGGTCCGGGGCGGCGGGTGGGCCCGGCAGCGCCACGCCCTCCTCGAGGGGAACCCCGCCGAGGGGGCGCTCTGGTGCCCCTCGGACGGGGTGGTGGACATCCAGGGCCTCCTCCAGGGCTTCCTCGGCGGGGCGCAGGCGCTCGGCGCGGAGTTCTGGCTCGGCTGCGAGCTCCGCTCCATCGGGGCGGGAGGGGGGGAGGAGTTCACCGCCGAGACAAGCCGGGGCGCCGTGCGGGCCGGGTGCATCGTCAACGCGGCGGGTGCCTGGTCGGGCGCGGTGGCGGGGATGGCGGGGGCGGCGCAGCCCCCCCTCCGGCCGTGCCGGCGCCACCTCTTCCGGACGGACGCCGTCTCCTGGGTGCGGGGGGACTGGCCGATCGCCTGGGACCTGGACGAGGGGTGCTACTTCCGGCCCGAGGCGGGGGGGCTCCTGCTCAGTCCCTGCGACGAGGACGAGCACCCGCCCGCCCTGCCCGAAGTGGACGCCGCCGCGCGCGAGCTGCTCCGGGAGAAGCTCGGGCGGAGGTTCCCCCGGCTGCAGTGGCTGCGCTACGCCGCGGGCTGGGCGTGCCTGCGCACCTTCGCGCCGGACGGCCGGTTCGCGATCGGCTGGGATCCCGGGGTGCCGGGCTTCTTCTGGGTGGGCGGCCTGGGGGGGCACGGCGCGACGTGCTCGGGCGCCGTGGGGGAGCTGGCGGCGCGCCTCCTCCTGGGTCGGGAGGACCCCTGGGGGGTGGCGGCTGATTTTTCGCCCGCGCGCTTCGCTCAACACGCCTCATAGCCGCGGAAAGGTGCCCCTCGCCGGGGGTGGCGGGGGGACGCGGCTTCGGCCTAGAGGAGAAACCTGAGATGCAATACCGCGACCTGTCGGAGAATCTGTCTTTCGGGGGCCAGCCGAACGCCGACGAGCTTCGGGAGCTGGCCCGGAAGGGGGTGAGGACGATCGTCAACGTCCGCGCCCCGGACGAGGAGGAGGCCAACCTCCCTCCGGCCCAGGAACAGGCCCTCGCCGAGTCGCTGGGGATGACCTACGTCAACGTCCCCCTCACGGCCAAGACCATCGCCGAGGACACCGCCGCCCAGGTGAAGCGGGCCATCGCCGACGCCAAGAACACGGGGCCGGTCTTCGTCCACTGAAGGCTCCTCGGGCGGGCCGGGGTCTGCTCGCTGATGCACGAGGCGGAGGAGAAGGGCTGGAGCGGGGAGGAGACGATCCAGGCGGCCAAGAAGCTCGACTTCGACTGGACCACCAACCCGCTCACGAAGTTCTTCGAGGGCTTCCTCGCGGGGCGGAAGAAGAAGTAGGGGCGCAACGTTGGTCTGAAGCAAAGCGGGGGAGCCCCCCAGGGGCTCCCCCGCTTTTTGTCTTGTCTATTCCGCCTCCGCCTCACTCGTCCGTGACGCAGCCCTCCGAGGCCGAGGAGACGAGCTTGGCGTACTTGTAGAGGGTGCCGCGCTTGAACTTGAGGGCGGGCGCCTTCCACTTCTTCCGCCGCGCCTTGATCTCGGCGGCGGGGACGCCGAGCGTCAGGGCGCGCTTGACGGCGTCGATGACGATCCGGTCCCCGTTCCGGACGAGGGCGAGGAGGCCGCCCGTCTGAGCCTCGGGGGTGACGTGGCCCACCACGAGGCCGTGGGTGCCGCCCGAGAAGCGCCCGTCGGTGATGAGGGCGAGGTCCTTGCCGAGCCCCGCTCCCATGATGGCGGCGGTGACGGTGAGCATCTCGCGCATGCCGGGGCCGCCCTTGGGCCCCTCGTAGCGGATGACCACCACGTCCCCCTTCTTGATCCTCTTCTGTTCGAGCCCCTTGAGGGCGTCCTCCTCGGAGTTGAAGACGCGCGCGGGGCCCTCGAAGCGCTCGCCCTCCTTGCCGGTGATCTTGGCGACGGCGCCCTCGGTGGCCAAGTTGCCGTAGAGGATCTGGAGGTGGCCCGTCTTCTTGAGGGGCCGGGAGAGGGGGAAGATGACCTTCTGCCCCCCCTTGAGGTCCGGCGCGGATTCGAGGTTCTCCGCCATGGTCTTGCCCGTGACGGTCAGGCACCCGCCGTGGATGAGCCCCTCCTTGAGCAGGAGCTTCAGGACGCCGGGCACCCCGCCCACGTTGTGGAGGTCCTCCATCACGTACTGGCCGCTCGGCTTGAGGTCGGCGAGGTAGGGGGTGCGGTCGCTGATGCGCTGGAAGTCGGCCAGGGTGAGGCGCACCCCCACCGACTTGGCGATGGCGATGTAGTGCATGACGGCGTTGGTCGATCCGCCAAGCGCCATGACGGCGGTGATGGCGTTCTCGAAGGCCTTCTTGGTCATGATGTCGCGCGGGCGGATGTTCTTCTCCAGCAGGTTGTAGATGGCCTTCCCGGCGCTCAGGCACTCGGCCCGCTTCTCCCGGCTGGTGGCCGGGTTGGAGGAGCTGTAGGGCAGGCTCATCCCCAGGGCCTCGATGGAGGAGGACATGGTGTTGGCCGTGTACATCCCCCCGCAGGCGCCCGCGCCGGGGCAGGCGTGCCGGATGACCTCGCGCAGGCTCTTCTCGTCGGTCTGCCCGGCGATGTACTCCCCGTAGGCCTGGAAGGCGGAGACCACGTCGAGCTTCTTCCCGTTCAGGAAGCCGGGGCTGATGGTACCGCCGTAGACCATGAGGCTGGGGCGATTGAGGCGGCCCATGGCGATGATGGAGCCGGGCATGTTCTTGTCGCAGCCGGGGACGGCGACGAGGGCGTCGTACCACTGGGCGCCCATCACGGTCTCGATCGAGTCGGCGATGATGTCCCTCGACTGGAGGGAGTACTTCATCCCCTCGGTGCCCATCGAGATGCCGTCGCTCACCCCGATGGTGTTGAAGCAGAGCCCCACCATCTTCTTCCCGTCGTTCACGCTCTCCTTGATGAGCCGGGCCAGGTCGTTCAGGTGGAAGTTGCAGGAGTTCCCCTCCCACCACATGCTCACGATGCCCACCTGGGGCAGCCGCAGGTCCTGCGCGTCCAGGCCGGCGCCGTGGAGCATGGCCTGGGAGGCCGCCTGGGAGAGGGGTTCGGTCACCCGGCGGCTGTACATGTTGAGCGGTACCGTGCGCTGCGCCATCTCGCCCGCCTCCAAGAGAGATCAATCTGATCGGAATCAGACGCTTCAGCCGGGAGAAAAATCGTTATCTGGAGTGTATCATCGCACGGATGGCCCGGGGGCTGGAAGGGCGCTCCCGCCGGCGGGGGGTTTCTGCGGCGAGGCAGGCGCCGGCACGAATTTCTTGAGCGGCTGCGGCGCCCCCGCGGGCTTGGGCCGGCACTGGGTGTAGGGCCCCGGGAGGCGGTTCGCCTCCTCGCCCGCGGGGAAGGAGCAGGGGTCGCGGGGGTCCGTGCCCTTGAAGACCTCCAGGCCGTCCGGGTAGCCGTCCCCGTCCGAGTCCGCATGGAGGGGGGAGGTCTTGTAGAAGAGCGCCTCCTCGCCGTCCCCGAGGAGGTCGCCGTCGGTGTCGAACTTGAGGGGGTTGGTGCGGTGGCGGCGCACCTCGTCGCCGTCCGAGAGGCCGTCCCCGTCTGTGTCGGCCTTGTTGGAGTTGGTCTTGTGGACCCGCGCCTCCTCCAGGTCGGTCAAGCCGTCCCCGTCGCTGTCCACGCACTGCTTGCCCCGGAGGGCCTGCTGGGGAAAGCTGAGGGCCCGCCGGGCCCGCTGGATGAAGCGGGCGAGCTGGGCCATGTCGGCGCCGCGCCTCTCCTCCACCGCCTGGTAGACGGCGAAGCGCGCCACGGCGAACTGGACGGGCTGGCAGAGCTCCATGTCCCCCTGGCTGTCGAGCTGGTCGAACTCCTTCACGAGGAGGTCGAACTCCTTCTGGATGGAGCTCTCCAGGGTCTTCCAGGCCTCGTCGCTCACCGATGGGTTCCGGAGGCACCCGGCCAGGGCGAGCGCGGCGATGAGCAGGCAGGCGGCCCCCAGGCGGCGGGGGAAGCGGGAGCGGGGGGCGGAGGGCATGGTGAGCGCTCGTTCCTTTGGAATGACAATGTGAAAAAACCGCCGGAAACCGGGATGCCACCCAACGACGCGCCGCCTTTGCCTGCGACTCTCCCCCTCCCGCCGGGAGGGGGTTGGGGGGAGGGAGAATGTGTCAGCGCCGTAAATTCTTCCCCCGCCCCGGCCCTCCCCCGGAGAGGGAGGGAGATTCGCGGCGCGCGGCGTCCCCGCGGCCTGTGTTCTTTGCGCCCTGGGGGCGTTGGCTCGGCTGGCGCGCTCGCGTACCATAGCACCCGCCGCGCCGCGCGTTCCAACGGCGGCGCGCCCCCTCTCTCCCGGGAGCTTCCGGCCGGAATGGCGATCCAGGCGCTGGCTCAGGCGGCGAGGTGGCTCCGGGCGTCCGGCGCCACGGTGTGCCTGACGGGGGCGGGGATCAGCACCGAGAGCGGCATCCCCGACTTCCGCTCCCGCGAGGGCATCTGGACCCGCTTCGACCCCAAGGACTTCGAGATCCGCCGCTGGCTTGGCTCGGAGGAGGTGCGCCGCCGCTACTGGGCGGCGGCCCGGGAGGGCTACCGCCTCGTGAGCGGAGCCGCGCCCTCGGCCGGGCACGGCGCCCTCGCGCGCCTTGACGGGACCGGCCGCCTCGCCCTCCTCGTCACCCAGAACACCGACGGCCTCCACCAGAAGGCGGGCCATTCGGCCGGGCGCATCGTCGAGCTGCACGGCACGAGCCACGTCTGCGTGTGCGTCGCCTGCGGGGAGAGGCTCCCCCGCCCCGAGGTGCAGGCCCGGGTGGAGGCGGGGGAGGAGGTCCCCTGCTGCCGGGGCTGCGGACAGCCCCTCAAGCCGGACGCCGTCTTCTTCGGCCAGCCCGTCCCCCCCGATCGCCTGGCCCGGTCGGTGGAGGGGGCGGAGGGGGCCGAGGTCTTCCTGGTGGTGGGCTCCTCCCTCTCCGTCCGGCCCGCGGCCGCCCTGCCCGAGCGGGCCCTGCTGCGGGGGGGCCGGCTCATCATCGTGAACGAGGGGCCCACCCCTCTCGATTCCCGGGCCCACGCCGTGTTGCGGGGGAGGGCGGGGGAGATCCTGCCCGCCCTGGCCGAGGCGGCCTTGGGCTAGCTGTCGAATCCCGGCATGTGGCCCCCGGTTGCGGTGTTTCTCCCTCCCCCCGGCCCCCTCCCGGAGGGAGGGGGAGAGTCAGCCAAAGCTCGAAAGGGTGGTTTGCTCCCTCCCCCGGCTTCTTTCTGGGCCCCCAAGCGGCCCCGCCGCTTGGGGCGTGGGGGAGGGCCGGGGTGGGGGAAGGACGCCTGGCGCTCATGGACTTTCCCTCGTCTTCATCCCCTCTTCCCAAGGGACCAGGGGAGAAGGGCCGAGGCGGCCCTGGGCTAGAGGGGCCACGGTTTTTGATCTGACCGGCCCCGGGTGGTAGAGTTCCCGGGTCCTGTTTCGGCCCCAGATCGACGGATGCGGAGGTCTTTCCGCGCCGGGCGTTCCCTGACATTCACCATCCGGGCGATGCGGTTTCCGAGGAGGCGTCCCTTTGGCCACCCATGAGCTCGTCACCCGTCCCGAAAACGTCCACTGGGGCTTCTACTCGGCGGCGCTCAAGCCCGTGCTGGCCGTCGACCCGGGGGACACCCTGGTCATCCACACCGAGTCGGGGCGGAAGGACCTCATCCCCAGGATCGGGAACCGCCTCTCGCCCGAGCTGCGGAAGATCCTGGAGACGTCCTCCCCCCAGGGCGGCGCCCACATCATGACGGGCCCCGTGGCCATCCGGGGGGCGAAGCCCGGGGACGTGCTGGAGGTGCGCTTCAAGGACATCCAGCCCCGCTACGACTGGGGCTACAACGGCTTCCGGCCCCTGGTCGGGGGGCTCCCGGAGGACTTCCCCTACCTGCGGCTGGCGATCGTCGAGGTGGACAAGAAGGCCCGGACGGGGGACTGGGGCGCCGGGGTGAAGGTGCCGCTCGCCCCCTTCTTCGGGAACTTCGGCGTCGCCCCCCCGGCCACGCTGGGCCAGGTCCCCAGCTCCCCCCCGGGGGCCTGGGGGGGGAACACCGACAACAAGGAGTTCACCGCGGGCTCGACGGTCTACCTCCCCGTCTTCAACGAGGGGGCGCTCTTCTCGGCCGGGGACGGCCACGGCTGCCAGGGGGACGGCGAGGCCAACATCAACGGCATCGAGATGGGCCTGACCGGCACCATCGAGTTCGCCCTGCGCAAGGACATGAAGCTGGAGATCCCCCGCGCCGAGACGGCGACGCACTGGATCCTCATGGGGTTCGACCCCATCCTCGACAACGCGGTGAAGATGGCCCTCCGGGAGACGATAGCCTTCCTCGGCGAGCTCCGCGGCATGGGCCGGGACGACGCCTACACCCTGTGCAGCCTGGCGGTGGACCTGCGGGTGACCCAGATCGTGAACGGGGTCAAGGGCATCCACGCCATGCTGCCCAAGGCGCTGTTCTAGGGGAGGAGAGAGCATGGCCCGCCATGTGCTGACCGCGACGGCGAAGACGGTGAACTGGGGCTACTACTGCCCCAGGAAGAAGCCGATCCTGACCGTCGCCTCGGGGGACACGCTGGAGGTCCACGCCGAGCCCGGAGTGCGCTTCCTGGAGGGGCCCATCGAGAAGCTGGCTTCGCCTGAGCTGCGGGACATCGTCGCGAACGGGGAGCGCGACCTGGGCGGGCACATCCTGAACGGCCCGGTGGCCGTCGAGGGCGCCCGGCCCGGGGACGTGCTCGAAGTGCGCATCCGGGACGTGCGCCCGCGCTACGACTGGGGCTTCAACGTCATCCGCCCGATGCTGGGGGGGCTGCCCGAGGACTTCCCCTACACCCGCCTCGTGGTCGTGAAGATCGACGCCAGGGCCGGCACGGGGGACTGGGGCGCCGGGGTGAAGGTGCCGCTCGCCCCCTTCTTCGGGAACCTGGGGGTGGCGCCGCCGCCCGGGATGGGGCGGGTGCCCTCGGGCCCTCCGGGGGTGTGGGGCGGCAACCTGGACAACAAGGAGCTGGTGGCCGGCTCGGCCGTCTATTTCCCCGTCTTCGTCGAGGGGGCGCTCTTCGCCATCGGGGACGGGCACGGCTGCCAGGGGGACGGGGAGAGCTGCCTCTCGGCCCTGGAGACCGGCATGTCCGGGAGCGTCGAGCTGATCCTGCGCAAGGACATGAAGCTCTCCCTCCCCCGCGCCGAGACGGCGACGCACTGGATCCTCATGGGCTTCGACCCGATCCTCGACAACGCGGCCAAGATGGCGCTGCGGGAGACGATAGCCTTCCTCGGGGAGCTCCGCGGCATGGGCCGGGACGACGCCTACACCCTGTGCAGCCTGGCGGTGGACCTGCGGGTGACCCAGATCGTGAACGGGGTCAAGGGCGTCCACGCCATGCTGCCCAAGGCGCTGTTCTAGGGGGAGCCGATGGCCCGCCACGAGCTCGCCGCCGGCCCCGGGACCGTCCACTGGGGCTACTACGACGCGCGGCTCAAGCCCGTCATGTCGGTGGAGTCCGGCGACACCCTCATCGTGCGCACCGAGTCGGGCCGCAAGGAGTACGCGGACCGGGTGGGGGGGCGCGCCTCGGAGGCCCTGCGGGCCATCCACGCGAAGATCCCCCAGGGCCCGGGCCCCCACATCATGACGGGGCCGGTGGAGGTCCGCGGCGCGCGGCCCGGCGACGCCCTGGAGATCCGCATCCGGGACATCCAGCCGCGCTACGACTGGGGCTACAACCAGTTCCACCCCCTGGCGGGGGGGCTGCCGGAGGATTTCCCCTACACCGTCAAGCGCATCGTGGACATCGACCTCGAGCGCCGGACGGCGGACTGGGGCGGGGGGGTGAAGGTGCCCCTCGCCCCCTTCTTCGGGAACATCGGGGTGGCCCCGCCCCCGGCGATGGGGCAGGTGCCCTCCATGCCCCCAGGCCCCTGGGGCGGCAACCTGGACAACAAGGAGCTGATGGCCGGGGCCACCCTCTACCTCCCCGTCTTCAACGCGGGAGCCCTCCTCTCCATCGGGGACGGCCACGGCTGCCAGGGGGACGGCGAGGCCTGCCTCACGGCGGTGGAGACGGGCCTCTCGGGCGTCTTCGAGGTGCACCTGCGCAAAGATATGAGGCTCAAGGTCCCCCGCGCGGAGACGCCGACCCACTACATCCTCATGGGCTTCGACCCCATCCTCGACAACGCGGCCAAGATGGCCCTGCGGGAGACCATCGCGTTCCTGGGCGAGCTTCGCGGCATGAGCCGGGACGACGCCTACACCCTGTGCAGCCTGGCGGTGGACCTCCGGGTGACCCAGATCGTCAACGGCTCGAAGGGCGTCCACGCCATGCTGCCCAAGGCGCTCTTCGCGTAGAAAGGCCGTGCACGGCGCCGCACTTTTTCCATTCGTTCTTGCGATAGGGAGCCTCGGATGAGCGCGAAGAGAGGGAAGAAATCCATCGGCCTGGCCATCGTCGGGTGCGGCAAGATCGGCCGCATCCGGGGGGAGTTCGCCCGGGACTACCCTGGGGTGGAGTGGCTGGGCCTGTGCGACATCGACGCGAAGGCGGGCAAGAAGCTCGCCGAGGACGTGCAGGCGGATTTCTTCACGGCCGATTACAAGGAGCTCCTCGCCCGGCCCGAGGTCAACGCCTCGATCATCGCCACCGAGGAGAACGAGCACGTCGGGCCCATCCTGGCCTCGGTCGAGCGCGGGCACCAGATGATGATCGAGAAGCCCCTCGCCACCGACGTCAAGGAGTCGGCCCGGGTGCTCAAGGCCATCCAGGACGAGAAGATCGACGCCGTGGTGGGCTACACCCAGCGCTTCCGCCGCCGCTTCCTCGTGGCCAAGGAGAGGGTGCGCACGGGCCAGCTGGGCGACGTGACCTCGGTCACCACCCGCGCCTTCATGAACCGCCTCGTCCCCATCGCCACCGTGGCCAAGACCGAGAACCGCTCGGTCCTCACCCCGATGGTGGTCTCGGGCACCCACAGCCTCGACATCTGCATGTGGCTCCTGGAGGGCAAGAAGCCCGCCGAGATCTACGCCCGCTCGGTGGACAAGGCCATCGGCGTCTCCTGCGGCACCAAGGACGCCACCTTCGGCCTCTTCACCTTCGAGGACGGCACCATCTGGAGCATGTCCATCAACTGGGCCCTCCCCGTCGTCTGGCCCGGCTCGGTCTACAGCCTGGAGATCGGCATCGTCGGCACCGAGGGCGTCCTCACCATCGACGACACCCACCGCGACCTCGTCCTCGCCTCCGAGCGGGGCCAGCCCGCCGGCTACACCCCGGACGTGAAGCGCAACGTGGACTTCCTGACCAGCTACCCGCCCGGGGACATCGTCTTCGGCCAGCTCTGGGGCCCCATGCGGGAGGAGACGAACGCCTGGTTCGCCCGGGTCCACACCGGCCTCGCCACCCCCCACGCCACCGCGGCGGACGGCCACCGGAACCTCCTGCTGACCATGGCGATGGACCTCTCGGCCAAGCGCCGGGAGCCCGTCGCCCTCCCGGCGGACCTGGACGCCTACGGGGAGCTGCCCTGAGCCCCGGGCGCAGAGGAGACGCGGAGATGCCCTTCTACGAGATCGCCGAGATGAAGCAGAAGCACAGCACCGTCAACCCCGCCATCACCGCCAAGACCGTGACCGGGGAGTTCATGAAGGCGGGCGTCGTCACCAAGCCCGCCGGCGAGGGCCCGCCCCTCCACATGCACCCGAACGAGGAGCAGTTCACCCTCATCCTCTCGGGGAAGCTCCACTACCTCCTGGGGGAGGAGGAGAAGATCGTCGGGCCCGGCGACCTCGTCCACATCCCCCGCTTCACCAACCACCGCAG
>MGDP01000216.1:18621-18813 GCA_001790955.1 Candidatus Tectomicrobia bacterium RIFCSPLOWO2_12_FULL_69_37
GCTTCACCAACCACCGCAGCCGCGCCTTAGAAGGCGGGGCCACCTTCTTCACCGTCAAGTTCCCGGCCGGGGACGGCAACCTCGACCAGGATTACAACATGGCGGCGGGGGCGGAGGAGGCGGAGAAGAAGTATCCGGGGAAGGGGTAGGGAAGAATCAGAAGGTAGAAGATCGGGCGTTATATGTAGGGGC
>MGDP01000216.1:18828-19290 GCA_001790955.1 Candidatus Tectomicrobia bacterium RIFCSPLOWO2_12_FULL_69_37
CCCTACGGACGGGATGGCCAATTTTCCGTAGGGGCGTATGGCGATACGCCCCTACTTTTTCTTGAGGATGGCGTCCGCTTCGGCGAGGACGAAATCCAGATCGTGGCCGATGCCCGCCGCGATTTCTTGTTCGCCGCGGTCCAGCAAGATCAGGGCGATGGCCTCCGAAAGATTCTGTAGGGCCTCCGCCTTATCCTTGCCCTGCCCGTTCGCCCATGGAAATTCAGGGCAATAGGCGATGAACCAGCCTTCATCTTGTTCGACTACCGCCGTGAACTCGTTTGGCATGGCTGTCACTCCACAAGAGGCACTTGGCTGAGCCGCTTGTTGGGTATCAGCGTTGACATAGGCCCATCGCTACAGAGAAGATGAGTTGGAGGATGGTGCCCCCGATGATGAACCCCCATGAGCCGACCCACACTTGCCAGCCGTTGAGACCCCAGAATCGTACAGGTGAGTTTT
>MGDP01000217.1 GCA_001790955.1 Candidatus Tectomicrobia bacterium RIFCSPLOWO2_12_FULL_69_37
GGGCCCGAGGCCTCCCTCCTCTACAGCCACCTGGACCAGGAGAGCTTCACCGAGACGGGGGCGGGGGACGTGAGCCTGCGGGTGGACAGGCGGCGCACTGACTCTTTGAAGAGCACCCTGGGCCTCCTGGCCCAGCGCACGGTGAAGCAGGAGGAGGGCCAGTTCGACCTCGAGGCCCGGGCGGCCTGGGCGCGGGAGCACCTGGAGGGGGACCGGGACATCAAGGCCCGCTTCGTGGGAGCCTCCACCCCGGGCACATTCAAGGTGCGGGCCGGGGAGCCGGTGCGGGACATCTTCCAGGTGGGGCTGGGCGTGGGCTTCCGGGTGAGCGAGAAGGCCCGCCTCTTCGCCCAGTACGAGGGCGGCTTCGGCCGGGACGGCTACCGCTCCCACACCGGCATGCTCGGGTTCCAGGTGAGGTTCTAGGGGCTCCTCCCGAACAGGGCATCCTTCCTCTCCCCAACGCAACGTCATTCCCGCATGGAGCGCCGGGCCTGCTCCAGGGGCGGAGCCGATTGTCTCCCCTCCCGGCCCCGGGCTAGAGTGGGCGGACCGCGGGCTCGTGGGCTCGGTTCCGGAAAGGGCGGCACTCCCGATGCGCATTCTCTTCGTGATGGACAGCTTCGTGCCCGACACCCTGGGCGGGGCGGAGCGGGTGGTGCTCGGCTGGGCCCGGGAGCTGGCCTCCCGGCGCCACGAGGTGTGGGTGCTGGCGGGCCGGGTGAACGTGCCCCCGGGGCGGGACGAGGAGATGGAGGGCTTCAGGGTGCGGCGCTGGAGCTCGCGCCGGCGCACCTTCGCGGACGGCTACATCTCCGCCATCCGGGCCTGCACCGCCGCCGGGCGCAAGCTCCTCGACGAGCACCCGCCCGACGTCATCCACGGCTGCCAGGGGCTCTCGGGCTACGGGCTGAGCCTCGCCAAGCCCCGGGCGCCCTGGGTCTACACCCTCTTCGCCCCCTGGAGCGAGGAGCTGGCCGAGGAGGCCCGCATCCAGGGGGCCGGCCTCTCGGCCTTCGCGCGCACCTTCAACAACCTGGGGGTGCGGCTCAAGCGGTTCCGGGTGCGGCGGATGGAGCGGCGGGTGCTGCGCGGGGCGACGGCGACGGCGCTGAGCGAGTTCAGCCGTCGGATGCTCCAGTCGGAGCACGGCATCCGGCGCGCGCAGGTGGGCATCGTGCCCGCCGGCACCGACCTCGACCGCTTCTTCTACACCTCGGACGTGGAGCGGCAGGCGCTCCGCCGGCAGCTGAACTTCCGCGAGCCCGTGATCCTCTGCGTGCGGCGGCTCTCGCCGCGCGTGGGGCTGGACCTCCTCATCCAGGCCCTCGCGCGCATCCGGAACGTGGTGACGGACGCCCGGCTCATCCTCGCGGGGCGCGGGCCCGAGCGCGCGGCGCTCGAGCGCCTGGCGCGGCAGCAGGGCCTCACGGACGCCGTCACCTTCGCCGGCTTCGTGCCCGAGGACCAGCTGCCGGACTACTACCAGGCGGCCGATCTCTTCGTCCTCCCCATGCGCTCCCTCGAGGGCTTCGGGATGGCCGCGGTGGAGTCGCTGGCCTGCGGCACCCCGGTGGTGGGGACCCCCGACGGCCCCACGCCGGAGATCCTCCGGCCCCTCGACGAGGACATGCTGGCGGAGGGGACCTCGGTGGACGCCATCGCCCAGGCCTGCATCCGCTGGCTGGCCAAGCCCGAGGAGATGCTCGCCGTGCGCCGCCGCTGCCGCGACTACGCCGAGCAGAACTATTCCTGGAAGAAGGCGGGGCTGGCGCTCGAGGCGCTCTACGAGAGGGTGACCGCCTCGGCGCGGCGGTGAGCGGCGTGCGCGTCCTCGTCGTCTCCCACGCCTGCGCCGTCCCCATCAACCGGGGCAAGCTGAGGGCGCTCGCGGCCCGGCCGGGGCTGGAGCTCTCGGTCCTGGTGCCGGCGCGCTGGCGGGAGCGCGGCCAGGCGTACACCACCTGTCCGGGCGAGGAGAGCGGGTACCGGGTTTTTTCCGGCGGGATCTTCTTCCGGGGAAGGGTGGGGGGGCACTTCTACCGGAGCGGCCTCCTCCGCGCCCTGCGCGAGGCGCGCCCCGAGGTGATCCACCTGGAGGAGGAGCCCTGGAGCCTGGCGGCGGGCCAGGTGCTGGCGGCGGCGGCCCTGTGGCGGCCCCGTCCCGCCCTGCTGATCTTGTCGTGGGAGAACATCGAGGGGGTCCCGTCCCTGCGGCTCCAGCGGGCCATCGAGCGGGCCGCGCTGCGGCGGGCGGAGGTTCTGATCGCCGGGGGCCGGACGGCGCGCGAGCGGCTCATCCGCCTGGGGGCGCGCCCGGAGAAGGTGGAGGTCCTGCACCAGTTCGGGCTGGACCCCGGGACCTTCCGCCCCCCGGCGCCGGGGGAGCGCCCTGGCGTCTTCACCGTGGGCTTCGCGGGCCGGCTCGTGCGGGAGAAGGGGGTGGACGTCTTGCTCCGCGCCCTGGCTGCCCTGGGGGGGGAGTGGCGGGCCCTCCTCGTGGGGGACGGGGCCCAGCGCCCCGAGCTGGAGGCCCTCGCCGCCTCCCTGGGGATCCGGGAGCGCGTGGAGTTCACCGGCTGGGTGGATCAGCCCGAGGTCCCCGCCTGCCTGCGCCGGATGCACGCCATGGTCTTTCACTCGCGGACGACCCCCGCCTGGGCCGAGCAGTTCGGCCATCCCCTCATCGAGGCGATGAGTTGCGGGGCGGTGCCCGTGGGCTCGGACTCGGGCGAGATCCCTCACGTGGTCGGGCGCGAGGGCCTGATCGTCCCCGAGGGCGACGCGGCCGCCCTGGCCGCCGCCCTCGGGAGGCTGCGCGGCGAGCCGGGCCTGCGCGGCCGGCTGGAGGCGGCCGGGCGGGCGCGCGTCCTGCGGGAGTTCACCTGGGAGGCGCTGGCCGCGCGCACCTTCGCCCTGTACGAGCGGGCGCTCGCGGCCCGGGGCGCCCGGGACAAGGTGAGCGCCCGGTGAGCCGCCTGGGCGCCGCCGCGCGCACCTCGGCCTGGGTGCTCCTCGGGAAGGGGGTGGAGCGCGCCGTCCGGCTGGTGGTGATCGTCGTCCTCGCCCGGCTGCTCGACCCGGCCGGCTTCGGCGCCTACTCGGTCGCCTTCGCCTTCGCCGAGGTCTTTGCCGTCTTCACCGACCTGGGGCTGAACGCCATCCTCGTGCGCGAGCTGGCGAAGGACCGGGAGGAGGCCCCGCGCCTGCTGGGGGCGGGCGTCCTCCTCAAGCTCGCGCTCTCGATCCTGAGCTTCGCCGCCGCCTGGGCGGCGGCCTTCCTGACGCTGGCCCCGGGCGAGCTGCGCGCCTCGGCCCTCGCGGCCACCTTCGCGCTCTTCCTCTCCTTCCGGGTGGCGTCGCTGCGGTGGGTGTTCGAGGCGCCCTTCGAGGCGGGGCTGCGGGTGGGCACGCCGGTGGCGATCGGGCTGGGGAGCGAGCTGCTCTCGGCGGCCGCCCTCCTGGGGGCGGCCTGGGCCGGGCTGCCCCTGCCCCTCTTGATCCTGGCCCAGCTCGCGGGGCTCCTGCCGGGGAGCCTGCTGCTCGTCCGGCGGTCGGCGGCGGAGGTGCGCCCCCGGCTGGCGTTCGAGCCCGCGCTGTGGGGGAGGCTCCTCCGGGCGGCGCTGCCGATCGGGGCGGCGAACCTCTTCCTCATCGCCTACGCGCGCACCGACATCCTGATGCTCCAGTGGCTGGCGGACACGCCGGCCGTGGGCATGTACGCGGCCGCTTTCAAGCTGATCGGCTCGCTCGACGTCATCCCGCTCGCCCTCACCACGCCCCTGCTGCCCCTCCTCGCCGCCGCCACCGCCGGGGGAAGGAAGGAGGAGGCCGCGCGCCTCTACCAGGGGGGGCTGACCCTGGTCTTCGCGCTGGGGGTTCCCGTCGCGGCGGGGGGGACGGCCCTCGCCGCGGAGATCACGGCGCTGGTCTACGGAGCGGGCTACGCGCCCTCGGCGGGGGCGCTGCGGATCCTCGCTTGGGCGGCGGTCGTCCACTTCGCCCTCTACGTGATGACGACCGCCGCCCTGGCCGCCGGCCGGGAGAGGCTCTTCACGGTGTACGCCGGCCTCCTCGCCCTCCTGAACGCGGCCCTGGACGCCCTGCTTATCCCGCCCTTCGGCTTCCTGGGGGCGAGCTGGGCGACCCTCCTGGCGGAGGGGCTCCTCCTGGCGGCGGGGGCGGCGGTGCTGAGGCGGGAGCTGGGGCTCCCGGAGGGCCGGGCGCTCGGGAAGATCCTCGGGGCCGGGGCGGCCGCGGCCCTCCTCCTGGCTTGGCTGCCCCTGCCGCTCTGGGCCCGGCTCGCGGCGGCGGCCCTTCTTTATATGGGCTGGCTGTACCTGGGGAAGATGCTCCCGCCCGAGGTCCTGGGGCTGGCCCGGGCCGCGCTGCGGAGGGGGGCCGCCCCTCCGGGGGAGGGCGGAGGACCGGAGGCGGGCGGCCCGGTATAATGGGCCGGCAGGCCGCCCGGGACGCGGGGACGATCATGCTGAGCCGCCGACTCGCCGCCCTCCGCCAGGGTGCGGAGCGCGTTCACGCCGGAAGGGGAGCGGACATCCTGCCGTCTGGCACCTCGCCCTTCGAGGGCTTGTTGCGCCTGCCCGAGCGTCTCCCCCCCACGGGGTTCCCGCTGCCCGCCGGGCGGGAGGAGAAGCCCCCGCGCCCCTACGCCTACAAGAAGCCCTGGGTGTGCAGGGCGGTGCGCCTGGTGGACGCGGCGGGGGAGCGCCTCTTCTCCCGCAGGCGGGAGCGGCCCGCCGAGATCCGGCGGGTGCTGGTTCTTCGGCCCGATCACCTCGGGGACGTGGTCTTCGCCCTCCCGGCCATCCAGGCCCTGCGCGCCGCGCTCCCCGGGGCCCGGATCGACCTCCTCGTGGCGACGGGGTCGCGGCCCCTCTTCCCGCAGAACGTGGGAGAGGGGCTGGAATTCCTCTTCTTCGACGCCCCCTGGCTCGCGCGCCCCGCGCGGGCGCGCGCCGGCCTGCGGGGCGCCCTCTCCCTGGCGCGGCAGCTGCGGCGCCGGGCCCGCGAGACGGGGGGGCCCTACGACCTGGCGGTCGACCTGCGGGGGGACTTCCGCCTCATCCTGGCGGCCCGCCTGGCGGGGGCGCGCTACCTGGCCGGGCGGGGCATCACGGGGCTCGGCTTCCTCCTGGACGCGGAGGCCCGCGAGGTGGCCGGGCGCCATCAGGTCGAGGGCAACCTCGCCCTGCTGGAGGCGGCCGGCTTCGACCACCGGGAGACGCCGAACCCCTCGATCGTCCTCACCCAGGAGGAGATCGAGGCGGGCCGCGCCGTCCTCCGCGGACACGGGGTGGCGGGCGCGAAGCTGGTGGTGGGGGTGCATCCGGGCGCGGGGCTGGCGACCAAGCGCTGGGCGCCGGAGAAGTACGCCACCCTGATCGCGCGCATCGCCTCGGAGCTCCCCGCCCGGGTGGTCCTCCTCGGCGGGCCCGGCGACCGGCCCGCCGCCGACGCCGTGCTGGCCGCCCTGGGGGAGGCCCGCTCCTCGCGGCGGCTGGTGGACCTGTGCGGGGCGCTCCCCGACCTGCGCGCCTTCATGGGGGTGGCCCGGGCGTGCCACCTCTTCGTGGGGAACGACTCGGGGCCCGCCCACGTCGCGGCGGCGCTGGGGGTGCCGGTCCTCTGCCTCTTCAGCGCGACGAACGACCCGGCCGAGTGGGGCCCCCGGGGCGGCGCCGTGGTCGTCCTCCGCAGGCGGATCGAGTGCGAGGGCTGCGGCCTCGCCGAGTGCGGTCACCACTCCTGCATGGTCCAGCTCGACGTCGAGGCGGTCTTCCAGGCGGTGCGGAGATGCGTGTAGGCATCGACGCGCGCATGCTGTTCATGAGCGGCATCGGAACCTACCTCCGGAACCTGCTGGCTGGAGTGGCGAGGCTGGACGCGCGGACGGAGTACGTCCTCTTCCTCCGGCCGGCCGACCGGGAGCGCTTCGAGGCGCCGGGGGCGAACTTCCGGGTGGTGGCCGCCGACGCCGCCCCCTACTCGTTGGCCGAGCAGGCGCTCCTGCCGCGACTGATCCGGAGGGAGGGGCTGGACCTCATCCACCACCCGCACTATTTCGCCCCCTGGTTCGGGCGCACCCCCATGGTGGCGACCGTCCACGACCTCATCCACCAGCTCTTCCCCGAGATGTTCCGCCTCCGCGCGGTGTCCTGGCTCGCCTGGGCCGCCGCCTGGCGGACCGTCGCGCGCGCCCGGCTGGTGCTCACCGTCTCGGAGCACACCCGCCACGACCTCGTCTTCCGCCTGGGGGTTCCCCCCGCGAAGGTGCGGGTGACCTACAACGCCCTCGCGCCGGGGTGGGGCGAGGGGCCTTCTCCCCCCCTGCCCGCGCCCGTCGCGGCGCTGGGAGGGGCGCCCTTCTTCCTCTACGCGGGCAACCACAAGCGCCACAAGAACCTCCCCGTGCTCTTCGAGGCCTTCGGCTGGCTCAGGCGCCAGGAGCGGGGGCGGGAGTCCCGGCTCGTGCTGACGGGGGAGCGGGGAGACTTGGAGGCCGGCCTCCGCCGCGCGGGGCTCGGGGACGAGGTGGTGTTCCTGGGCGAGGTGCCCCACAAGACCCTGGAGGGGGTGTACCGGGCGGCGCGGGCGCTGGTCTTCCCTTCGCGCTACGAGGGCTTCGGCTACCCGCCCCTGGAGGCGATGGGGTGCGGGGTGCCGCCCGTCGTCTCGGACGCGGCCTCCCTCCCCGAGGTGGTGGGAGACGCGGGGCTCATCGTCCCGGTGGATCAGGCGCGGCCCCTGGGCGAGGCCATGCAGCGGCTCCTCGCCGACGACGAGCTGCACCGCGACCTTTCGGCGAGGGCCCGGGAGCGGGCGCGGAAGTTCTCCTGGCGGAGCCTGGCCGAGGGGACTTTGCAAGCCTACCGGGAGGCCATCGCCGCCGGGAGGGCGGCGTGACGGGCGGGGGGCGGCTCGGCCGCGAGCGCGCGTTCCACGAGCGGCGGAGCGGGGAGCGCTCGGAACGGCTCTCCGAGGCGGACCTCCGCTTCGAGGACGCGGCCTACCTCGACCACGAGAGCTGGGTGCGGGACACCTTCGCCCTCCTGGGCGACCTCCGGGGCAAGCGCGTGCTCGACTACGGGGCGGGGGAGGGGCTGAGCAGCGTCGTCCTCGCCCGGCGGGGGGCGCGGGTGGTCTCCTTCGACATCGCCTCGGGCAACGTCCGGCTGGCCGCCCGGCGCGCGGCGGCGAACGGGGTGCCCCTCCACCTCGCCCAGATGGCGGGGGAGGCGCTGGCCTTCCGGGAGGGGACGTTCGACGCCGTGTACGGTAACGCCATCCTCCACCACGTGAACCTCGACCAGGCCGGGGCCGAGCTCAGGCGGGTGCTGCGGCCGGGCGGGGTGGCCGTCTTCAGCGAGCCCTGGGGGGAGAACCCCCTGCTCGAGTTCGCGCGCCGGCGGGTGCCCTACCGGGGGAAGGACCGCACCCCGGACGAGCGGCCCCTGCGGCTCGCCGACGTGGCGCGCCTCAAGGCCCAGCTGCCCGGGGCCGAGGTGCGGGGCTACCAGCTCCTCTCCATGATCCGGCGGCAGGTGCGCTGGCGGCCGCTGGTTTCGCTCCTGGAAAGGGCGGACCGCCTCCTGCTGGCCCTCTTCCCCGGCCTTTGGCGCTGGTGCCGCTACGCCGTCATCGTCCTCCGCAAGGAGGGCGCCTGATGCGGGTGGCCATCGTCCACGACTGGCTGACGGGGATGCGGGGAGGGGAGAAGTGCCTCGAGGTCTTCTGCGAGATCTTCCCGGAGGCGGACCTCTTCACCCTCCTCCACGTGCCGGGCTCGGTCTCGCCTGTCATCGAGGGGCGGCGGGTGGTGACGAGCTTCCTCCAGCGCTTCCCCGGGGTGGAGCGGCGCTACCGCCACCTCCTCCCCCTCATGCCCGCCGCGGTGCGGCTGCTGGGCCTGGGGGGCTACGACTTCATCCTCTCGAGCAGCCACTGCGTGGCCAAGGCGGCCCGGGGGGGCCCGGGCGCCTACCACCTGTGCTATTGCTACACCCCGATGCGCTACGCCTGGAGCGCCTACGAGGCCTACTTCGGCGGGGACCGGCTGAGGGGTGCCGCCCGGTGGGTCGTCCCCCCGGTGATGAAGGCCCTCCGGCGCTGGGACGCCGGGACGAGCGCGGGGGTGGACGAGTTCATCGCCATCAGCCACACCGTGGCGGGCCGCATCCGGAGCTGCTACGGGCGGGAGGCGGAGGTGATCTACCCCCCCGTGGACACGGATCTCTACCATCCCGCCGGGGAGCCGGGGGACTACTATCTCCTCGTCTCGGCCTTCGCGCCCTACAAGCGGGTGGATCTGGCGGCCGAGGCCTTCACCCGCCTCGGGCGGCCCCTCAAGGTGGCGGGGACGGGCCAGGACTTCGAGCGGGTGCGGGCGCTGGGGGGGCCGAACGTCGAGTTCCTCGGCTGGCAGGACGACGCGGCCCTGGCCCGCCTCTACGCCGGGTGCCGGGCCTTCGTCTTCCCGGGGGAGGAGGACTTCGGCATCACCCCCCTCGAGGCCCAGGCCTGCGGGCGGCCCGTCATCGCCTATGGCGCCGGGGGCGCGCTGGAGACCGTGGTGGGGCTAAACCCGGAGGAGGTGACCTTCCCCGCCGGCTTCCAGCCCCCCGCCGGGGAGGAGCCCACGGGGCTCTTCTTCACCCGGCCGGACGCCGAGGGCTTGGCCCAGGCGGTCTTGCGCTTCGAGGCGGAGGAGGCCAAATTCCGGCCCGAGGCCGCCCGCCGCCAGGCCCTGCGCTTCGGCCGGGAGCGGTTCAAGGAGCAGGCGCGCCGGCGCTTCGTGGAAGGCTTCGAGCGCCATCAGGAGAAGACGGCGGCCCGGCGGACGGGGGACCGGTAGCCATGCTGCGGCGCTACGGCCAGCTGAACGTGGCGCTCCTCTTCGCGGGGGACGCCCTCGCCCTCCTCGCGGCCTGGCTGCTCGCCTACTGGGCGCGCTTCGGGCTCGAGTTCATCCCCGTCGCGCGCGGCTATCCTCCCGTCGGGACCTACCTGGTCGTCCTGCCCTTCGTGCTGGCGGCCTGGCTGGCGGCCGCCCGGATCACCCACCTCTACCACCACCGGGCGGGGCTCAAGAGCGCCGAGGAGATGACCCGCCTGAGCTACACGATGGCGTGGGCGGTGCTCATCCTCATCGCGCTTACCTTCTTCTACCGCGGGGAGAGCTACAGCCGGCTCGTGGTCGTCTACTTCATGGCGCTGGGCCCGGCGCTGCTCTTCCTGGTGCGGCGGGTGATGTGGTCCGCCATCCGCCGGCTCCGGCGGCGGGGGGTGGACATGCGCCGCATCCTGGTGGCCGGGGTCTCCCCCCTGGCCCAGCGCACGGCCGACCGGCTGGAGGCCTACCGCTACCTGGGCTTCCAGGTGATCGGCCACCTCTCCGAGGAGGACGCCCCGCCCGCGAGGGTGGGCGGGCGGCCCGTGCTGGGCCGGATCGGGGAGGCCAAGGCGGTGGCCGAGCGGGAGGAGGCGGTCGAGGTGTACGTGGCCCTCCCCGCCGAGAAGCGCCAGGAGCAAGAGAGGCTCCTCAACGACCTGGCGGACTCGAGCGTCGACCTGCGCGTGGTGCCGGACCTGCTCGACCACATGCGCCTGAACGCGGGCATCGAGGAGCTGGACGGGCTGCCCGTCGTGCTCCTCTCCCAGACGCCCCTCCTCGGCTGGAGCCGGGTGGGGAAGCGGGCGATGGACGCCGCGCTCGGCAGCCTGATCGTCGCCCTCTTGAGTCCGGTCCTTTTTCTCATCGCGGCCCTGGTCAAGCTGTCGAGCCCGGGCCCCGTGCTCTACGCCCAGGAGCGCATGGGCCTGGACGGGGTGCGCTTCCAGATGTACAAATTCCGCTCGATGCGGGCGGACGCCGAGCGGGAGACGGGCGCCGTCTGGGCCAGGCCCGGCGACGACCGCCGCACCTGGCTGGGCGGGCTTCTCCGCCGCACGAGCCTGGACGAGTTGCCCCAGCTCCTCAACGTCATCCGGGGGGAGATGAGCCTCGTCGGGCCCCGCCCCGAGCGGCCGGTCTTCGTCGAGCAGTTCCGCCGGAAAGTCCCCGGCTACATGCTCCGCCACAAGATGAAGAGCGGCATGACGGGCTGGGCCCAGGTGAACGGCTGGCGGGGGGACACCTCGATCGAGAAGCGCATCGAGTACGACCTCTACTACATCGAGCACTGGTCGCTGGGCCTGGACCTGAAGATCATGTGGCTCACGGTCTGGAAGGGCTTCGTGAGCCGGAACGCCTACTGAGGCCCGCGTGAGCGGGCCCGGGGGAGGAGGGAGCTTGGACGCCCTCGCCGTCATCCCGGCCCGGTGGGCCTCGGCGCGCTTCCCGGGCAAGCCCCTGGCCCGCCTCGCCGGCCGGCCCATGATCGAGCACGTCTACCGGCGGGCGCTCAGGGCACGGACGGTGGGCCGGGTGGTCGTGGCCACCGACGATGAGCGCATCGCCCAGGCGGTGCGGGCCTTCGGCGGGGAGGTGCGGATGACGAGCCCCGCCCACCCGAGCGGCACCGACCGGGTGGCCGAGGCGGCCCGGGGGGAGGGGGCCCTGGTCGTGGTGAACGTCCAGGGGGACGAGCCGCTCCTCCACCCGGAGGACATCGACGCGGCCGTCCAGCCTCTTTTGGGGGCGGATCCGCCCGAGATGTCCACCCTCGCGGTCCCGCTGGCCGGGCCGGAGGATTTTTTGGACCCAAACGTGGTAAAGGTGGTGGTGGGAAGGGGGGGAAACGCGCTCTATTTCTCCCGGGCGCCCATCCCCCACCCCCGGGACGCCCTGGGGGGCGCCCAGGCGCGTGCCGCGGGCCTGCGGGAGGGCTGGGCGGGGCTTAACCCCAGGCCTCTCAAGCACTTGGGGTTCTACGCGTACCGCCGCGAGTACCTCCTCCGGTACGCGTCGTTGCCGCCCACCCCGCTGGAGCGGGCCGAGCGCCTGGAGCAGTTGCGGGCGCTGGAGGACGGGGCCCGCATCCGGGTGGTCGTGATCGGGCGCGACTCGGTCGGGGTGGACGTGCCCGAGGATCTGGAGCGCCTGCTGGGGGACCCCGCCATCCGCACCGCCCTCGAGGAGGAAGTGAGGAAGTGGCCAAGTACATCTTCGTGACGGGGGGTGTGCTGAGCTCGCTGGGGAAAGGACTCTCCTCCGCCTCCATCGGCGCCCTGCTCGAGGCGCGGGGGCTGCGCGTCACCCTCCAGAAGTTCGACCCCTACCTGAACGTGGACCCCGGCACCATGAGCCCCTTCCAGCACGGCGAGGTCTTCGTTACCGACGACGGGGCCGAGACCGACCTCGACCTGG
>MGDP01000218.1 GCA_001790955.1 Candidatus Tectomicrobia bacterium RIFCSPLOWO2_12_FULL_69_37
CGCAGGGAAGCTGGAGGGCCGGGACCCCCACCGCGCTGAAGGGCGCGGTCGCGTGGCTGATGGGGGGCCAGGTCTTCATCCCGTCCAGGCAGTCCGGGATGGCGGGGGGCTGGATGGGGGAGGTAGGGGTGAGGACGGCGTCCACCCGGCGGAAGAGGGCCGCCGCCTGGCGGATGAAGAGGGTCCGCGCCCGCTGGGCCTGGACGTAGCGCCAGCCCGGGATGAACAGGCTCTGCTCGAAGAAGTCCGCCCCGGGGGAGACGTACTCCTCCCGCCGCCCGCGCAGGAAGGCGCGGTGGTACTCCGCGCTCTCGGGGCCCACCACGGCGGCGTAGGCCACCTGGCCCAGCACCGCCCAGGGCACTTCCACCTCCACCACCTCCGCCCCCAGCCTCTCCAGCTCCCCGATCGCCGCGCGGACGAGGCCCTCGACCTCCGCGTCGTAGCCCGGCCAGAAGTAGTTGACGGGCACCCCCAGGACGAGGCCCTCCACCCCCCGATCCATCCCCGCGCGGAAGTCCGGCGGGGCCGCGCGGCCGGTCGCGGGGTCCTCCGGGTCGGGGCCCGCGATGGCCTGGAGGAGGAGGGCGGCGTCCTCCACCGTCCGCGCCAGGGGGCCCACGGCGTCGAAGCTCCGCCCCAGCGGCACCGCCCCGGCCCGGCTCACCCGGCCGTAGGTGGCGCGGATGCCGGCGAGGCCGCAGTAGGCGGAGGGGAGCCGCACCGAACCCCCCGTGTCGGAGCCCAGGGCCGCGAGGGCCATCCCCCCCGCCACCGCCGCCCCCGAGCCGCTGCTGCTGCCCCCGGTGGTGCGGTTCGTGTCCCAGGGGTTGCGGGTGGGGCCGAAGAAGCTGTCCGCCCCGGTGCCGCCCCGGGCGAACTCCTGGAGGTTGGTCTTCCCGAGGATGACCGCCCCCGCCTCGATGAGCCGCCGCACGGCGAACGCGGTGGAGGAGGGAACCTGGTCCTTGAGGATCCGGCTCCCCGCCGTCGTGGGGAAGCCCGCGAGGTCCAGGAGGTCCTTGAGGGCGACGGGGATGCCGTGGAGCGGCCCCCGGCAGCGGCCCCGCCTCAGCTCCTCCTCGCGCTCCCCCGCCTGGCGGCGGGCGAGGCCGAAGGTCCGGGCGATGAAGGCGTTGAGGGTTGGGTCGTGGGCCTCGATGCGGGCGATGCAGGCTTCCAGCACCTCCCCCGGGCGGACCTCCCCCTTGGCGATGCGGGGGGCGAGGGCCGCGATGGGGGAGAAGGCGAGGTCGTCTGAGTCCAAGGGGATCTCCTGCGGGATATTTTCTATGCCGGACCGGCCGCGCCTACTCCAGCGGTTTGAGCTCCCCTAGGGCGGTCGGGATGAGCTCCGTGACGGTCGGATGGATATGGACCGCACGCTGGATGACGGTGTAGGGCGCCTTCGCGTACATGATGTCCAGGAGGGAGTGCACGATCTCGTCCCCCCCGATCCCCAGGATCGCGGCGCCGAGGATATGACTGGACTCCGCGTCCACGAGAATCTTCATGAACCCCTGTGTCTCGCCCCTCTCCCGTGCCCGCCCGATGTGCGCCATCGGCTTCTTGGCGATGAGGGCCTTCCGGCAGGACTCGCGCACCTGGCGCTCGGTCATCCCGGCACGGCCGAGGGGAGGGTCGACAAAGAGGCCGTAGCACGGGATGCGGTCGCTCACCCGGCGCCGGCCGCCGTCGAGCAGGTTCGCGGCCACGATCTCGTAGTCGTTCCAGGAGGTGTGGGTGAAGGCCCCCTTCCCGTTGCAGTCCCCCAGCGCCCAGACGCCGGGGGCGCTCGTCCTGAGCTCGTCGTCCACCTCGATGTGGCCCCGCGCGTCCACCCGGATGCCGGCCTTGTCGAGACCGAGGTCGCCGGTGTTGGGCACTCGCCCCGTCGCCACGAGCAGGTGGGAGCCCGTCACTTCCCGGGGTTTCCCCTCGCACGTCAGGCGGGCCGTGATCTTCCCGGCACGGCCTTCCATGCAGAGCCCCGCCGCGCTCGTGAGGACCTGGATGCCTTCGGTCTCGAGAATCTCCCGGATGGCGCTGGAGACGTCCTCGTCCTCGCGCGCGATGAGGCGCGGGTCACGCTCGATCACCGTGACCTCGCTCCCGAAGCGGCGGTACATCTGGCCGAATTCCAGCCCGACGTAGCTGCCTCCTAGGATGATCAGGTGCTCGGGGAGGAAGTCCACCTCCATCATTCCGGTGTTAGTGAGATAGGGGACGGAGTCGAGGCCCGGAACGGGCGGGGCGCCCGCCCGCGCCCCCACGTTGATGAAGATGTTCTCGGCCTCCAGCACCTCCTCGCCCACCCGGACCCGGCCGGGCTCCTCGAAGCGCGCGTGGCCCTCGTAGACGGTCAGGTTCTTCGTGGACTTCAGCCATTTTTCGATTCCTTGGGTGGAAGGCTGCACGATGGCGTCCTTGCGCGCTTTCACCTTCTTCATGTCGACGGTGATGGATCCAGAGACGGTCACCCCGAAGTCAGAGCCCCGCCTCGCCATGTGGGCGGCCCGGGCGCTGGCCACCAGGGTCTTGGTCGGGACGCAGCCGACGTTCACGCAGGTTCCGCCGAAGCGCTTGCGCTCGGCGATCGCCACTTTCTTGCCCGTGCTGGCCAGGCGGGCGGCCAGGGAAGGGCCGGCTTGCCCGGTGCCGATAACGAGGGCGTCGAATCGGCTTGGCATCGTTTTTCTCCTGAATGCGGCTTGTCCAGCGAGGGGCCATCCGTCTCCGGCCGGATTCGGCACCGAACGGAGCCTTGCCTGCGAGGGTGCGTCAGTTCTTGGGCATTGGCAACAAGAACGGATGCGGGAGCGAAAAGCGCCGGCCGCCCTCCCCGCCGGGCGGGAGAGGTGGGTACGCCTTTTGCCCGAACCTCCCTACCGGGGAATTTCTTCCGCTCAGATTCCTGCTTGCAAAAATTAGGTATGACTAATAATATATTTTGGCAGCTTAAATATAACGTCCCTCTCCTCCCGAGCCCAAGGCCGGAGGGGGGGGTGGCCGGGAGGATGCGGGTATGCGCTACGCGATGCGGCTGTTCGCGGCAGGAGTTGCGGTTTCGGCGGGTGTCGTGGCGGGGGAGGCCCTCGCGGGCGAGCGGGTGTTCCATGTGCTGGCGGTCGAGCCCAAGGGCACGGCGCAGGCGGCGAAGGAGCCCTTCCCGGTCGAGAAGCTCCCGGCCGGGAGCGGCTACGTACTCAAGGCCCCCGACACCAAGGGGGACTGGCAAGTGTCGGCCTACGTCTTCCAGCCGGCGCAGATATTCGTCCGCAAGGGGGACGGCGTGACGCTTCACTTCGTCGGCATCAACGGGGCGGCCCACACCATCACGGTGGAGGGCTACCAGGCCCAGGCGGTGAAGCTCCGGCGGGGCGCGGTCCAGACGGTTAGGTTCAAGGCGGACAAAGCGGGGGTCTTCCGCATCGGCTGCAAGGAGCACCCGCCCTCGATGAATGGGGAGCTGATCGTTTCGGAATGATCCTTCCGCCCCAGCCATCATTTCCGCCCCGGGTGCGCGCACGGATGAGGCGGAATGCCACGGAAAAACAGACCTCAACACCGCCGTAATTCGGATAGATTAGTCTTAATACACGACAATTCAATTGCTTAAAAGGTCAATCCGGGCCTAGATAAATTATGGCCTGCCCCTTGCAAAATCTACCGCCCGGGAAGGCGAGAGCCTCCCGGAAAATAGAGCGCCCGGTTTGGCGGGCGATGCGAAGAGCGGGCTGCCGGAGACGGTGCCCACGGGAGGGCCGACCCAACTCAATGCATCGCCCGCCATTTTTTTGTCCGGGCGCTTTTCCGGGCGGGGGGAGGGGAGAGCATGCGCGCTTCCCGGATCGTGCTGGCCGTGGCCCTTCAGCGCTACGTGGACTTTCCCCCGGTGGCCCTGCGGGCGCGGGAGGTGGCGGCGGCGCTGGCCCGGGCGGGGGACTCGGCCGTCGAGGTGGTGACGGTGGAGGCCCCGGGCGCCCTCCTGCCGGGGCTGGAGACGGCCGAGGAGAAGCTGGGCCGCTTCGTGCGGGGCCTGCGGGACCAAGGGCTCGAGGCGGAGGGCCACCTCCTGACGGGGAGGCCGGCCGAGCGCATCCCCCCCTTCGTGGTGCACTGCGGGGCGGACTTCCTTGTCATCGGCTCCCACAGCAAGCGCAACCTGCTCGACGTGGGCATCGGCGCCACCGCGAACGCCCTCGTGCGCGCCTGCCCCTGCCCCGTGGTCATGGTCTGGCCCACCCGGGAGGAGAGCGCCCGGGCGCGGGAGCTCATGATCCCCGCCTATCCCTTCATCTTCCCCTACGGGTAGGGAATTCTCCGCGCGATCCGGCCGGCACATCCACCCAATGCTTTTGCGGGGGCGTTCCACGGAACGGCCTTACATGCGGGTGTCCATCGGGGAGAGGCGTGCGCCGCGCAGGGGACCGGCTTCGGCTTCGCGGGGACGATCCGGGCGAAGCGGTGCTAGATGAGGGCATCCAGGGAGGTACCCTTGCCCGTCACCTGGGCCGCCTGCTGGGCCGCCGCGGTGGCGGCGAGCAGGATGCCCAGGGCCATGTTGATGCCCTTGTTCTCGCTGATGCCCCCAACCGCGGCATCGGCGGCGGCTGCGGCCGCTGCGGCGGAAGGGGCACTGGCTTGGGCGGCGCTCACGGCTTCCATGGTCCAGTCCTCTCGATGACCCACAGCGGGTCATCCATGTCTCATAACGGACCCTCCGGGGGGGACTTGAGGAGAATTTTGTTATATTATTTGCACTAAAAGGCGATTTTTCCCGCATTTCCTGGACCTTTCCGGTCCCGGAAATTTTTTCGGGGAGGACGCCGCTTGGGAGATGAAAGGGCGAAAGAGGGGGGGGGATTCTTACGGCGTTGACGGCCACGGGTAGCAGGAGGCTTTCACCGCCTCGTAGTTGGCGTCCAGCTTCGGCCCCAGGAGGAGAATCGCCGCGATGCGGCGGGCCATCTCGGTCACGTAGCGGGCCTCCTCCGGCGTCAATCCGCGCCCGAGCAGATCGCCTTCGCGGTAGCTCAGCCATTTCTTGATGACCTGATAGCCCCCGATGTAGCAGTTCCACACCCCCGAGGGCACGTTCTTCCAGTAGGCTTTCTCGTTCAGGTACACATCCAGAGTGGTATCCCCCAGGCGCTTGACCGCCTCCGCCGCCGGGATGCCCAGCGCCTTGGCGCCCTTCTCGATGGCCGCCCGCTCGGCGGGTTCGTAGGGGCGCGGCACGGCCTTCCCTCTGCCGGGCATGGTGACGCCTTCCTTCCCCGCATGGCCCCAGCCCGCCGTGACCTCCAGGTCCGCCCCTGGCTGGAGGCGGCCCCCGCCTTCCTTGGAAAGAATCCCAACAGCCTTCATCTCCTCTCGTGAGCCCAGCCCCTTCACCGGCTGCTCCGTATCCAGCAGCGCCGCCACCTGCTTTCCTAGCTCGGCGGAGGCGAGGAGCACCTTCTTGGAATCCGGCAGGGGAACCCGGGGCCAGTCCTCACGGATGCCGTCGGCGTTCCCGGAAAGGTAGAGGGGTGAGTAGCCGATGGCGAGAACGTGGTGGCAGATGGGAGATGCAGATTCGGCATCGGCGTCAAGACGCTCAAACCCGAGATCGGCAAGGTAGG
>MGDP01000219.1:0-1257 GCA_001790955.1 Candidatus Tectomicrobia bacterium RIFCSPLOWO2_12_FULL_69_37
ATAATACCGGATATTACCCAGGTTTTTTTCGCGCGCCCGCCCTAGAGGTGCAGCCTTCCCCGGCCGGGCCAGCGCTCCGAGGCGTAGTGCAGGGCGGTGCCGATGACGGTGCCGGCGACGAAGCCGTAGGGGAGCCCGAAGGCGCACAGGCCGGTCAGGAGAGCGATGCCGAGGTCGCGCCGCGATCCGGCCTGGTCCCGGATGAAGAGCATGAGCGCCAGGGCTTCGAAGGCCAGGACCACCCCGAGGATGGGCTGGGGGAAGATCTCGACCACCTGCCGGAAGGCGCCGCTCAGGAAAAGACCCAGGAGGAGGTACATCGAGCCGTAGATCACCACCGAGCCCCCCGTGCGGGCGCCGAAGTAGTGGTGCCCGGCCAGCCCCCCGCAGCCGTGGCAGACGGGGAGGCCACTCAGGAAGGGGGCGATCAGGTTCATCGCGGAGTAGGTGGCCCCGATCCGGCGCAGGCTCATCTCCCGGCCCGGGAAGAGGTCGGCCACGGTTTGGCGGGTGGCGATCAGGGAGTTCGAGAGGGAGAGGGGGATCTGCGGCAGGGCGAGGACGAGGAAGCCGGTGAGCACGTCCTCCAGCCGGGGCGCATGGAACTTCGGGAGCGCGAGGCCCGCGCCCGAGGCGATGGCGCCGTACTCCAGCCGGGTGAGGGCCGCGTACCCCACCCCCAGCAGGATCACGGCCAGCCCCGCCGGGAAGCGGCTGCTCCCCGAGATGGCGAGGATGAGGACGAAGCCCGCGGCGGCGAGGGCGTAGCCTTCCATCCCGAGGGAGGGGACGTACTGCTTGAGGGCCAGGGAGGCCAGGGAGAGCCCGAGGCCGAACTGGATGCCCCGCACGGCGGAGAGGGGCACGATCCGCCCCAGCCAGTCGAGCGCGCCCGTCACGCTCAGGGCCAGCATCACCGCCCCGATGGCCAGCCCCGCCCCGAAGAGCACCTCCCCGCCCAGCCGCTGGGTGATGACCAGGACGGCCATGGCCTTGAGGGGCTGGACGGGCATGGGGAGCCCGTAGGCCAGCCCTGTCACGACCTGCATCAGCCCGAACATGACGAGGACGCTCGCGCTGTCCAGGCGGGCCGCGTAGACCATCCCCACGATGAGGGGCAGGTCGGTGCCGATGTCCCCGAAGGCGCCCGAGAGCTCCTGGCGGTTGAAGCGCGCCCGCGCGCGCAGGGCTTCCCTCCACGTCATCCGCCTCTCCTTTGGGCGGGGATGCCGTCCCTGTATAGCCTACCACGCCACA
>MGDP01000219.1:1293-14949 GCA_001790955.1 Candidatus Tectomicrobia bacterium RIFCSPLOWO2_12_FULL_69_37
CCCCCCGAATGGGGATAATCCCCCTCGCCGCGACTCACGACCTCGGAGGGGAGGCCGGAATGAGATACGCCGTCGTCCTGTCGTCTTTCTTGATCTTCTTCGCCTGGCCCGCCCACCTGGGCGCGCCGTCCCTCGGCCCGGGGGGAGTGACCCTCCTCCAGGACGAGGCCCTGGCCGCCCGCTTCGGCGGGGGCCGCTCCTTCGGCTTCCGGGGCTCGCGCGGCTTCGCGCGGCCCCCGGTCACCCCGCGCTCCCAGCTGGGGAGCCCGCAGCGGCCCTTCGACCAAGGCTCCCGCCGCCCCTTCGGAGGGTTCGGGGGGGGCCTCTTCGCCGGGCTGGGCGGGCTACTGCTGGGCGGCCTGATCGGGAGCATGCTCTTCGGCCGGATGGGTTTCGGCGGGGGGATCGGCCTCCTGGAGATCCTCCTGATCGGCGGCGCCATCTTCTTCTTCTTGCGCATGATGAAGCGCAGGCAGGAAGCCCCGGCGGCCGCCGGCGCCACCTACACCGAGCGGCTCGCCCACCAGGGGGCCGACCCCTACGGCGTGGGGGGCGCAACCGCCACCGAGGAGCGCCCGGCGGGCCCCGTCTACACCGGGCCGGACATCGGCGCCCGGGGGAGCGGGCGCCCGGCCATGCCGGCCGGCCCCGCGGGCCCGGCCACCGGCCCCGACCCGCGCCTCGAGGACGGCCTGCGCGCCATCGCGGAGGGGGACCGCTCCTTCTCGAAGGAGCGCCTCCTCGACGACGCCCGCCGGAACTTCATGCGCTTCCAGGAGGCCTGGGTGGCGCGGGACCTCGGCCCGATCCGCGAGATGGTGGACCGCGACATCTACGAGAAGTGCCAGGGCGACCTGGACGAGCTCAGGCGCGAGGGGCGCATCAACCGGCTGGACGACATCAAGATACTGGGCCTCGACCTCGCCGACGCCTGGCAGGAGGAGGGCTTCGACTTCGCGACCGTGCGCGTCGAGGCCAGCCTGCTCGACTACCTTGTCGCCGAGACCTCGGGCGAGGTCCTGGGCGGCAGCCGCACCGAGCCCGTCGCCTTCACCGAGATCTGGACCTGGGCGCGCAAGACCGGGCCGGGCAAGTGGTTTTTGTCGGCGATCGAACAGGCTTAGAAATAGCGGGGAAATGCAACCTGTGTAGGGGCGCACGGCCGTGCGCCCCTACTTTATTCACGTCAATACCTCGCCTTTCCTTTTCCGCATTCCCCTCCAAATCCTTGGGCGGCCACCCAGAGGCAGAGGACCGGCACCGGGGGCGGCGGGCCAAGCCGCCCCCGGCGCCGGTGAACGGCCCTTTACTTGTCCAGCCACACGTCCCGCAGGGTGAAGTTGAGCTTGTTGAGGAAGACGAAGCCCTTCACGTAGTCGCGCGCCGCCTGGTAGTAGGGCGAGCCGCTGACGGCGGGGTAGTAGCCCTGCTCCACGATGTAGCGCTGAAGGCGGTGGCTGATCTCGATCTGCTTCTTCGGGTCGATGGTGGAGCGCCACTCCTCGACCAGGGCGTCCGCCTTCGGGTCCTTCGCCTGGTAATAGTCGAGGAAGGTCTTGGAGTAGAAGGTGTGGCTTCCCGAGTTCATGTCGAAGGTGGGGAGGGTGTCCTGGATGGTCATGTCCGCCGCCCGCTTGAGGACGAACTGGCTCACCCAGGTGGCCCGGTCCAGGAGCTGGATGTCCATCTGGACGCCCATCTGGGCGTAGGTGGTCTTCATGACCTGGGCGATGTCCGCGTAGGTGGGGTCGGTGTTCTGGATGGGCATGGCGAACTTGAAGGGCTTCCCGGGCCCGTAGCCCGCCTCGGCCAGGAGCCGCTTGGCCTTGGCCGGGTCGAAGGGGCACTCGGCGGTCAGGTCGATGGCGTCCCGGGCGCCCGGCGCGGAGAAGCTCGCCCAGGGCGCGGTGAGGCCCCGCAGGGCGGTGCGGGCGATGAGCGAGCGGTCGATCCCGTAGCAGCCGAGCGCCTTGCGCACCCGGACATCCTTCCAAGGGCCGCGCTGGTTGTTGATGGGCACCCCCATGGTGGTGGCCGTCTTGCCGGTGTAGAGCTTGACGCCGGGCGTCTTCTCCAGGGTCGCCACCAGGGCGAGGGGCACGCTGAAGATCATGTCGATCTGGCCCGCGCGCAGGGCGTTGAGGCGCTGGCTGGCGTCCGGCATGTAGTAGACCTCGATCCGGTCCAGGTAGGGGCGGTCCTTGATGTAGTAGTCCTTGAACCGCTCCATGATCAGGAACTGGTTGTGCTTGTACTCCGTGACCTTGAACGGCCCGCTGTGGACCGGCATCTTCTTGAACTTGTCGTAGTCCCGGTTGTAGGCCGCGGGCGAGACGAGGACCAGCCGGGTGAAGTAGCCCGCCAGGGCCGGGAGGGTCATGCCCTTGCCCAGGTCCTGCTGGTGGAGGCGCACCGTCGTCTTGTCCACCACTTCCACCTTCTTCACCTGGTAGAGGTAGAGGTTGTAGCTCGAGTTGAACTTGAACTTGGGGTTCTTCTTCTTCTCCTCCTTCACCCACTCGGGCTCGACGCGGCCGGTGATGACGTCGAGGTTCCACTTGACCGCCTCGGCGTCGAGCGGGGTGCCGTCGTGGAACTTGGCGCCCGGCCGGAGGTGGAAGGTGATGACCCGCCCCTCGTCCGAGAACTCCCACTTGTGGGCGAGGTCGCCCACGATGTTGTAGTTCTCGTCCACCATGACCAGGCCCGAGCCCGCGGTCTCGCGGTAGAACTTGATGATGATGCCGGTCACGACCGTCCCGTCCAGGTGGGGGACGTTCCCCTCGATGGCGATCCGGAGCGTCCCCCCCTGCTTGGCGGCCCGGGCCTCCCGGAGCGCGCCGAAGAACAAGAGAATCCCTGAAAGTAAAAGCGCGAAAAGATACCGGATCATGTCCTTGCACCCTCCTCTTTGCTGCCGGGAACCAGAAGCCGTATGAATCCACGCCGCGATGAACTTCAACAACCGCACCCGGCGGCCGTTTCTCCGACCGTGTGGGTGTCATCCGCTTCCCGGTGGATATGACCGCTGGAATTTTTCCGCTGCGAGAATAGTAGAGAAACCGCGCGAGCATCGAGGAACGAAGGGCAAATGAAAGAGAGAGGGTAACACAGAAACCGCCGGGCAGTCCTCCCGGGTTACGGCTCCTTGTCCCCCTCCCCGTACCGCTTCCCCCCCTCCAAATCCTTGAGCGACCACCAGAGGTAGAGGATGGCCCCGAGGATGAGGACCATCACGGCCCCGAAGCCCGCGATGAAGTAAGTGGGGAGGCTCCGGTAGGCGTCACCGGGGGAGGGGGCCGGGGCGGCGGCTTGCGGCGGGCCTTGCGGGGAAACCGGGGGAGCGGCCGCCTGGGGCGCGGGGGCCTGCGCGCTCTGCTGAACCGCCTGCGGCGAGCTTCGCCGGACCGTCTGCTCCTCCTGCCACTTGGCGTAGCTCCACCAGCCGAGCGCGCCCAGCCCCAGGACGAGCGAGAGGGTGCAGACGGGCCAGGCCAGACCCTTCTTGGCGGGGGCTTCGCTCACGCCCGCGCCCTCGCGACGACGTCCTCGGCCAACCGCGCCATCTGGTCCATCTCCTCCTCGGGCGGGCCCGCGTACTTGAAGATGAAGTGCCGCGCGCCCGCCCTCTTGAACTCCTCGATCTGCTCCAGGCACCGCTCCGGCGGCCCGTAAAAGAGGTAGCGCTCGGCGATGCCCGTGAAGTCCATCCCGTAGCGGCGGGAGAGGTTCGCGGTGCCGAGGCGGAGGGCCTCCCCCGCGTCCTTGCGCATGTAGACGAAGGCGTGGTGGGCCGGGGTCCACTTACCCCCTTCGATATCGAGCTCGCGCCCGGCCTCGGCCGCCCACCCGCGCATTCTATCCAAAGCCTCGGCGTAGCGCCTGGCGCTGAAGAGGTAGGAGACCCAGCCGTCCCCGGCGCGCGCCGCCCGGCGCTGGGCGGCCTCGCTGCGCCCCCCGATCCAGATGGGGGGCCCGCCCGGCGTCGCGGGGGGCGGGCTCTGCCTCACTTCGCCGAACGTCCAGAAGCGTCCCGCGTGACTCACGGGCTCCCCCGTCCAGAGCTTGCGGACGATCTCGATCGACTCGTCCATCCGCGCCCCGCGCTCCTTCGCCGGGACGCCGCAGAGCTCGAACTCAGCCTTGCCCTCCCCGCCCACCCCTACGCCAAAGACGAAGCGCCCGCCCCCCGAGAGGAAGTCCACCGTGGCCGCCGTCTTGGCGGCGATGGCCGGCCGCCGGAGCGGCAGGAGGTAGACGCAGGTGCCGAGGGTGATGCGCCTCGTGCGGGCGGCGAAGGCGGCGAGGGTGGCCAAGCACTCGGGGTAGGGGCCGTGGAAGGCGACGTGGTCCCCGAGCCAGAGGGAGTCGTAGCCCAGCCGCTCGGCCTGCTCGGCGAAGGCGTACATCTCCTCCGGCGGGTAGGCCCGCTCGGGGTGCATCCCGCCGCTCACGCCGAAGCCGACCCGGGGGGCTGGCATGGCTCCTCCTCTTCCGGCGGGCGATTCTAGCACGCGGGGCCGATGGCTTTCCCGGTGCGCCAAGGCTCCGGCGCCCGCCGCTCCCCTGACGCTCCTCTTGACGCCGTTGAGGGAGAAAAATCCCCGTATCTCAAGGGCTTTCCCGGATGGGCCGCTTGGCACGCTTCCTGCTCATGGGAAGCGGGGGCGCATGCGCCCCCGCACGCGACAACACGAGACGGCCCAACCCCGCGCAGGAGGCTCCGCCGTGGCGACCACGCCCATTCCGCCCCAGGGCTTCACCCCCCTCTCCAAGACCGCGCCGCCCGCGACGGGGCGGGAGGCGGCCCCCCGAACCGCAGCCGTCCCCAGGCCCCACGGGGCGGCGCCGTCGCTCCCCGCGCGCCCCGCGGAAACCCTCGAGCTGCAGCTCGCGCGCATCTTCGCCCGCCACGCGATGCAGCAGCAGGCCCACCAGCCCAAGGCCGTGGAGACCCCGGCCCTCGCCTCCGGGAAGATCCGGGGCGGGAACCTCGACATCCTGGCCTAGAGGGGGCGTCCGGGCCGAAGAGCCGTTTTTTGACGAGACCCTCTCCCTTCGGTACAATGCCTCCGTTCTCAGCGGCATGGGAGAGAGAGCCATGGCCGACCCGATTTCCCCCGCTCCGCCCGCATCCTCGCCCAGCCGCCGCACGTTCAGCCCCGCGGAGGCGGCGGTCCTGGCCCGGCTCGCCGAGGGCGACTTCGTGAAGAACCTCGCGCGGGCCTCCCTCCAGGCCCAGGGCGGGCAGACGAAAGCGATCCCCGCCGAGAACTTCTCGGGCCAGGACCTCGAAACCCTGGGCGGCGACGCCCGGGGCGGAAGCGTGAACCTCGTCATCTAGGCTCCGCGCCGGACGCCTCGGCGGGAATCCGATCCCGCCTCCAAAGCACATTACCCGCCTCATCATTGACAAACGCAGGGCCGCATTCCTAACTAGGCGAGCTGTCTCCCCCGGTCCTGCTTCTCGCACGGACGAATCGCCGACGGCCCCTCGCTTGGAGCGCGCCCCATGCACGATCTCCCCATCCTGCGCGAGCTGGTGATCGTCCTGGGGACTTCCCTCGCGGTCTCCTACCTCCTGCACCGCCTCCATGTCCCGACCATGGTCGGCTTCCTGGCCGCGGGCGTGCTCATCGGCCCCGGCGGGCTCGGCCTGGTGCGGGACGCGCGCGCCATCCAGGGGATGGCAGAGATCGGCGTCGTGCTCCTCCTCTTCGTCATCGGCCTCAAGTTCTCCCTGGCCGACCTCTTCCGCATGCGGAACACGGTGCTGGGGGCGGGTGCCCTCCAGGTCGCCCTGACGGTGGCCGCCGCCTTCGGCGCGGCCCGGCTGTGGGGCTTCTCCCCGTCCCAGGCGATCCTCTGGGGCTTTCTCGCCGCCCTGAGCTCGACCGCCATCCTCCTCAAGGCCTACGAGGAGCGGGGCGAGATCGACTCGCCCCAGGGGAGGCTGGCGGTGGGCATCCTGCTGTTCCAGGACCTGGCGGTGATCCCCATGATGCTCCTCATCCCCTGGCTGGGCGGCCCGGGCCCGGCGGGATGGGGGCAGGCCGCCTGGGCCCTCGCCAAGTCCGCGATCCTGCTCGGGGGGTTCCTCGTCGCGGCCCGGCACGTCTTCCCCTGGCTGCTCGAGCGCGTGGTGCGCACGCGGAGCGGGGAGATCTTCATGCTGGCCGTGGTGCTCGCCGCGCTCGGGACCGCCTACCTCGCCGGCCTGGGCGGCGTCTCGCTCGCCCTGGGCGCCTTCCTGGCGGGCATGGTGATCTCGGAGTCCGAGTACTCCTATCAGATCGTGAGCGAGGTCGCGCCCTTCCGGGACATCTTCACGAGCCTCTTCTTCGTCTCGATCGGGATGCTCGTCGAGCCCGCCCTGTGGTGGTCCCAGCCGCTCTCGACGGCGGGGCTCGCCCTGGCGGTGATGGCGGCGAAGGGCCTCCTCGTGGCCCTCGTGGCCCTGGCCCTCGGCGCGGGCCCGCGCGTGGCCCTGCTGGCCGCCCTCGCGCTCGGGCAGATCGGTGAGTTCTCCTTCGTCCTGGCCCAGGCCGGGGCGGAGCGTGGCTTGATCGGACCCGGCCACTTCCGCCTGTTCCTCGCCGCGAGCATCACCGCCATGGCCCTCACTCCCTTCGCCATCCAGCTCTCGGACCTCCTCGCCGGGCGGCTCTTCGGCGCCCGCCCGGATGACATCGCAAAGCGCCTTCCCGCGCACCTGGGGGCGGGGGCGCACGGCCACGTTGTGATCGTGGGGTACGGGATCAACGGCCGGAACGTGGCGAATATGCTCGCGGAGATGCGGGTCCCCTACGCCATCCTGGAGCTCAACCCCGCCACCGTCCGGCGCCTGCGGCGGGCGGGCGAGTGGGTCATCTTCGGGGACGCCGCGCGCCGGCCGGTCCTGCTCCAGGCCGGGGTGCGCTTCGCGCGCGCGCTGGTCGTCTCCACCGCCGACCCCGCCGCTTGCCGCCAGATCGTGGCCCAGGCGAGGGAGGCGAACCCCTCCCTCGCCATCCTGGTACGCACCCGCTATTCGGGCGAGATCGCCGAGCTCCACCGCCTCGGGGCGGAGGCGGTGGTGGCCGACGAGTTCGAGGCCTCCCTCGCCCTCGCCGGCCGCCTCATGGCCCTCTACGGCACGGGCGAGCGCGAGATCTCCGAGAGGCAGGCCGCCATCCGGAACGAATGCTACGAGTTGCTTCGGAAGGAAAGAAAGGGGATATAGGAGCGGCGAAGGGGCATCCGTCCCTCCCTCCCGCGCGCCCCGACTGGAGGAACCGCCTTGGTGGATGTCCGGCCCTTCCGGGCCCTGCGCTACGCCGGGGTCCCCCCGGAGAGGATGGGGGAGGTCAGCTCCCCCCCCTACGACGTCTTCACCCCCGAGATGCAGCGCGCCTTCCACGCCCGGCACCCGCACAACATCGTGCGCCTCATCCAGGGAGAATTCCTGGCGGGGGAGAGGGACGACGGCCCCCGCACCCAGCGGGCCGCCGCCTACCTGGCCCGGTGGCGGAAGGAGGGCGTCCTCTCGCCCGACCCCGCGCCCGCCCTCTACCCCTACCGGCAGAGCTTCGCCCTCCCGGACGGCAAGCGCGCCGAGCGGCGGGGGTTCTTCGGGAAGATCCGCCTGGCCAGGTACGAGGAAGGGCACATCCACCCCCACGAGCAGACCTTCCCCAAGCCCAAGGGCTACCTCTTCGAGCTCTGGGGGAAGTGCGAGGCCCACCTGGAGCCCATCTTCGGCTTCTACGACGACGCCTCCGACTCCGCCCTCTCGGCCCTCTCCCCCTCGATGGCCGGGGCCCCCCTGGCCGACTTCGAGGATGAGGGCGTCCGCCACACCCTATGGCGCTGCGGGGACCCGGCCGCCCTCCAGGCCGCCCGCGAGGCGCTCTCGGCCAGGCAGGTCTTCATCGCGGACGGCCACCACCGCTACGAGACCTCCCTGAACCTCAGCGAAGCCCAGCGCGCCAAGGGCGCCCCCCCGGGCGGGGAGGCCGACTACACCCTCATGTGCCTGGCCAACGCCGCCGACCCCGGCATGGTCATCCTCCCCACCCACCGCCTCCTGAAGAAGGTGGGCGCGGGCGCGGCCGAGGCCCTCGGGCGCATCCGAGAGGGGTACGAGGTGACCGAGGAGCCCGCCCCCCGCGAGGGCGAGGGCGCCCAGGTCGCCCGGCGCCTCCAGGCCCTCGGGACGGGCGGCCGCACCGCCTTCGCCCTCTACGACGGCCAGGGCCCGGTGCGCTACCTCCTGCGGAAGGGGGGCGGCGCGGCGGGCGGCTCCGACCTCGGCGAGCTTGGCCGGGCCGTCGAGGAGGCCGTGGCCTCCCTCGACGTGCGCCGCCTGCACGAGGAGGTGATCGAGGGGGCCTTCCGCGCCTCCCGCGAGGAGGCCGACCTGGGCTTCACCCCCGACCCCGAGGCCGCCCTCGCCTCCGCCCGGCGGGGGGAGTGCGCCGCGGCGCTGCTCCTCAACCCGACCCCCATCGAGGCCGTCTGCCGCATCGCCCAGGCGGGGGGGAAGATGCCCCACAAGTCCACCTACTTCTACCCCAAGCTCCGCTCGGGGCTGGTCGTCCACCCCTTCGCCCCGCCCGCGGGGGGCTGAGGCCCCATGCGGTTCCAGCGGGCCGAGCTGCTCAAGAGCGCCGCCGCGCGCGCCGGCTGGCCCAAGCCCGGGCTCCCCGAGGTGGCCTTCGCCGGGCGGAGCAACGTGGGCAAGTCCTCCCTCATCAACGCCCTGGTGGGGCGCAAGGGCCTCGCCCGCACGAGCTCCACCCCGGGCAAGACCCAGCTCCTCCACTTCTTCCAGATCGACGGCCGCTTCGTCCTCGTGGACCTCCCCGGCTACGGCTTCGCCAACGTGCCCCTCGCGCTCCGGGGGAAGTGGCAGCCCATGATCGAGGAGTACCTGGGCGCGCGGGAGACCCTGCGCGGGGTGGTGGTGCTCATCGACGCCCGGCGCGGGGCGGGGGAGATGGACCTCCAGCTCCTCGAGTGGCTCGGCGCGGTGGAGCTGCCCGCCTGCATCGCCCTCACCAAGGCGGACAAGCTCAAGCGCGGGGAGCGCCGCGCCGCCTCGGACGCCGTGGCCGAGGCCCTCACCCAGAGCGGCGGGCTCTACGGCCGCTGGTCCGGCCCCATCCTCGCCAGCGCCAAGGAGAACCTCGGCCGCAAGGAGATCCTCGCCCAGCTCGAGGAGTGGATCGCCGGCCCGCCCCGCCTCACCCCCGCGGCGTAGGCAGGGACAGGGCGAACACAAGGTTCGCCCCTACGGATGAGAGGGCGACGGCCGTTCATTTCCCCGGCCCCCTGCGCGTCCCCGGGCAGGGGTCTGTAGGGGCGATGCTTGTCATCGCCCTTTTCCATTCGCGACGGCCCGCGTTCACCTCCCCGGCCTCCTCTGGTAGAGTTCCCGCTCCGGCTTCACCCGCACCGGACGGAGGCGGCCATGCCCGCGAAGAAGAAGACGCCCAAGAAGGCCGCCCCGGGGAAGCCCCCCGCGCCCAAGACGGCGCCCAAGGCCGCCGCCCCGAAGAAAGTCCCCGCGAACAAGAAAGAAGAACGATCCTACACCGGCACGCCCAAGGTGAACGCCCCGCCCCGCCGGCCCGACCGCCTCCTCTTCGGCACAGGCGGCACCCCCCACACCGCCGGGCCCCGGGACCACCCCACGGCCGTCCGCCGCCTCCACGAGCTCGGCCTCGGGGTCTACGAGATGGAGTTCGTCCACGGGGTGCGCATCCGCCCCGAGAGTTGCGAGGAGGTGAACCGCCTCCAGCGCGAGACCGGGGTGCGCGTCACCGCCCACGGGCCCTACTACATCAACCTCTTCTCGCTCGAAGAGGAGAAGGTGGCCGCCAGCCGCACCCGGGTGCTCGACACCGCCCGGGCCCTCGCCCGCTGCGGGGGGGACGGCGCCTGCTTCCACGCCGGCTTCTACCAGGGCCGGGGGGCGGAGGAGGTCTACGCCCGCATGAAGCGGGAGCTCGCCGCCCTCGCCGACGCCCTCCGCGCCGAGGGCTGCCCCGTCCGGGTGGACCCCGAGACCACCGGCAAGGAGAGCCAGTTCGGCTCGCTCGACGAGCTGACCCGCCTCGCCCGCGAGGCCCAGCGCGGGAACCTCGGCATCACCGTGGACTTCAGCCACATCCACGCCCGCTCGGGGGGCGGCTTCAACACCTACGACGAGTTCGGCCGGCTCCTCCAGACCATCCGGGACCGCAACGGGAAGGCCGCCCTCGGGGACATGCACATCCACCTCTCCGGCATCGCCTACGGCGAGAAGGGGGAGAAGCACCACCTCGACGTGGACGAGAGCGACATGAACTACCGGGACCTCTTCCGCGCCCTCATCGACATGGGCTGCGAGGGCCGGGTCGTCTGCGAGAGCCCTGGCCTCGAATTCGACGCCCTCATCCTCCAGCGGGCCTACCGGGAGCTGAACGGGGGGTGAGAATCACCGGAAGGCCCGGCCATCCGTAGGGGCGAACCTCGTGTTCGCCCCAGCGTCCGTCCATGTCCCAGGGGGCGATCACAAGGATCGCCCCTACGCGCGGCTGCACCTGCCCGGAGCGCTCTCGCATAAAAAACTGCGGAATACCCCGTAATAGCCCGGAAAGCCCCGTAAGGCCCCCTTTCCGTGCTTCCTCCCTTTCTCGCCGAAATCCGCTGAAAAACACTGAACACCCCCGCGGTGGCAGGGTTTCTGTAGGGGCGGGTTTGAAACCCGCCCCTACAGACGGCCGACCCCCCTCGCCCCCCCTTGTTCAAGGGGGGGATGGGGGGGGTGAATCCCCCCAGGCGCACCCCGCCCCCGTGAGCAAGATAGGGCGGGGGCGGGGGAAACCTCCTGCCTCAAATTCCCTCATCTTCCGGATCGGGGGGATTTTTGGGAGGGCGGGGGGGCAGCGGCCTGTAGGGGCGGCCCCCCGTGGCCGACCGGGGCAGGCGCGGTGGGCGGGCATCGCCCGCCCTGCCCCTACGGCCGCGAACGTCCGCAGGGGCGTATGGCATACGCCCCAATGAAGGGGCGCGGCAGGTTACGGGATCAGCCTTAAGCCCTTGAGCGCCTCCAGGATGGCATCGAGCCGCTCGGGGGGCTTGGGGCCGCGCGCGGCGAGGATGGCGCGGATCTTCTCCAGAGCCCGCTCGGCGCGCAGCGCCCGCACCTGGCGGTCGAGGCGCTCGGTGAGCTCGCGGCGCTTGATGGGCTTGGTGAGGTAGTCGTCCGCGCCGGCCCGGGCGGCCCGCTCCATCATCCCGCCCTCGGCGCGGGCGGCGAGCAGGACGACGCGGATGGGGCGGCTCTTGAAGCCCTGCTTGAGGGCGCGGGCGAGGTCGATGCCGGAGAGGCCGGGCAGCGCGGCGTCCAGGAGGACGACCTCGGGGACGAAGGGGAGGTCGCGCTCGAGGGCGCGGGCGGGGTCGGTCTCGGCCAGGGCGCGGTAGCCCTCGCGGGCGAGCACCTTGACGAGGAGCTCGGCGGCGCGCGGGTCGTCCTCGATGAGGAAGACGTCCCCCCGGCTGGGGGGCGGGGCGAGGGGTTCCCGCGCGGCCATGGCCTTGCCTCCGCTTGCGCACGCTCTGCGCGAATGTACCGCAGGTTGGCCGCCGGGCAAACGCGGGAAGGGGATATGTAGGGGCGTATTGCAATACACCCCTACGGTCCGGCCGGCGAACGCCGCTAGGGCCTGTCCCCGCCCTCACATCAAGGGCGGGTGTAGCCCTCGCGGGCGAGCAGCCCGGCGGCGGCCTGGACCTTCTCGGCGGGGGAGCCCTGGCCGGCGAGGACGCGCGCCAGCTCCTCCAGCACGCGCCCGGCCCGGCCCTCGCGCGCGGCGCGGAGCTGCTCCTCGACGGCCTCCAGCAGCTCCCCCGGCTTGATGGGCTTGGTGAGGTAGATGTCCACCCCGCCCTGGAGGGCGCGCTCGCGGTCGGCGCCGCTGCGCAGGGCGGTGAGCATCACGATCCGGAGGCCGGGGCCGAGCGCCTCCTTGAGCACCCCGGCGAACTCGAAGCCCGACATGCCGGGCATCATGGCGTCGAGGATGACCATCTCGGGCACGAAGGGGAGCTCGGCGTGGAGGGCCTCGGCGGGGTCGGTGGACTTGGCCACCTCGAAGCCCAGGCGGAGGAAGAACTGCTCGAGCATGCTGACGGTGAGGGGGTTGTCGTCCACGAGGAAGAGGCGGCCCCGGGAGGGGCCGCCGCCCCCCGCGGGCGCGGGGCCGTCCTGCCGCGGTGCCGCCGGTGAGGCCGCCTTCTTCGCCACCTCAGCCCTCCTGCGCGGCCTTGTACTCGCCGAGCCAGGCCATCTGGATGGCTTCGAGCTTGCCCTCGGTGGACTTCATGGGGTCGCCGCCGAACTCCTCCAGCCCGCAGACCCAGGCGTGGAGGTCGGTGAAGCGGACGGTGAGAGGGTCGACCCCGGGGTGCTTCTCGGAGAGGGCGATGCCGAGGTCTTCGGCGTCGTCCCAGGTGAACTTGTCCAAAGCGCGCGCGCTCCCTCGCGTAAGGTCCGGCTAACCGTGAGACCTAGCCTGCGTGTTCGCTAAACAAGCGCCCGGCAGAACGGGTTCCGTGGCGCCTCCACCCCTCTCCCCTTGGGAGAGGGAGAAAATCTCGCTCTTTCCCGGACGAACGGCGTTGGGGGGTTGCACGGCTAGTCCTTGGCGCGGGCCGCGTCGGGGCCCTCCTGGACCAGGTTCACGTTCCAGAAGGGGATCTGGACGCGGATGATCTCCTCCGTCTCGGCCTGGAGCCGGGTCTGGCAGCCGAGGCGGCTGCACAGCTCGATGTCGCGGGCGTCGTCGAGCTGGTCCTCCTCCTCCTCGGTCGACTCGCTGAAGTGCGCCGCGCCCTGGCGGATCTTCACGTGGCACGTCGAGCAGGCGCACACCCCGCCGCAGGCGTGGTCGAGGTCGACCCCGTTGTCCATGGCCGCCTCGAGGATGCTCTGCCCGGCGGCGATCTCGATCGTCTTGCCCTCGTCGATGAATTCAATCCTGGCCATCCCGGTCCCCTGACCTCTCTAGAACGGCTTATCTACCTTCACCCCATCCCCCCGATACCTCCCCCCCTGAGGGGGGAAGGGAAAGCCCGGGCCGCCCCCCTTCGGGGGGAGGTCCATGGGGGGATATATCTACCTTTACCCCACCCCCCCAATACCTCCCCCCCTGAGGGGGGAAGGGAAAGCCCGGGCCGCCCCCCTTCGGGGGGAGGTCCATGGGGGGACATAAGATCAGTCCTTCAAGGCCTCGCTCACGCTCTTGTTCCGCAGCGCCGCTTTCAGCACGCTGTCCATCATGCGCTCGGCGAGGGGCATGGTCACCTCGTTGAGGGCGTCGATCCGCCCGCGGATCCGCTGGTGGTCCCGGCCCCGCGCGGCCTCCTCCAGCGCGGCCACGGCCCGGGCGATGGCCGCGCGCTCCTCCCCGGGCACCTGGCCGTCGCCGTACTCGCCGAGCGCCCGGTGGGTGGCCCCGAGGATGGCTTCGGCCTCGTTGCGGGCTTCGAGGAGCTGGCGGGCGCGCACGTCCTCCTCGGCGTGCTCGAACGACTCCATGAGCATGCGCTCCACCTCCTCGTCGGTGAGGCCGTAGGAGGGCTGGACCTCGACCGAGGCGGCCTTGCCGGTGCGCAGGTCGCGCGCGG
>MGDP01000220.1 GCA_001790955.1 Candidatus Tectomicrobia bacterium RIFCSPLOWO2_12_FULL_69_37
TTTTTTTACTCATGCGCTCATGGGGGTAGGCGGATGCGGGTCCGATTCTGGGGAACGCGCGGCTCCATCGCCAAGCCCGGCCCCTCCACCCTCCGCTACGGCGGGAACACCTCGTGCGTGGAGGTCGAGAGCGCGGACGGCACCCTCCTCGTCCTCGACTGCGGGACGGGCGTCCACGGCCTGGGCCAGCAGCTGGTGACCACCCGCAAGCCCCCCTTCAAGGGCCACCTCCTGGTCAGCCACTACCACTGGGACCACATCCAGGGCTTCCCCTTCTTCACCCCGCTCTTCATCCCCGGCAACGAATGGCACATCTACGGCCCCGGCGGGATGGACCAGCAGCTCAAGACCATCCTCGCGGGGCAGATGACCTACAGCTACTTCCCCATCACGCTCGAGGAGTTCGGCTCCTCGGTCCACTACCACAACCTGGGCGAGGGCTCCTTCGACATCGGGAACGTCCGCCTCACCACCCAGTACACCAACCACCCGGCCCTCACCCTCGCCTTCCGGATCGAGGCGGGCGGCGCCGTCTTCGTCTACGTCCCCGACCACGAGCCGAACTCCCTCTTCCCGCTCGACAGCAAGCCCGGTTCGCTCCCCCTCCACGTCCAGGACCGCCGCCACGTGGAGTTCCTGAAGGGGGCGGACTTCCTCGTCCACGACGCCCAGTACACCCTCGCGGAGTATCCCGCGAAGGTGAGCTGGGGGCACTCCCCCTACGAGAAGAGCGTGGAGTACGCCCTCGCGGGCGGGGCGAAGCGGCTCGCCTTCTTCCACCACGATCCCCTGCGCACCGACGAGGACGTCGAGCGCATCGTCCTCTCGGCGCGGGAGAGCGTGCGGAAGACCGGCCGCAAGCTCGACGTCATCGCCGCGGAGGAAGGACTCGAGATCGAGATCCCCGAGGGCCGGGCGAAGAAGCGCGCCGCCATCAAGGCCTCCTCCTCGGCCTGGCTCGGGGACGACGAGACGAAACCCTCGGGAACCATCCTGGTCGTGGACGACGACCCCCTCATGGTGCGGCTCGTGGAGAAGTCCCTGGAGGCGGAGAACGCCATGCGCCTCGTGACCGTCCACGACGGGGAGGCGGCGCTCAAGGCGGCGATGAAGGAGCGGCCCGCCCTCATCATCCTGGACTGGGGGCTCCCGAAGCTGGACGGGATCGAGGTGTGCCGGACCCTCCGCAAGGACAAGGACTCTCTCTTCCGGAAAATCCCCATCCTGATGGTCACGGGCAAGCGGCTGGACGAGAAGGACATCCAGAAGTGCTTCGACGCGGGCGCCTCCGACTACCTCACCAAGAAATTCTCCCCCACCCAGCTCCGCTCCCGGGTGCGGAGCTGGCTCCTGCGAAGCGCGGCCGGCTGATAATCAGGGAAGAAACCACGGGGAAATTTCACGTCCAGCCCATTCCGTGGGGCGAGGCATGACTTCGGCGAGCTCAGTTGAGCCGCCTCGCCCCTGCGGATCGGCCGCGCCATCCGATAATCCATGAGAGCGGATCTGAACCCTGCCCCTGTGCATTGGCCTTGGATATCATAGGGGCGTATTGCAATACGCCCCTACGGGATCGAAGGTCATCGGGCCGGGGAATTCACCCCCCCCTCCTCCGCCCGCCGGCAGAGGCCCTCGACGGTCCCGGTCAGGCGCCGGATGTCGCCGGGCGAGGAGAGGCGGTGGTCGCCCCCCTTCACGAGGGTGAGCTCCACGTCCGCCCCCTCCAGGCAGCCGCACAGGCGCAGGGCCACCTCCCAGGGCACGTCCGCGTCCGCCATCCCGTGGATGAGCCGCACCGGGCACCGCACCCCGATGGGGCCCCGCAGGAGAAGGTGAGCCCGCCCCTCCTCGATGAGGCGGCAGGTGATGGGGCAGGGCTCCGCCCCGTAGGCCGAGGGGCGGAGCAAGGAACCCTCCTCCATGAGCCTGCGGCGGCTCTCCTCCGTGAGCCGCCCCCAGATGAGCTCCTCAGTGAAGTCCGGCGCCGCCGCCACCCCCACCAGCCCCCGCACCCGCGCCGGCCGGGCCAGGGCCGCGAGGAGCATGATCCAGCCCCCCATGCTGGATCCCACCAGCACCTGGGGGCCCTCCGCGGCCTCGTCCAGCACGCGCAGGGCGTCGGCGAGCCAGCCCCCGATCGTCCCCTCCTCGAAGCGCCCCGAGGACTCCCCGTGCCCCGAGTAGTCGAAGCGCACGAAGGCGCGCCCCACAGCCCGGCAGTGGGCGTCCAGGGCGGTGGCCTTGGTGCCCGTCATGTCGGAGCGGAAGCCGCCGAGGAAGAGGACCCCCGGCTTCCTCCCCCCGAGGCGCCGGCAGGCGAGGCGGCCCCCGCCCGGGGCGGCGAGGAAGCGGAGGGCCTCGCTCACGGCGCCGGGAGGGCCTGCCGCCCCTGGACGGCGGCCAGGAGCGCCCGGGCCACGCGGCGGATGCCCGCCTCGGCCTCGGGCTCGAGGCAGCGGCCGTCCTCGCCGAACTTCTTGTGGACGCTGCCGACCGAGGTCTCCTCGGGGATCACCTTGCCCCCGATGTGGGTGAGGATGTGGCGCAGGTGGCCCAGGGCGTTGTCCGCGCCGGGGCCCATGGCGACGCCCAGGATGGCGATGGTCTTCCCTTCCAGCGTGGAGGGGAAGCCCAGGTTGTCGATGGCGAGCTTGAGGGTGCTGCTGATGCTGCCGTGGTACTCGGGGGTGGCGATGAGGATGCCGTCCGCGCCGAGCACCTTGTGGCGGAAGCGTTCCGGATCGGGGGAGTCCGAGGGCTCGCCCGGGAGAGGGAGCCGCAGCTCCCCCAGATGGACCCAGTCCACCCGCCCTCCCCCGGCCTTCAACTCCTCGACGGCGAGGCGGAGCGCCTTATCCGTGTTGTTGCCGGGCCGCCGGCTCCCGCCGATGGCCAGGATGACCGGCCCCCCGCCCGCCATGCGCGCCTCCGTTCAAGGGTCCGGCCCAGATGAGCGGCGGGGCGGCCGAGGCTATTTCTCCTTGGTCAGGTACAGGTAGTAGGAGTGCTCGACCTGCCGCTCCACGAGGATGTTCAGGCGCTCCTGGCGGTGGCCGTCCAGGCGGACCCAGAGGGAGTGCTCGCCGTAGGAGAGCCCGTTGACCGCGATCTGGGGCTCGGCCTTCCCGTGGTAGCGGCTGTCGACGAACACCTCGGCGCCCGGCGGGAAGGTGCGGGCGTTCAGGCGGCCGAAGCCGTCCGCCGAGAACGGGATGCGGATCTCGGCCTGGCCGCGCTCCAGGTTGAACTCGACCACGTGGGGAACCCGGCCGGGCAGGGCGGCCCGGATGGTGTGCCAGCCGTAGGGAACCCCCCGGATCTCGACCGGCTTGGCGTCGAACGTCTCCCCGCGCGGCGTGCCGTCGAAGTCGATGACGGCGCCCTGGGGCTCGGAGAGGATCTTGACCGCTCCCATCTCCCGGACGGCCTCCGGCTCCGGCCCCCTCCGGGAGGAGCACCCCCCCGCGGCGAGGGCCGCGAGAAGCGCGAGCCATACCCAAGGGGACGGGCGGGCCCGCCCGCCGCCCGCCGCTGCAACCCTTCGTGTCACCGGCACACCCCTCTCGCCACGGCCGGGCGACGCGCCCGGCGTCCTCTACTCTATCCTGTCCCCCCGCCGGGGGAAACCCTTTCCCCCCCCGCCGGCCCCCCTTGCCCCGCCGCCCCCGCTGGGGAATGATGCGCAGGAGGGGGCCGAACCCGCGCCGCACGACCCGAAACGCCATCGCAGAGAGGGAACGGGCCTTATGAAAGGCTACCGCAAGGGGCTCACGAATTACGGCGACCCCGCCTTCAGCGCCTTCATCCGGGGAGCCTACGCCCGGGGCTTCGGCCTCACGGGGGAGGACCTCGACCGCCCCATCGTCGGGATCGCCCAGACCTGGAGCGAGCTCAACCCCTGCCACCGGAACCTTCGCGAGGTGGCCGACGCCGTCAAACGCGGGGTGACCCAGGCGGGCGGCCTCCCGCTCGAGTTCCCCACCATCTCGCTCGGGGAGGTCTACCTCTCCCCCACCGCCATGCTCTACCGCAACCTCCTCGCCATGGACACCGAGGAGATGGTGAGGGGCCAGCCGCTGGACGGCGTCGTCCTCCTCGGTGGCTGCGACAAGACGCTGCCCGCCCAGCTTATGGGGGCGGCGAGCGCCGGGGTCCCCGCCATCGCGGTGAGCTCGGGGCCCATGATCGGGGGCCGCTTCGAGGGCAAGCGCCTGGGCGCCTGCTCCGACTGCCGGGGCCTCTGGGCCGAGCACCGCGCGGGGGAGATCTCCGAGGCCCGCCTGGAGGAGCTCCAGGGCGAGCTCTTCCCCTCGGCGGGCCACTGCATGGTGATGGGGACGGCGAGCACCATGGCCTGCCTGACCGAGGCGCTGGGGATGATGCTGCCGGGCCTGGCGGCGGTGCCCGCCGTGAACTCCCGCCGCCTGCGGCTGGCCGAGGAGAGCGGGCGGCGGATCGTCCGGATGGTGGAGGAGAGCCTCACCCCCGCGAAGGTGATGACGCGCGGGGCGTTCGAGAACGCCATCCGGGTGCTCATGGCGGTGGGGGGCTCGACGAACGCCGTCGTCCACCTCGCCGCCATCGCGGGGCGGCTGGGGGTGGAGCTCCCCCTCGCGCTCTTCGACGAGATCTCGCGCACCACCCCCCTCATCGGGAACATCCGCCCCTCGGGGAAGACCTACCTCATGGACGACCTCGCCGAGGCGGGCGGCATCCCGGTCGTGATGAAGGAGCTGGAGGCCCTCCTCCGCCGGGACGCCCTGACCGTCACCGGGAAGACGGTGGGCGAGAACCTGGCCGGCGTGACCCGCGCCCCCGCCTGGCAGGACGTCGTCCTCCCCCGGGAGAGGCCCCTCCAGCCCGAGGGCGGCCTCGCGATCCTGTGGGGGAGCCTCGCGCCGGAGGGCGCCGTCCTCAAGACTTCGGCGGCGAGCCCCCGCCTGATGGTCCACACGGGCAAGGCGGTGGTCTTCGCCTCCCAGGAGGACATGGTACGGCGGGTGGACGACCCGGACCTCCCGGCCACGGCGGAGAGCGTCTTCGTCCTCCAGAACGCGGGGCCGGTGGGGGGGCCGGGCTTCCCGGAGGCGGGCTTCCTCCCCATCCCCAAGAAGCTCCTCTCCCAGGGGGTGAGGGACATCGTGCGCGTGTCGGACGCCCGGATGAGCGGCACCGCGGGGGGGACCACGGTGCTCCACGTCTCTCCCGAGGCGGCGGTCGGCGGGCCCCTCGCCCTGGTCAGGGAGGGGGACCTCATCCGCCTCGACGCGCCCGGGCGGCGGCTCGACCTCCTCGTGCCGGAGGAGGAGCTGGCCCGCCGCCGGGCCGCCTGGCGCCCGCAGGCGCCCGCCTACGACCGCGGCTACGGCCGCCTGTTCCTGGAGCACGTCTTGCAGGCGCCCCAGGGCTGTGATTTCGACTTCTTGCAGAAGGCCCGCTGAACCTCAGGAGGGAATTCAGATGGGAATCGAGGAACGGCTGTCGCGGCTCGAGCGCGAGAACCGGACGCTGAAGCGCGGCTTCCTGGCCTTGGCCCTGGGGGCCGTGGCCCTGGTGCTCATGGGCCAGGCGGCGCCCCGCGCGCCGCAGCAACCGGCGCTCATCCCCCCGTTTCTCCGGATCAAGCGCCTGGAGATCATCGGGGACAACGGCGTGCCCGTGGTAATCCTGGGACAGCACAAGAGCTTCGGCCACGTCGCCGTGGCGAACCCCCTCGGCCGCGCCCTGGTCTCGCTGGGCACGACCCGCTCCGGCAAGGGCTTCGTCAGCACCTACGACGGGGGGGACACCCGGCTGGCGTCCATCGGCGCCTCGGCCCAGGGGGCGGGGGTGGTCACCACCTACAACGCCAAGGGGAAAAGCCAGATCCGGATCGGCGACAGCCCCAAGCGCGAGGGGGCCATCACCCTCTATAACCAGGAGGGCCGCGTCAAGACCCGGTGGCCCCAGGACTGACCATGCCCGCCGGCGGCCCGGCGCCAGGGGAGGGAGGCCCGTGTGCGGCCGCTACGCCCTGATCGAGCCGGCCCCATGGCTGCACGAGCTCCTGGGCAAGGACCCGGGGCTTGAACTGCGCCCCCGCTACAACATCGCCCCCGGCCAGGAAGTGGCCGCCATCCGCCTCCCCTCCACCGAGGCAAGCGGAGGGCTCGCCCTCCTGCGGTGGGGGCTCGTCCCCCGCTGGGCGAAAGCTCCTACCATCGGCGCGGGCCTGATCAACGCCCGCGCGGACTCGGCGGCCGAGAAGCCCGCCTTCCGCGACGCCTTCCGGGCGCGGCGCTGCCTCATCCCCGCCGACGGCTTCTACGAGTGGGCCGTTCGGGGGAGCGTCCGGCAGCCTTACTTCATCCACCTGGAAGAGAACCGGCCCTTCTGCTTCGCGGGGCTGTGGGAGCGGTGGGCCGGGCCGGACGGGAGCGAGATCGCGAGCTGCGCCATCCTGACCACCGAGGCGAACCGCTTTCTCCGGAACATCCACCCGCGGATGCCGGTCATCCTCCCCCGCCTGGCCTTCGCCAGCTGGCTGGCCCCGGGGGAGCGGAACCCGGGCCTCCTCAAGGCGCTGCTCAGGCCCTTCCCCGGGGATGAGATGATCGCCCGGGCGGTGGGCAACCGGGTGAACCACCCCAGGAACGACGACCCCTCCTGCCTCGAGGCCAGGCCCCCCGCCTTCCAGGAGCTGCCCTTCCCGCCGCAGGGCTGAGGCGCGCCTCCCGCCCCGGCGCCCGGCGGGGCCGGCCCGCCGGAGCCGGATCAGGAAACCGACGAATCCTCCGCCTGCTTCTCCACGGGATCATCCACCCGCACGCGCTTCTTGGCGGTGGGGGCGTAGCCTCCCGACTTCATCTCGGCCGCCGTCCGAAGGATGACGTTCATGGAGTCGGGGACGCCGCCGGGGTAGGCTTCGTCCGGGCAGCGGCTGTCGCGCATGTAGACGCACGGCTTGCACTCGATGCAGCGGAGGATCTCGGCCCCCCGGCCGGCGAGGGCCTTGGCGGCGTAGTGGGGATCGGTGAGCATCCCCCGGGCGACCGCCACGAAATCGGCCCCCATATCCAGGTAGGCCTGGACCCGCTCCGGCCCGAAGGCGGCGCCGTTGGCGGCGAGGGGCGCCTTGACCGCCCGCCGGAGCCGGGCGAAGGCCGGATTGTAGAGACCGGGCACGACCGGCACCCCGACGCGCGCGTTGCGCGAGCAGTGGAGGATGTCCACCCCCGCCTCCAGCAGGGCGGGGGCGAGCGCGAGGGTGTCCTCTATGGTGAAGCCGCCCTCCCAGGGCTCCAGGAGCCCCAGGCGGTAGGAGATCGCCATCTCCCCGCCCGCCCCGCGGCGGACGGCCTCGGCCACTTCGAGGGGAAACCGCATCCGGTTGCGGAGGGCGCCGCCGTACTCATCGGTCCGCCGGTTCGAGGCGGGGGAGAAAAACTGCTGGCAGAGATACCAAGTGGCGCCGTGGATCTCCAGCATCGGCAGCCCGGCCGCCCGGGCCCGGCGCGCGGCCTCTCCGAAGGCCCGGACGGTCTCCTTCACCTCGCGGGCGGAGAGCTCGCGGGGCACTTCCTCCTCCGTGGGATGGGGGATGGGCGAGGGCCCGGCGCAGGGCATGCCCGTGATGGCCCTGAGGGCGGTGCGCCCGGCGTGAAAGAGCTGGAGGGCGAACGGGGCCCCCGCCGCCCGCACCGCCTCCCCCAACCCCCGGAGGCCGGGGACGAGCGAGTCTTCGTGAGCCCCCAGCTGGTTGGGGAAGCCTTTGCCCTCTTGGCTGACGTAGGCCGCCTCGGAGAAGCAGACCGCCGCCCCCCCGCGCGCCCGTTCGGCGTAGTGGGCGAGGGTCCAGGCGGAGGGGTTTCCGCCCTCCTCCGCCCGCGAGGTGGTCATGGCGGACATGAGGATGCGGTGCTTCAGCCGCAGCCCCCGCACCTCGATGGGATCGGTGAACCTGGCCATTCGGTACCCTCCTTCCCGGCCGAAGCCGCGGGGCCAGCCTCCTCAGTGCTTCCGCAGGAATTCGAGGATGTCCCGGAGAGACTCCTCGTAGCACTGGATCAGGAAGAAGTGGCTGGCCTCCCCGTAGACCTTGAGCTCGCAGCCGGGGATCCGGCGGGCGATTTCGCGGGAGGCTTCCGTCGAGCAGAGGACGTCCTGACCTCCCGCCATGACCAGGGTGGGGCACCCGACCTGGTGCAGCTGGTCCAGGGCGTCATGGGTGAGGCAGGCGTGGGTGGAGTGCACGTAGCCGCGGATGGGGCGGTCGGTGTTGGCCAGGCCGGCCTCGAAGGCGTCGAGCTGCGCCTGGTTCGCGTTGAAGTAGGCGGGGGGGAAAAAGAACAGGGACTGGTGCTTGGCCGCGGCGGCGTAGCCCTGGGCCTTCACCACCTCGTTGATGTTGTGGAGGATCTGGTGGCCGTAGCGGTCGAGCTTGCCGAAGGAGGCGGTGATGATCATGCTGCGCACCCGGTCCGGGTAGCCGAGGGCGATCTCCTGCGCGATGGCGCCCCCCATCGAGCGACCGATGACGTGGGCGGGCTCGCGGATGCCGACGGCGTCCATGAGGCCCACGGTGTCGTCGGCGAAGCGCCTGGAGGTGTAGGGGTAGTCCGGGGCCGAGCTCCTCCCCGCCCCCCGGTTGTCGAAGGCGAGGACGCGGAACTCCTTCTTCATCACTTCCACCTGGGCCTTCCAGGCGCCGCAGTCCCCCGCCAGGCCGTGGATGAGCACCACCGGGACCCCCCGCCCGTGCTCTTCGTAGTAGAGTTCCACATCCCCGACCCGCGCTTTCGGCATGGTGAGCCCTCCCTCGCGGAAGATCCCGGCCCGCCGCCGGAGACGGCTGGAGAGGCGGGTCCGCGCCTTCACCCTTCTTTTGCCTTCCCGGATACGAGCGATGCTCCGACCATGCACCCGCCGCCGCGCCGCGTCAATCGAAGGGGCGCGCCGCCTCCCGCCCGCCGCGCGCCGCGGAGGCCGCGGCGCCTCCGCCCACCGGGGCCCGCTTGCGTTGACGGGATCGAGAATTCGCTTCAGAATGCGGGCAAGCTTCGCATTTCCCAGCGAGAGAAGCGCCTCCCCGCCCGGCGGGCGGGAGGGCGGCCTCTCCGAACATTCAGGGGGGAGACGTCGCCATGAAGAAAGCGCGCCTGTCACGCAGATCGTTCCTGAAGGGGGCCATGGCCACGGCCGTCACGGGACCGTGGGTGCTCCGGTTCCGCGGCGTGGCGGAGGCGGGCCCGCTGGAGGACCGGATCATCGCCGCGGCCAAGAAGGCCGGGCCGGCCGACTTGAACGGCATGATCTGGTCCCTCTACTACCGGAACATGAAGCGCCTCTCGGACGAGTTCAAGGAGAAGGCCGGGGTCGGGGTGAAGGACATCCAGGACCTCAGCATCTTCGTCATCCCCCAGCGCGCGATGGCGGAGGCCGTCTCACGCTCGCCCAAGATCGACTTCTTCCACATCGACTCGAACATGATCCCCTCGCTCGCCTCGGCGGGGCTCATCGAGCCCCTGGACGGCTACATGGCGGAGGTCGGCTACAAGCTGGAGATGCTGGCGAACTTCCCGAGCTTCATGAAGTACAAGGGGAAGACCTACGGCATCCCCACGGACGGGAACGTCCACATCCAGTACGTCCGCAAGGACCTGGCCGAGAACCCCGAGGAGCAGAAGAAGTTCTCCGACAAGTACGGCAAGCCCCTCGCCTTCCCGAAGACCTGGGAGGACTCCCTCCAGATCGCCGAGCACTTCCACCGGCCGGACAAGAACCTCCTCGGCTACGCCGGCCTGCGCAACCGCGCGAATGGGGTGACGTGGTGGTACATGAACTTCTACAGCGCCGGCGGCTTCCCCTTCAACGACGACCTCGAGCCCACCATCAACACCCCGGCCGGCGAGTACGCCATGGACATCTACCTCCGGCACAAGAAGGTCTCCCACCCCGAGGCCCCGAACTGGGGGACGCCCCAGATGATCCCCCAGTTCACCCAGGGCAACGCCGCCACGGGCCAATACTGGGACGGTACCGCCCGCCAGATAGAGAGCGACCCGAAGTCCAAGGTCAAGGGGAAGTTCCTCTACGGCATCGTCCCCGGCTCCACTTTCAGCGGCAAGCTCGTCCACCGCTCCATCTCCTCCCCCCTCGCGGCTGTGCTGGTGAACCGCTACAGCCCCCGGAAGCGCCAAGCCGCCCTCATGACGCTGTACTGGGGGACGCTCAGCAACAGCATCGAGATCGTCACCCATCCCACCTGGGTGTTCCATGATCCCTGGCACGCCGGCCACATGACGCACCCCAAGGTGATCGAGCGCTACTCGGCGCCGGCCATGGACGCGATCGCGAAGAGCATGCAGATCACCACTCCCCCCATCTACCTGACGGGGCACATCGAGTTCCAGGACGTCCTGGGCAAGCACATCGCCGAGGCTTACATCGGCCAGATCACGGCCAAGCAGGCGCTCACCCAGACCGAGGCAGCCTGGCGCAAGCTCATCGCCCAGATCGGCAAGGCCAGGCTCAAGGAAGACCTGGTCAGCTACAAGGCCGCCATGCCCACGGTGGACCTCCCGAGCTAAGAACCCTCACCGGGGCGGGCCCTCCGGGGCCCGCCCCGCCCGAGGTCCCCCCGGATGGCGAACGCCCAGACGATCGCGAGGAAACCGGGAAGAGGGCTCCTCGTCTTCAAGTGGACCCTCCTGGGGCCCCTCTTCGGCCTTCTCCTCTTCATCCTGCCGGCCTTCCTCCTCCAGCTCTACTTCAGCTTCCACTCGTGGACGATCTACCTGGGCTCTTGGTGGGACGCCGAGTTCGCTGGCCTGGGCGTGTTCCGCGATGTGCTCACCGACTCCCGCTTCTGGTGGGCGGCCCTGCGCTCGCTCATCTTCGCCAGCCTGTCCACCCTGGGCTGCTTCGTGGCCGGCTTCGCGCTGGCAATGGCGATGCACCGCCCCTTCCGGGGCCACAGCTTGTTCTACGCGGTTTTCATCCTCCCCATGCTGACGGTCCCGGTCGTGATCGCCTACACCTTCGAGATGCTGCTCTTCCAGCGGGGCCCCATCAACGGCATCCTGAGCACGATCCTCATGACGAACGTGAACGTCACCTGGCTCGCCCAGCCGCCCATCGCCGTCTTCACGGTCATCATGCTGGAGATCTGGAACTGGACCCCCTTCGTCTTCATCATCATGCTGGCGGGCCTCTCCTCCCTGCCCCCGGAGCTGGACGAGGCCGCCCAGGTCCTGGGCGCGAGCCGCTGGCGCATCTTCAGCGAGGTCCAGCTGCCGCTCCTGCGGCCCGTCATCATGCTGGCCCTGATCCTGCGCTTCCTGGAGGCCATGGGAGAGTTCCCAAAGACGTGGGCCCTCCTCCAGGGCGGACCCGGCTCGGCCACCGAGACCGTCCCCGTCTACCTCTTCCTCACCACCTGGCAGTACTTCCACATCTCCAGGGGCGCCGCGATGTCCTATCTGGTCCTGATCTTCATGATCCTGATCGTCCTGCTGGGGATCCGCCTGCTGCGGAGGGAGAAGCAGACAATCGACGCGATACACGCCAAGCCGGGAGCGGGCGAATGAACCGGAGGACGAAGCGCAGGATTGCCGCCGCGTTCCGGTTCGGCTTCCTGGGGGCGAGCCTGTTCGCCGTGGGCTTCCCCATCTACTGGATGATCATCACCTCCTTCAAGCCGGACAACGAATGGTTCACCTGGCCGCCCATCTATTGGTCCGAAAACTGGACCCTCGACAATTACCGCGTCGTCTGGCTGGGCATCCAGGCCAGGATCACCGCGCAGGAAGCTTTCACCATGCAGAAGCCGCTCCAGGCGCTCAAGCACAGCCTGGCGCTCGCCCTGATCTCCACCACCCTCTCGGTGGCGTTCGGCACCCTGATCGCCTACGGCGTCTCCCGCTACCGGATCCTTTCCGACCGGCGCATGTTCAACCTTCTCATGCTCCGCATGATCCCGCCCATCGTGGTGGCGGCGCCGCTGACCCTCTACTACTCGGCCTTGAACCTGCTCGACACCCTCACGGGGCTCGTCATCGTCTACGTGATCACCACTATCCCCTACACGGTCTGGATGACCAAGAGCTTCATCGACGAGATCCCCCACGAGATGGAGCAGGCCGCCGAGATCCTCGGGGCCAGCCGCTGGCAGACCATCTGGGAGGTCATCTTCCCCCTCATCCGCTCGGGCGTGGTGGCCACCTTCCTCTTCATCCTGATCCTGACCTGGAGCGAGTACCTGCTGGCACTCATCCTCTCCAAGGTGGACGTGGTGACCCTCCCCGTCCAGCTCAGCAAGTACGAGGGCACGACCGAGGGCCGCGTCTACGGCTACCAGGCGGCTCTCGCCGTGGGGGTCACCCTCCCGCTCATCGTCATCGGCTGCTTCATCCGCAAGCACCTGGTCCGCGGGTTCACCTTCGGCATGGTGAAGAGGTAGCTTGGGCGGCGTCCCGCCCCCCCCTGCTTCGCCCCCGGGCCAGACCGGCCGCCCGCCCCGGCGGAGCCTCCCCGTGCCGCCCCCTCGGGCCCACCGCAGGCCCGTGCAAAAATGACATATTGACGAGCGGAACGTTCTGTTTCAGAATATCCCACATCACTTATCGAGCTCGGCACGCGCGGGGTGGTCTTTCGTCGCCGGCGTGCGTATGCGCTTTTCCTTCCAAGGGGGGAACACCGCCATGAAGAAAGCGCACGTGTCCCGCAGAAAGTTCCTCAAGGGAGCCCTGGCCACGGCCGTCGCGGCACCGGCCCTGCTCCGAGCCGGGGGGGCCAAGGCAGGGCCGGAGGAGGACCGCATCGTCAAGGCATCCAAGAAGTACGGCAAGGCCTCCCTGAACGGGATGATGTGGGCGCTCTACTGGCGCAACTACCCGCGCCTCAACACCGAGTTCAAGGGCCTCACCGGCATCTCGATGGACCAGGTGAACGACGTCCCCAACCTGCTGATCCCCCAGCGGGCGATGGCCGAGGCCATCAGCCGCTCCGGCAAGTTCGACATCTTCCACGTCGAGTCGATGATGATCCCCTCCCTCGTGGCGGCCGGGCTGGTGGAGCCGCTCGACGGCTACATGAAGGAGGCGGGCTTCAAGCTCGAGATGGTCGGCAACTTCGCGAGCTTCATGAAGTACCAGGACGTGACCTACGCCCTGCCCACGGACGGGAACGTCTGCCCGCAGTTCATCCGGAAGGACCTGTTCGAGAACCCGGACGAGCAGAAGAATTTCGCCGACAAGCACGGCAAGCCCCTCAAGTGGCCGGAGACCTGGGAGGATGAGCTGGAGATAATGAAGTTCTTCCACCGGCCGGACAAGGAGCTCTTCGGCTTCGGCGGGCTGCGCGACAAGGAGAACAGCAGCTTCTGGTACTGGATGTACCTCTACAGCGCGGGCGGGTTCCCCTTCAGCGACGACGCCGAGCCCACCCTGACCACCCCCGCGGCCGAGTACGCCGCCGACACTTTCCTCGCCCGCAAGCAGGTTTCCCATCCCGAGGCCGCGGCGTGGGGCTCCCCGCAGATGATCCCCCGGATCGTCGAGGGGAAGATCTTCTCCGCCCAGTACTGGGACGGGATCATCGCGCGCATCGAGGGCTCCCCGACGCCCACCACGGGCAAGTGGCTCTACGGGGTCCCGCCGGGCTCGAAGTTCTCCGGCCGGCTCATCAAGCGCGCCTTCTCCGCGCCGGTCATGGGGCTCATCGTCAACAAGCTCAGCCCGCGGAAGAAGCAGGCCGCCATGTGGTCGCTCTACATGACCACCGCCAAGAACAGCACCGAGGTCGTGGCCCATCCGACCATGACCTTCCACGACCCCTGGCACCCCGTGCACATGACGGCCCCCGAGGTGGAGAAGGTCTACGGCGGGAAAGCGGGCATGGAGTCCATCCGCAAGAGCCTCCTCGTCACCACCCCGCCGCCCTACGTGACCGGCTACCAGGAGTTCAAGGAGGCCGTGGACAAGAACCTCTCGGAGGCCTACGCCGGCCGCAAGAGCGGCAAGCAGGCGATCAAGGACGCCCAGGAGGAGTGGGGGAAGATCGTCAAGAAGATCGGCAAGGCGCGGATCAAGAAGGAGATCCCCTACTACAAGGCCATGATGCCCAAGATGGACGTCCCCACCTAGGGCGCGGACGGCTTTTCCGCCCGGCGCGCCGGAGCGGGCCCTCGGGGCCCGCTCCGGCCCCGAGGCGGCATTTTTCTTCGGCATAGGTTCGAATCAGGGCGGGAACGAGGACGACATGACGGCCAGCGCGACCGAGACCGCGGCGGGCACGGGGGCGGCGCCCGCGCGGGGCAGCCGGAGCCGGGGGATCCGGATATTCAAGTGGACCCTCCTGACACCCCTGTTCTCGCTTTTTTTCTTCCTGATGCCCGTCTTCCTGCTCCAGCTGTATTTTTCGCTCCATTCGTGGACGATCTACCTCTCCAGCTGGTGGGACGCGGATTACGCGGGCTTCGACCTGTTCAGGGAAGTCCTGACGGAGAGCCGCTTCTACTGGGCCTTCGCGCGCTCGTTCCTCTTCGCGGGGCTTTCCACGGTCGGCTGCTTCATCATCGGGTTCGGCCTGGCCCTCCTGATGTACCGCCCCTTCCGGGGGCATTCCGTCTTTTACGTCCTTTTCATCCTGCCCATGCTCACCGTCCCCATCGTCATCTCCTACACCGCCGACATGCTCCTGTTCCGCTCGGGCCCGATCAACGACATCATGAGCTTCCTGGCCGGCACGGAGATCCGCTTCACCTGGCTCGCGAACCCGAACTTCGCCATCTTCACCATCATCATGCTCGAAATCTGGAACTGGACGCCCTTCGCCTTCATCATCATGCTGGCGGGCCTCTCCTCCCTGCCGGCCGAGCCCGTCGAGGCGGCGCGGATCCTCGGCGCGAGCCGCCTGCGGATCTTCTGGGAGATCCAGATCCCCCTGCTCCGGCCCGTCATCTTCCTCGCCCTTATTCTGCGGTTCCTCGAGGCCATGGCGGAGTTTCCCAAGACCTGGGGCCTGCTCCAGGGGGGGCCGGGCACCTCCACCGAAACCATCCCCGTCTACCTCTACATCGTGACCTGGCGGGCGTTCAACGTCTCCAAGGGCGCGGCGGCCTCCTACCTCGTCATGCTGCTCATGATCGTCATCATCCTCTCGGCGATCTACGTCCTGCGGCGCGAGAAGAAAGCCCTCGACGCCTTGTATGAAAAGCCGGCGGGGGGAGGCGAGGCATGAAGCGCTTCGTGAAAAAGTGGCGGTACCCGCTTTTCCGGACCCTCATGCTGACCGCCTGGGCACTGCTTGCCGGCTTCCCGATCTTCTGGATCACCTCGACCTCGTTCAAGCCCGATAACGAATGGCACAAGTGGCCGCCCGTCTACGTCTCCAAGAACGCCACCCTGGACAACTACCGGATGGTCTGGCCCATCCATCAGACCGGCTCGATCTTCGTCACCCCGGACCAGAAGGGCCACGGGGTGGCCCACGAGTCGGTCACCGCCAACAAGCCCTGGCACGCCCTGAAGAACAGTTTGCTCATCGCCCTCTCCTCGACGGCCATCGCGGTCGCCTTCGGCACCCTGCTGGCCTACGGCGTCTCCCGCTACCGCATTCTCTCCGACACCCGGATGTTCCAGCTCCTCGTCCTGCGGATGATCCCCCCCATCGTCGTCGCGGCTCCGCTGACGCTCTACTACTCGGTCCTGCAGCTGATGGACACCGCGTCCGGCCTCATCGTCGTCTACTTCATCACCTCCCTGCCCTACGCCGTGTGGATGACGAAGAGCTTCATCGACGAGGTGCCGCGGGAGATGGAGCAGGCCGCCGAGATCCTCGGGGCCTCCCGCTGGCAGACCATCTGGGAGATCATCTTCCCGCTCATCCGCTCGGGCGTGGTGGCCACCTTCCTCTTCATCCTGATCCTGACCTGGAGCGAGTACCTGCTCTCCTTCATCCTCTCCAAGGTGGACGTGGTGACCCTCCCCGTCCAGCTCAGCAAGTACGAGGGCTCGACCGAGGGCCGCGTCTACGGCCACCAGGCGGCCCTCGCCGTGGGGATCACCTTCCCCCTCATCATCATCGGGATTTTCATCCGGAAGCACCTGGTCCGCGGGTTCACCTTCGGCATGGTGAAGAGGTAGGCAAGATGACGCTCATCGAAATGAAAGGCCTCCGCAAGGTGTTCGGCCGCAACATCGAGGCGGTCAAGAATCTGGACCTGTCCGTCGAGGAGGGCGAGTTCCTCGTCCTCGTCGGGCCCTCGGGCTGCGGCAAGACGACGACCCTCCGCATGATCGCCGGCTTCGAGGAACCCACCGCCGGCGAGATCTACATCCAAGGCAGGCTCGTCAACGACATCGAGCCCGGCCAGCGCAACCTCGGCATGGTGTTCCAGAACCTCGCGCTTTTCCCTCATAAGACGGTGGCCGAGAACATCGAGTTCGGCCCCCGCATGAAGAAGGTCGACCCCGAGACCCGCCTCAGGCGCGTGCGCGAGGCCGCCGAGATGGTGAAGATCACCCACCTCCTCGACAAGCTGCCCGGCCAGTGCTCGGGCGGCGAGGCCCAGCGCGTGGCCCTCGCCCGCACCCTCGTGACCGACCCCTCGGTCTTCCTCCTCGACGAGCCCCTCTCGAGCCTGGACGCCAAGCTGCGCCGCGAGATGCGGGCCGAGATCGACCGCCTCCACCAGCGGCTGGGCAAGACCTTCGTCTTCGTCACCCACGACCAGGAGGAGGCCATGACCCTGGCCGACCGCATCGTCGTCATGAGGGACGGGGTCATCGAGCAGGTGGGCTCGCCCCTCGAAATCTACGGCGACCCGGTGAGCCACTTCGTGGCCGACTTCTTCGGGAGCCCCTCGATGAACCTCATCCCCGGGACCCTCTCCCAGGAATCGGGCAAGGCGCGGTTCCGGGCCCCGGGCCTCACGGTGGAGCTCCCCCCTTCCTTCTCCCAGGCCCCCGCGGGGGAAGCGACGCTGGGCTTCCGGCCCGAGCACCTCGCGGTCTCCCAGAACGGGGGGATCTTCCGGGGCGAGGTGCGCCTCGTCGAGCCCCTGGGGAAGGACACCCTCCTCTACTTCGACCGCGGGGGCGAGCGGCCCCTCATCGCCGTCGTCGAGGGCACGCGGACCTTCCGGGAAGGGGACACCCTCGGCGTCTCCGTGAATCCCGACCTCCTCTACCTCTTCGGCGGAGACGGCAAGCGCATCCGCAGGGGCTCCAAAGGAACCGGCATCCGCCCCGCCTGACTTGATCGCCGCCCCAGCGGACGCCATGATCGCGCTCGCCTCCTCCGAGGGACGGACGCGATGCCAGGCCCCCTGGATCCGATCGAGCGCGAGCTGGCCGCCATCCAGGCCGACCGCGAGAGCGGCTCGGCCCAGCTCGCCGGGCGCGCCCTGGAGCTCCTGGGCCGGGCCTGCGGCGCGGCCGGCGGCCAGAGCCCGGAGGCCCTCCTCTCCGGGATGGCCGCCCTCGCCCGGCGCATCCGCGCCCTGCGCCCCTCGATGGCAGCGCCCGGCAACTGGGCCGCCGCCTTCGTGCTCGACCTGCGCGAGCGGCTGGCCTCCTCCCCTCCCTCCCCGCGGGAGGCGGGCCGGGCGGCCGCCGAGGCCCTCCTGGCCAGGCTGCGCGGCCTCCCCGGGCGGCTGGCCCAGGCGGCGAGGCCCATCCTGGAGGGCAGGCGCGCCCTCCTCACCCTCAGCCGCTCCTCCAGCGTCGAGGCCGTCCTCCTGCAAGCCGCCCCGGCGGACTGCCTCCTCATCGTCGCCGAGTCCCGCCCCCTGTACGAGGGGCGCACGCTCCTCCGCCGCCTCATGGAGGCGGGGAGGCCCGTCCGCTGCATCACCGACGCCCAGATCGCCCTCGCCATGGGGGAGGCCGACCTCCTCCTCCTCGGGGCCGACACCGTCTGCCGCGACGCCGCCGCCGTGAACAAGGCGGGCAGCCGCCTCGCCGCCCTCGCCGCGCGCTCCCTCGGGAAGCCCTGCGCCGTCCTGGCCGACACCTTCAAGGTGAGCGGGGAGCTCTCCGCCGCCGGCGTCGTCCTGGAAGAAGGGGAGGGCCGGGAGGTCTGGGCGGAAGCGCCCGGGATCTGCCGGAACGTCTACTTCGAGCCCGTGCCGGCCGATCTCATCACCTTCTTCGTCACCGAAAAGGGCTCCCTCTCCCCGCGGGAGGTGCGCGCGGAGGCCGAGCGCTGGAGGCGCCTGGCCGGGGAGGCGGACGAGATCGGCTCGCTCTAACGTTGCCCGGATGGTGAATGCCTGTAGGGGCGAACCTTGTGTTCGCCCTGGGTGGGCGTCAGCCCGGAGAGGGCGATGACGGCTCGGCTGAGCTCGCCGAAGTCAAGCATCGCCCCTACGGAATTCCGCTCCTCCCTCGCGTTTCCATCCCCGCGCGCTTCCCTTAAAGTGATAGGGCGTAGTCAAGCCCTCTACAGGGAGTACATGCGCCGCATGCCCCCCCAAGGCTCGCTCAGGGTCGGCCTGGACCACGGCCAAGGATTCGTCCACGCCCTCGCGCTCCGCACGGGCGACGGCGCCCTGTTCTCCGCCCTGGCCCCCATCGGCGCCGGGGACCCGGCCCGCGCCTCCGCCCTGGCCATCCAGCGTCTGCTGGAGCAGGCCGGGGCCGTCCCCGGGGACATCTCCACCCTCATCCACTCCTCCTCCGCCGCGGCGGGCGCCTTCGCGGAGAGAGAGCCGCTCCCCCTCGGCCTCATCGTGACGGCGGGCTTCCCCCTCCTCCCCCAGTGGGACGGCCGGGCGCCCGGCGAGGGAAGCGGCCTCCCCTTCCACCTGGCCCCCCCCGGCCGGGCGGTAGAAGTGGGCGGGCGCATGGACCCCGAGGGGAAGGAAATCGCCCCCCTGGACGAGGAGGACGTCCGCGCGGCGGCCGGCCAGTTCCAGGAGAGGGGGGTGGAGGCGGCGGGGGTATGCCTCCTTCACTCCCCCGCCAACCCCGCCCACGAGGAGAAGGTGCGGGACATCTTCCGCGAGGCCTATCCCGCCTGCCGCCTCACCCTCTCCTGGGGGATGCCCGGCCGCGAGCAGGCGCGGGCCCGCGCCGCCCTGCTGGACGCCGCCTGCGGCCTCCTCCTCCGCCGGGCGCTTGGAGAGGCCGCCGTGCGGGCGGCCGAATCCCCCCGGCCGGACACCGCCATCCTTCTCCTCCGCTCGGACGGGAGCGCCATCCCCGCCAGGAAAGGCCTGGGCCAGCCTCTCGCCTCGGCCCTCTCCGGCCCGGCGGGGGGGCTCTTCGCCGCGGCATCGCTTGCCCGCGCGGCCCGCATCCGGCGGGCCGTCGCCCTCGACGCCGGGAGCGCCTCCGCCAAGATCTCCCTGATCGAGGACGGCGTCCTCCTCCTCGTCTCCGAGGAGGGGGTGGACGGAGGGACGAAGCTGCCCGGCGTGGAAGTCGCCTGCCTGCCCGCCGGGGGCTTCACCGCCGCCTGGGGCGCGAAAGGGGCCGCCGGCCTGCGGCCGCGCCGCGTCCCCGGGGAGACGGGGCCGCTCTGCTACGGGCGGGGCGGAAAGGAGGCCTCCCTCCTCGACGCCCTCTGCGTCCTGGGCTGGCTGCCCGGCGCCCTGGCCGGCGGGACCCTCGCCCTCGACCGCGCCCTCGCGGAGGAGGGCCTGCGGGCCCTCGGCGCGGGCCCGCCCGAGGCCGCCGCCTGGGAGATTCTCCAGGCCGCCCAGCGGGCCATCGCCGGGGCCATCCGGGAGGCGACGGCGGGCGCCGGGAAGAATCCGGGCGACTACGCCCTCGTGGCCTACGGCGGGGCGGGCCCCCTCCTGGGGCCGGGCGCGGCCGCCGAGCTGGGGATGACCGAGGTGGTCGTCCCCCCCCTTCCCGCCTGGTTCGGGGCGGCGGGGCTCCTCGACCCGGACCGCCGGAACGAGTACGCCCGGCCCCTCGGCCTCACCCTCCGGGAGGAGAGCGCCGGGGAGTTGGACCGGCGCTTCCGGGAGCTGGAGCGGGAGGCGGAAGAGGATCTGGAGACGGCGGGCATCCCCCGCGACTCCTGGCTCTTCCTGCGGGCGGCGGACATGCATTACCGAGGCGACCCCTGGCGGATGAGGATCGACTTCCCCCCCGCCGCTTCCTTCTCCTCTTCCATGGAAGCGGCGATCACGGCCTTCCACGAGGTCTTCCGCTACCAGTACGGCTCCGACCGGAGGGACCGGCTCCCCGTCGAGATCTCGCGGCTGCGCCTGACCGCGCTGGGCAAGGTGGAGGGCGGCGCCCGCCCCTCGCCTCCCCTGAAGAAGGGCCCCGGGGCCGGGCCCGCTGGGGATCGGGAGGCCTTCGCCGCGCGGGGAGAGAAGCGCTCCTACGCCATCTACCAGCGCCAGGAGCTCGCGCCGGGGGATCGGATCGAGGGCCCCGCCTTCATCGAGGACGCGGGTTCGACGGCCTTGCTCCCCCCCCTCTCCTCCGCCGAGGTGGACGCCGCGGGCAACCTGCGCATCCAGCTCCCCTCCCGGGAGGAGGACCCCCGGCTCCTCGAAGACCTCGTGGCGGGCGCCCTGGCGGGCGCCGAGCGGGAGACGGAAAGCCTCCTGCGGCGCTCGTCGCGGTCGCGCTATGCCGGGGGGATGGGATTGTGCGGCGCCGCCTTCTTCGACCGCCGGGGGCGGAAGCTGACCGGCCGCCCGGTGGCCGCCTCCGTCCTCCCCCTGATCGAGAGCGGTGCCGCGAAGGACCTCGCCGCCGACAACCTCCTCTTCTGGAACGACGCCTACCTGGGGGGCTCCCTGGGCCGCCCCGCCGAGGTGTGCTGCTGCGCGGCGGTGCGCCATCGGGGGGAACTGGCGGGCTTCTTCCTCCTCTCGGCCCACCACGAGGACTTGGGAGGTGTCTCGGCGGGCAGCTTCTCCGCCACCGCCAGCCAGGCGTTCCAGGAGGGGGTTATCATCCCCCCCCTCAAGCTCTGGGAGGAGGGAAGGTGGAACGAGACGGCCTTGGGGCTCCTCCTCCGCAACAGCCGCAAGCGGGAGGACCTGGCGGCCGACCTCGAGGCCCAGGCCGCCGCCGCCCGCCGCGGGGCGGCGAGGATGGCCGAGGCGATGGAGCGCCTGGGGGCCGAATCCTTCCTGGGAGCGATCGAGGGTCTCCTGGAGCGCTCCCGCCGCTCGGCGGAGGAGGCGCTCGCCGCGCTCCCCGACGGCGCCTGGAGCATGGAGGACCACGTCGAGAGCGACGGCGTGGACCCGGGCCGGGTCCACACCTTGCGGCTCAAGCTCTCGAAGGGGAACGGGAGGCTTCGGCTCGACCTGCGGGGCACGGCCTCGCAGGCGCGGGGGCCTATCAACTGGCCCGCCCAGCGGGACGGGGGGGCCTTCCTGCGGATGTGGCTCGCTCCCGTCCTCCAGCGCCTCGCCAAGAGCGAAGACGCTTGGAACGAGGGCTTCGCCCCGGCCCTCGAAATTCTCTTCCCGGATGCCGGGACCCTCATCACCCCGGCCTTCCCCGCCGCCACCAACATGGGCCTCCTCACCCTCCAGCGGCTGCGGAGCCTCCTCCTGGGCGCCCTGGGCCTCGCGGCGCGCGGCCGGGCGCCCGCCGACCAGGAGGGCGCCCCGTGGTGGGGGCTCAGGGGGCGGGACCGGCGGGGCCGGTTCTTCCTCTTCCGCGAGCCCCTGGGCGGCGGCACGGGGGCGGGGACGGAGGGGGACGGGGCGGACGGGGTGCTCCTCTTCCCCGCCGGCGCGGCCCTCTGGACGGAGGAGACGGAGGAGGAGTTCCCGCTGCGGGTGGAGCGCTTCGCCCTGGCGGAGGACTCGGGCGGCGCGGGGAGGTGGAGGGGCGGGCTCGGCCTGGTGAAGGACGTCCGCGTGCTCTGCGACTGCGAGGTGTTCGCCCTGGCCGACCGGGCCTTTCTCCCCCCCTGGGGGGTGAACGGGGGCCGGCCGGGAGGGCGCTTCAGCATCACCTCCAACCCGGGCACCCCGGTGGCGCGCGAGGCGCCCGCCTTCGGCGCCGGGCTCCTCCTCCGGGAGGGGGACCTCCTCCGCGTCGCGGCCGCGGGCGGGGGCGGCTGGGGCGACCCCGCCGAGCGCGAGCCCGAGCGGGTGCGGGAGGACGTGCTCGCGGGCAAGGTGAGCGCGGACCAGGCCCTGCGCCACTACGGCGTGGTGCTGAACCCGGTCACCCAGCGGGTGGACCCCCCGGGCACCTCCGCCTTCCGGCAGTTCATGCGCGCGCGGCGGGGGCGGCTCCCCTTCTTCGACCGGGGGCCCAACTACACCTCGATCCAGGGCCAGGGCGGGGGTTGAGCCAAACGGTCCCGGCTGAGTCATTCTGCCTACAGGTCCGGAATCCCTCCTGCCAGTTCGCCACGGGACGGCAATAGCGGCAAAACCTCTCTGGTTTTCCGGTATTCAGTCTCTTATTTTTCAGTAACTTATGGATCTCTCCCTGAGAAATTTTCTCCTCGCCATCGGCACATGCTTTGCTGTCTCTCCCCTTGTCGGCCGAGGTCTGCTCTCGCCGCAGGAAGGAGAACAACCATGGCGACTTTCATGGAAAAGGAACCCAAGGTCACCCGGAGGGAACCCTCTCCCCCCGCTCCCTCGATCCCAGAGGAGAAGCCCAGGGACTACCTTTGGCTCCGCTACTTGATCCCCATCGCGGTCGGGCTGGCGATCTGGTTCTCGCCCGCCCCGGCGGGCGTCAGCGCGAAGGGCTGGCACCTGGTGGCGATCTTCGTGGCGACCATCGTGGGGATCATCTCCCAGCCCCTGCCCATGGGCGCGGTGGCCATCATCGGCATCGCCCTCTGCGCCCTGACGCGCACCCTCTCCATCGGCGAATCGCTGAGCGGCTTCGCCGACACCACCATCTGGCTGATCGTGGCGGCCTTCATGTTCGCCCGCGGCTTCATCAAGACTGGCCTGGGGAGCCGGATCGCCTACCTCTTCATCGCGGCCTTCGGCAAGAAGAGCCTGGGCCTCGGCTACAGCCTCGCGGCCACGGACTTGGTGCTGGCCCCCGCCATGCCGAGCAACACCGCCCGCGCGGGGGGCGTGGTCTACCCGGTGCTGCGCTCCATCGCGCGCGCCTACGGGAGCGAGCCCGACAACGGAACGGCCCGCAAGCTCGGCGCCTTCCTGGTCAAGAACTCCTTCCAGGCCACGATCATCACCAGCGCCATGTTCATGACCGCGATGGCCGCGAACCCGCTCGTGGTCAAGCTGGCGGGGCAGCAGGGCCTAAAGCTGGACTGGGTGAGCTGGGCCCTGGCGGGGATCGTACCGGGCCTGGCGAGCCTCGCGCTGGTGCCCTGGCTCCTCTACAAGGTCTACCCGCCTGAGATCAAGGAAACGCCCGGCGCCGTCACGTTCGCGAAGGACAGGCTGCGGGAGATGGGCCCGGTGAAGCCGGGCGAGTGGACGATGATGGGCGTCTTCACCCTCATCCTGGCGATGTGGATATTCGCTCCGCTGCTGGGCAACCTGAACGCCACCACGACCGCTCTGGCAGGCGTGGCCCTCCTGCTCATCGCGGGGGTGCTGACCTGGGGCGACGTCGAGATGGAGCGGAAGGCGTGGGACACCCTGATCTGGTTCGCCGCCCTGGTGATGATGGCCAGCTTCCTGGGCAAGCTCGGGGTCGTCGCCTGGTTCAGCAAGCAGATGGCCAGCAGCGTCAAGGGGCTCGACTGGGTCACCGCGCACATGGTGCTGGTGCTGGTCTACTTCTACGCCCACTACATGTTCGCGAGCATGACCGCCCACATCGCGGCCATGTACGCGCCCTTCCTGATGGTCTCCATCGCGGCGGGCACGCCGCCGATGTTCGCGGCCCTGACCCTCGCCTTCGCGAGCAGCCTCCACTCCAGCATGACCCACTACGGGACCGGCCCCGCGCCCATGTACTTCGGCTCGGGCTACGTGACGCTGGCCACCTGGTGGCGGCTGGGGCTGCTGGTCAGCGTGGTCAACATCATCGTCTGGCTGGTGGTCGGCGGCCTATGGTGGAAGGTGCTGGGCTACTGGTAGGCCGGGCGGCCTGAGAGAAGAACGGCCGGGGGCGCGGGCCCCCGGCCGTTTCATTTCGCGGCGGCGCGGTTCCGCTAGGCCTCCAGCACCGAGGCGCGGATGAACTCGCGGTTCATCTTCGCGATGTGGCTGATGCTGACCTCCTTGGGGCAGACGGCCTCGCACTCGGTGTGGTTGGTGCAGTTGCCGAAGCCCTCGAGGTCCATCTGGTGCACCATGCCGAGGACGCGCTGGGCCCGCTCGGGATGGCCCTGGGGCAGGTGGGCCAGGTGGGAGACCTTGGCCGCCACGAAGAGCATGGCCGAGCCGTTCGGGCAGGAGGCCACGCAGGCGCCGCAGCCGATGCAGGCGGCGGCGTCCATGGCCTTCTCCGCGTCGTCCCGGGGGACGGGGAGGGCGTTGGCGTCGGGGGCGCCACCCGCGTTGGAGGAGACGAAACCGCCCGCGTGGATGACGCGGTCGAAGGCGGTCCGGTCCACCACCAGGTCGCGGACGACGGGGAAGGCCCTCGATCGCCAGGGCTCGACCGTGATGACGTCGCCGTCCTTGAAGTGGCGCATGTGGAGCTGGCAGGTGGTGGTGGCGCGGCGGCCGCCGTGGGCCAGGCCGTTGATGACGAGCGAGCACATGCCGCAGATGCCCTCGCGGCAGTCGTGGTCGAAGGCGACGGGCTCCTCGCCCTTGGCGATCAAGCGCTCGTTCACGACGTCGAGCATCTCGAGGAAGGACATGTCGGGGCTGATGTCCTTCGCCTCGTAGCTGACGAGGCTCCCCCTCTCCTGGGCGTTCCGCTGCCGCCAGATGCGCAGGGTCAGGTTCATCACTTGTAGCTCCTCTCGGCAAGATGAACCGTCTCGAACTCGAGAGGCTCCTTCTGGAGGACGGGCTTCTGGCCGGGGCCCTTGTGCTCCCAGGCGCTCACGAAGCAATAGTCCTTGTCGTTGCGCTTGGCCTCGCCCTCCTCGGTCTGGTACTCGGCCCGGAGGTGGCAGCCGCAGGACTCCTCGCGGGCGAGGGCGTCGTGGCATATGAGCTCGGCCAGGTCGAGGAAGTCGGCCACCCGGCCGGCCTTTTCGAGCTCGGGGTTGAGCTCCTTGGCGCCGCCCGTAACCTTGACGTTCTCCCAGAACTCCTCGCGGATGGCCGGGACGATCTCGAGGGCCTTGGTCAGGCCCCCGCGGCTGCGCTCCATGCCGCAGTGCTCCCACAAGACCTTGCCCAGCTCGCGGTGGAAGGAGGTCACCGAGCGCTTTCCCTTGACGGAGAGAAGTTTGCGGATGCGCTCCTGGGCCTCCTCCCCGGCCTGCCGGAACTCGGGGCGGCTCGCGGCGACGGCGCCGTACTTCTGCCCGGCGAGGTAGTTGCTCAGGGTGTAGGGGATGACGAAGTAGCCGTCCGCCAGCCCCTGCATGAGGGCGCTCGCCCCGAGGCGGTTGGCCCCGTGGTCGGAGAAGTTGGCCTCCCCCAGCACGAACAGGCCGGGGACGTTGCTCATCAGGTCGTAGTCCACCCACAGCCCGCCCATGGCGTAGTGGACGGCCGGGTAGATGCGCATGGGCACCTGGTAGGCGTCCTCGCCGGTGATGCGCTCGTACATGTCGAAGAGGTTGCCGTAGCGCTCGCGGATGACGCCCTCGCCGAGGCGCTTGATGGCGTCCGAGAAGTCGAGATAGACGCCCAGGCCTCCCGGGCCCACTCCCTTCCCCTCGTCGCACATGCGCTTGGCGGCGCGCGAGGAGACGTCGCGGGCGGCCAGGTTGCCGTAGGCGGGGTAGATCCGCTCGAGGTAGTAGTCGCGGTCCTCCTCGGGGACCTGCCGGGGGTCCCGCTTGTCCCCCGCCCTCTTGGGCACCCAGATGCGCCCGTCGTTCCGCAGCGACTCGGACATGAGGGTGAGCTTCGACTGGTGCTCGCCCGTGACGGGGATGCAGGTGGGATGGATCTGGGTGAAGCAGGGGTTGGCGAAGAGCGCCCCCTTGCGGTAGGCGCGGTAGATGGCGGTGACGTTGTTGCCCATCGCGTTCGTGGAAAGGTAGAACACGGGCGCGTAGCCGCCGGTGGCGAGGACCACGGCGTCGGCGGCGAAGGTCTCGATCGCCCCCGTCACCAGATCCCGGGTCACGATGCCCTTGGCGTGGCCGTCCACGACGACGAGCTCCTGCATCTCGGTGCGCGGGTGCATCGTGACGGTCTTGGCCGCGATCTGGCGGCACAACTCCGCGTACACGCCGAGGAGGAGCTGCTGGCCGGTCTGGCCCCGGGCGTAGAAGGTGCGCGACACCTGGGCGCCGCCGAAGGAGCGGTTGGCGAGCTGGCCGCCGTACTCGCGGGCGAAGGGCACGCCCATGGCGACGCACTGGTCGATGATGGCCGCGCTCAGCTGGGCGAGGCGGTAGACGTTCCCCTCGCGGGAGCGGAAGTCGCCCCCCTTCATGGTGTCGTAGAAAAGGCGGTAGACGCTGTCGCCGTCGTTCTGGTAGTTCTTCGCGGCGTTGATGCCGCCCTGGGCCGCGATGCTATGGGCGCGGCGGGGGCTGTCCTGGAAGCAGAAGCAGTCCACCCGGTAGCCCATCTCGCCCAGGGTGGCCGCGGCGGCCCCGCCGGCCAGGCCCGAACCCACCACGATGACCCGGTAGCGCCGCTTGTTGGCGGGGTTGACCAGCCGCATCTCGTTGCGGCGCTTGTCCCACTTCGACTCGATGGGCCCGGAGGGGACTTTGGATTCGAGCTTCATGTCAGCCTCCTCCTATTTCACGAGCCCGGCCAGGACCGCCAGGGGGATGGAGATGTAGCCGATCGCGATGACGACGCCGGCCACGGGCCCCACCCTCTTGAAGCAGGGGTTGTAGGCCGGATGGTTGAGGCCCACCGTCTGGAAGAAGCTCGTGAGGCCGTGGCTGAGGTGGAACCCGAGGAGAATCATCGCCACGATGTAGACGCCCGAGACCGCCGCGTTCGAGAAGCCGAGGACCATCATCCGGTACACGTCCGGCAGGCCCTTCGGATCCATCAGCTTGAGGTACTCGGGGTTCGTCGCCCCGAGGGTGAAGTGCATGAGGTGGTAGACGACGTAGGCGAGGATCAGGAGGCCGCTCATGACGATGGTGCGGCCGGCGTAGGTGGTCACGAGATGGGCCTCGACGGCGTAGGGCTCGGGCCGGGCGGCCCGGTTCAGCCGCCAGAGCCGGAGCGCCGAGCCCACGTGGGCCAGGAAGACGACCAGGAGCACGACGCGGACCACCCACAGGAGGGCGCCCAGGTCGCGGAGCTTGTGGGCGTAGCCGTTGAGGGAGTCCCGGCCGGCGAACACGAGGAGGTTCCCCAGCAAGTGGCCGATCACGAAGCCGAACAGGAGGAGGCCGGTGACGGCCATCACCTGCTTGGCCCCGATGGAGGTCTGGCACAACCGCGCGAACCGGCTCATCCCCTCCCTCCCTCGGCCGAGAAGAATCCAGCGAAGGCGCCCACAGAGCCCACGGCGGGCCAATGTAATCCCAGCCACCCGAGCGGTCAACCGCGGGAGCCCTCTCCGGCCCGTGTCCACGATGGGCCGTCATGCACCCGCGAGAAACGGGTTGCCCTCTCCAACCCAGGGTAGTACTATCTTTTTAGTTGGCTCTCCCGTTTTGATACCAAGGAAAGGCTCGGTCTTCCGGCCTCACCGGCAGCCAAGGGGGATTTCTGCGCCCTAGGGCGCCTCGTTCAAGTCCCAGTCGTACCCGTGGTCCGCGATGCGGGAGAACTTCGCGAGCCGAGCGGCCAGATGAGGCGAGGCATAGCGGCGCAGGTGGGCGAGGACCCCAGCGTCGCTCCCGCCGAAGTCCTCCGCGTACCAGTGGTAGATGCTGGAGACGACGGGGCCGTACTCCGTCAGGCGGACGCCCCGGGGATGATTCACGTAGGCCCGCGCCCCCTCGGTGAGCATGGCGTCCGCCGTCCCGGCCGTGAAGGGCGCGGGGGCGAGGTTGGGGCAGCCGACCGAGGCGCAGTTCACGGCATAGTGGATGCGCGGGTCCCGCCAGATGGGCCGCAGGATGCGGTGCTCGATGTCGTCCAGGCTCAGCGCCTCCCCCTCCACCCGGACGAGCTTCTTCCCCCAGGGCCCCACCGCGAACCAGCCGGGCGAGATGTTGATCCGCAGGATGGTGTTCACGGGGTGGTGGCCGAGGATCACCTGGACGGTCAGGGCGTTGTAGAGGTTGATCCAGTAGGCGAGCTGCTCGGGACGGCTCAGGAGGCTCACGGCCATCCCGCTCAGGCGCTGGACGTAGCCCGAGAGCGCCTGCCTGTCCCCGGGCGCGACGCCGCCGTAGCGCACCCGGTTCACTCCGTCTCCGCCGCGCACGAGGTACTTGGAGAGGAACCTTCCCCACTCGGCGTGGTCCACCCGGACGGCCGAGGCAGGGTCATGGGCCAGCCAGCGCTCCCAGAGCTCCGCCTTGGGCACGGCCCAGGCGGGCGGGGCCAGTGCAAGGCAGAAAGCCAGAATCCCCAAGGCCGGCCGACGTCGCATCTCACCTCCCTCCGCGGCGAGTCCCTTCTTGCGGGAACACCCGGAGGGGGAATTTATTCGCCCCGAAACGAAGCGGCCGCGGCCCCGGAGGGCCGCGGCCGCGGGCCGTTTGTCTTCCGGCGGTTACCGCCCGCTGCCGTTCATCGGCACCAGCTCCCCGGCCGCCTCCTCCTTGCGCTCGGCCGGCAGGGCGTCGAGGCCCAGGCGCTGCTCGGCCGCCCGGAGGATGGCCTCGAGCATCCCGGCGTAGGGGACGCCGGCGAACTTGGCCATCTTGGCCAGGTGGCCGTCCCAGCACCAGCCGGGGTTGGGGTTCACCTCGAGGAGCTTGGGGTTCCCCTCGCCGTCCAGGCGCCAGTCGAAGCGGGCGTAGTCCCGGCAGCCCAGCCGCTCGAAGAGCTTGAGGCAGGCGTCCACCATCCGCTTCTCGGTGACGTCGGGGAGGCTGGCGGGGATGGAGCGCAGCCGGGCGTAGGGTGAGTCCGGGTCCCACTTGGCCTCGTAGCCGCAGATGCGGGGCAGGTCCTCGGGCAGCTCCGAGTAGTCTTCCTCGCTGACGGGGAAGACGGTGTAGGAGACGCCCGGGTTGCCGATGACGCCCACCGTCAGGTCCGAGCCGGCCAGGAACTCCTCCGCCAGGATGGGCTTCTCGTAGCCGTACTTGCGGTGGAGCTCGGTGACCACGTTGAGGAGCTCCTCGTGGTCGTGCACCACACTCCGCTGGGTGATGCCGAAGCTGGAGTCGCCGAAGTTGGGCTTTACGATGGCCGGGAAGGCGAAGGGCATCTCGTAGGTGGACTCGCCCGGCCTGATGAAGAAGGCCTCCGGAACGGGGATGCCCATCTCCTGCGCGATGCCGCGCACCAGCGACTTGTCGTAGCAGTAGGCGAGGCACTGCGGGCCCGCCCCCGTGAAGGGGATGCCCAGCGCCTCGAGCAGGGCCGGGACGTGCAGCTCCTTCAGGGGGTCGTTCCCCAGCCCCTCGTCGCAGAGGTTCAGCACGAAGTCGGCCTTCCCCTTCAGCTTGCCGAGCTCGCCGATGAGGGAGTCGTGGTTGGAGAGGTAGAGGAAGTGGTACTCCTTCAGCTCCCGGAGGGCCGCCTTCATCTGGTCGATGGTGTAGAGGTCGTCCTCGTCGAAGACGGCGGCCGGCTTGACGATGTCCTGCTTGGCCGGGTCGCCCATCACCACCGCCACGGTGCGGACGGCCTCCTTGGGGCGCTTGCGGACGGGGGTCCACTCCTTGCGGGCCACCGCGGCGAGGATGATGCGCCGCTCCATCATCCCCAGGTCCTGGTTGCGCTGGGAGCCGGTGGCGATCTCCCCGTGGACGACGGCGTCGTGGAACCCGGCCGCCTTGAGCAGCTCGGCCAGCTCCGCCCGGCTGTAGAGCCGCTCGGCGTAGAACTGGTCCACCAGCACCCCCTTCTCGACGTGGGTCACCACCTCGCGGGAGATGAGCCGGTGGCCGTCCGCCGAGAGGGCGCGCTCGCGGCAGACGAAGTACTTGTCGTCCAGCCACTCCCAGGAGCGGGGCTGGAAGTGCTCCCGGAGGTACTCCCCGTCCGAGACGTCGATGAGGAGCTTGCCCCAGGGCTTGAGCACCCTGCACACCCCCTGGAGGACCTTCAGGTCCTCGTTGGCGGTCTCGAAGTAGCCGAAGCTGTTGCCCAGGATGAGGGCCGCGTCGAAGGTGTCCGGCGGGTAGGAGAACTTGCGGGCGTCCCCCTCGCGGAACTTGACCGGGAGGCCCTCCTTCTTGGCGATGCTCTTGGCCTTCTGGATGAGGAAGTGGGAGCGGTCAAGCCCCTCCACCCCCCGGAAGCCCCGGCGGGCCAGCTCCAAGGCGTGGCGGCCCTGGCCGCAGCAGAGGTCGAGGATCCTGTCTTCGGGGGAAATCCGGAGAACTTGGGCGAAATGCTCGACTTCCTGGCGGGTGATGCCCGGGTCGGCGACGACGTCGGAGTCGGTCTTGAGATAGAAGGAGTTGAAGATCCCCCGCCACCATTCGGGCGGGACGTGCTCCTCCAGGTTGGCGACGGGGCCGAGCGCGCGCTTGCGGTGCTTGCCGTTCTTGGCGGGAGCGGCGGACTTTCCTGGTGCCGGCGGTTTGTCGCTCATCCTTTCCTTTCCCCCCCTCCGTGCTTCATATGGATACGGGCGGAAACGAGCTTGGGGGGCGTCTCCCCCCGCGCCCCGCGCACCGTCCGACCCCCACGGCGGACGGCCTTCCGGGGCCGATGGCGCAAATGTAGCCCAAACCACGGATTTTGCACTAAGTTTTTTGCCCCGCCCGCAAAAAACTTGGGGCCGGGGAAAGGCGGGGCGGGGGGCTACTTCTCCTCCCCCCTCCCGAACCGCTCGAGGCCCCGGCGGAACTTGACGCAGGGGTCCTCGCGGGGATGGGGGGCGGTGAACCAAAGGGCGTCGTAGGCCCCCGGGCGGGGCAGGTAGGCTTCGGGCCGGCGCTTCTCCGGGCGGACCTCGGCGAAGGCCAGGGCGAACTGCCCGGCCTCGGGCATGAGAGAGGCGAGATCGGGCGGGATGCCCGCGGCCCGGTCGGCGTGGCCCGCCCCCGTGATGAGCACCGCCCCATCCGCCTTTCCCCGCGGGGCCCGCAGGGCGCGGGCGAGGGAGAGGGCTATCATCCGGTTCCGGGCCCGCCAGGCCTCGTAGAGCCCCCCCAGCCTCTCCTTCGGGATGACCCGGCAGTGGGACTCGTAGAACTCCTCCAGCATGGCCGCCCGCCGCGCCGGGTCGGGGGGCCCGAGGGCCAGCTCCTTGGCGAGGGGGGCCGGAAGCTCCCCCAGCCCCCGCCGGGCCACCTTCGCCGCCAGCTCGCGCGGGAGGTCGGTCGCCAGGACGGGGAGCCCGGCCCGGTGGGCGGCCTCGACGAGCGGGGCGTAGAGGGACCAGTCCGGCCACCCCCGGCGCCGCCAGCCCGTCACCTCGGGGATTTTGGAGAGGTCGGCCCGGGGATCGGCCAGGAGCTTGGCGAGGGCGGGGGCCGCGTCGGTGGTGAACATCTCGAAGCCCAGCGCGGGCCTCCGCCCGCGATCCAGGAGGGCGATGTAGGTCCTGGCCTGGAGCTGGTGGTGGACCGGGTTGTCGTGGACCTCCCCCAGGTAGACGACCCGGGCCTGGACCATCCACTTCCAGAGGGCCTCCTCGGCCAGGAACCCTCCCCTCCACCAGATGCGGCCGAGGAGGGGGTGCTTCTCCTCCCCGGCCCCCAGGGCGGCGGCCGCCCCGCTCAAGGCGAAGACGGCCAGAAGCGCACAGGCCAGAAGGAGGGGAGGACGTTTCTCCATCAGGGGCAAGGCGTCACCTCGGAGAAGGCGGGCTCGGCAGGGCGGCCGGGAGGGAGTATATTCCGCCCCGAGGAGGAAAGGGATGCTCCGGATCGACCCCATGACGAGCGGCGCGGACCTCGAAACCGCCCGGGAGCTTCTCGGCGAGTATGCCCGGCTGCGCGACGTCTTCACCTGCTTCGACCGGGCCGGGCGCCACCACAAGGAGATGACCGAGCTGCGGGAGCTCTACAGCCCCCCCTCGGGCGCCTTCTTCCTCGCCCGGGAGGAGGGCCGGCCCGCCGGCTGCATCGGCCTCCGGGACCTGGGCGGCGGCGTCTGCGAGATGAAGCGCCTCTACGTGCGGGACGCCTTCCGGGGCCGGGGCATCGGCCGCAGGCTCGCCGAGCGCCTCGTCGGGGAGGCCCGGCGGATGGGCTTCCGCCTCATGCGGCTCGACTCCCTCGCCTGGATGAGGGAGGCCCACGCCCTCTACCGCTCCATGGGCTTCCGCGAGATCCCGGCCTACCACGACCGGGGCCAGCCGGGGGAGATCTTCATGGAGCTGGACCTCGGGGTCCCGGCGCCCCGGCCCGCGTCCGCCCCCTTGGCCTAGCCCCTCGCCCCCAGGGCCCGGGCCGCCGCCCGCTGGTCCTTGGGCTTCACCCAGAAGATGAGGGCGAAGCGCTGCTTCCCGGCGCAGAGACCCGTCACGGCCGTCACGTTGATCTTGGCCGCGCCCAGCTTGGCCATGACCCCCGCCAGCGCCCCCGCCCGGTCGCTCCCCTGGACCAGGAAGGCCTTCTTCTTCGCGCTGACCCGCAGCCGGGCCCCGCGCGCCGCCCGCAGGAAGGCCGAGTTCTTGGCCGGCACGAAGTCCACCTGCACCCGGTTCTTCCCTGCCGGGAAGGCGTGGACGGCGAGGAAGCTCACCCCCGCCTTGCGGAAGGGGTCGAGCATCTTCGCCCCGGCCCCGGGCTTGTCGGTCGAGGTGATGTAGAAGTAGTCCACCGTCTTGATCAGGTCGGCCATGATCGGTCTCCTTCTCGCTCAGGGCGGGCGCACGGCAGGTCTTTCCGCCAATATACGCCCTCGCGTCCCATCGCGCAGGAAAGCCTCGCCAGGGAAAGCGCGGCCCCCCCCTTCCCGGCCCGTGCCCCGCGGCCCTGGCGCCGCCCTCCCGGGCGCCGCCTTTTTCCTGCCGGAATATCCCGGAAATTCCCGGAAAGCCCCAGACGCCCGGGCCTTTTCGCCGGCGCGGCCTTTTCTCGCGCGAACGCCCGCTCAAACGGTGGACATCCCCTCAAGGACCTCGATCCAGGGATGTCGGGGGCGAACCTCGCGTCCGCCCGGTCCAGCCGCTGGCGGGAGGGAGCGAATACGGCTCGGCTGAGCCTTCGGCCCGGGCTCAGGCCGAGGGCTCGCCGAAGTCGAGGTTCGCCCCTACAGGCGAGGCGAGCCGCCACCCCGCCGCCGGAGAGGATACCCCCCGCCTCCCGAGAGCTCCTACCTCAATTTCGCGCAGGTTCCGGGAAATCGAAACGAATCCCGGGAAAAAAAGCATGTGCTAAAATGACGCCAACCATTGCCTTCGGAAGCCGGCATGGCCCCTGCAGGGGAACCCGAGATGGAGCATCGTCCCGTTGAGCGCAGACTGGCCGCCATCCTCTCTGCCGACGTCTCCGGTTACAGCCGCCTCATGGGAGAGGACGACGAGGCGACGCTGCGCACCCTGAGCGAATACCGGGAGCTTCAATTCTACCTGATCGGCCATTACCGGGGCCGGGTGGTCAACGCCCCGGGGGACGCCCTCCTGGCCGAATTCTCCAGCGTGATCGATGCGGTGACCTGCGCCGTGGAGATCCAAAAGGCCCTCGCCGAGCGCAACGACCGGCTGCCCGAGAACCGCCGCATGGAGTTCCGCATCGGGGTCCACCTGGGCGACGTGCTGGTCAAGGAGGGGGCCCTCTACGGAGACGGCGTCAACATCGCGGCCCGGCTGGAGGGCCTGGCCGACGGGAGGGGGATCTGCATCTCCCGGGCGGTTTACGAACAGGTCGGGAAGAAGCTCGACTGCGAGCTGGAATACCTGGGCGAGTACCTGGTCAAGAACATCGCCGAGCCGGTCGAGGTGTACGGCGTCCGGGTGTTCCCGGAGGATCGCGCCCCGCGCCGCAGGCGCCGCGCACTTACGGTGTGGCAGGGAGCGGTCCTCGGAACAGCCGCAGTCCTCCTGATCCAGGGCGCGGCGTGGTGGTTTTGGAAGGACGACCTGGCCTTCCATCTGCGCGAGTCGCCCGCCAAGCCCGGCCTGACCGGGGAGCTCCGGGCGCGCCTCGCCGTGAAGCCCCTCCCCGGCGATCTTTCCTCCGGCAAGACGTTCCGGCATTGCGGGGACTGCCCCGAGATGGCTGTGATCCCGCCGGGGAGCTTCACCATGGGCTCCGCGCCGGACGAGAAGGAACACCGCCCCGAGGAAGGCCCTGCGAGGCTCGTGGCCATCCCCAAGGCGTTCGCGATGGCGCGATTCGAGACGACTTTCGCCCAATGGGACGCGTGCGTGGCCGACAGCGGCTGCGCCCACGTGCCCCAGGACAGGGGCTGGGGCCGGGGCAACATGCCCGCCATCTACGTCCATTGGCAGGACGCGCAGGACTACGTCAAATGGCTGACCCGCCGCACCGGGCGGACCTACCGCCTTCCCTCCGAGGCGGAGTGGGAGTACGCGGCGCGCGCGGGTTCGCAGGCCTCATTTTGGTGGGGGAAGGAACTGAAGCCCGACCAAGCGAACTGCGACCGGTGCGGCAGGAATCCCTCCCGGCAGACCGCCCCCGTGGGCTCGTTCCCGCCCAACCCCTTCGGCCTGTTCGACATGCACGGCAACGTCTGGGAGTGGACCGCCGATTGCTGGAACGGCACCCTCGCCGGGGCCCCCTCCGGCGGCGAGGCCTGGACCTCCGGGCAATGCGATCTCCGCGTCCTGCGCGGGGGCGCCTGGGGGCTCGCGCAGGAGAGCATCCGCGCCGCCCGCCGCATTCCGGGCAAGCTGGATGCCCGCAGCGGAAAGCAAGGCTTCCGCGTGGCGATGACCTTGCCCTGAAGACCCCGCCGCCGGTCCGGGGAGAGGCATTTTTATCCGGACTGGGCAGGCCGATCCCCCGATTTTCTCCGGCTTGACCCCCTCCCCCCCGCTGGGGGAACATGGCCGCTGTATGACCTGGTCATCCCTTCTCGGAGAGCGGCCCATGCACCTTCCTTATGACGGCGCCAAGCTGGACCGCCTGATGGAGGAGGCGGGGGTGGACCTCGTGCTGGCCTTCACCCGGCACAACATCCGCTACCTCTGCGGCGGCTACTACTACCACTTCCACGAGCGCTTCCAGGCCATCGCGGAGGCCCAGTACACCCCCCTGCTCGGGATCCCCCGGGGGAAGCCCGGGGAAGCCTTCCTCGTCGGGGGGAGCGGGGAGTTCGGCCAAGCCAAGGCCGAGAAGCTCTGGGTGCCCGAGATCATCCCCACCGAGCGCCACCCGGCCGCCGCCGCCCGGGAAGCCGCCCAGGCCATCCGCAAGCGGGACCTGGGGAGGAGCACCATCGCCGTCGAGCGCGACTTCCTGCCCGTGAGCGCCATGGACGTGCTCCAGAAGGAGCTCCCCGGGGCTCGCTTCGCCGAGGCGCTCGGGCTCCTCGAGGAGCTGCGGGCCATCAAGCGGCCGGACGAGATCGACATCTTCCGGCGCATCACCCAGACGGACTCCCTGGCCATCCAGACCGCCTTCAAGACCGCCAATCCCGGGGCCACCACCCGCCAGATCGCGGCCCGGCTCGAGCAGGAGATGACTGGCCAGGGCGTGCACTTCCTCTGGGCCTTCACGGCGGCGGGGCCCGGGATGCTCCGGGCGCCCTCGGAGAAGGTGTGGGCCGAGGGCGAGGTGCTCCACCTCGACGCGGGCGGGGAGCAGGCGGGCTACCTGACCGATGTCTGCCGCATGGGCTGCCGGGGGGAGCCCTCCCCCCTCGCCCAGGAGCTTTTCCAGGCCTGCCTCGCCACCCAGGACAAGGTGCGCGCCGCCATCCGGCCCGGGGCCCCCGCCGGGGCGATCTACGGCCTCGGCTGCAAGACCATCCAGGAGACGGGCCACGGGAAGCACGGCCAGTTCCTCATCCACGGCATGGGCCTGGTCTCCCACGAGCAGCCCCGCTTCGGGGCCGGCGCCCCGCGCAGGCTCGAGGCCGGGATGGTCATCTCGATCGAGACCGACATCCGCCACCCTGAGGTGGGCTACATGAAGATCGAGGACACGGTGGCCGTCACCCCCGCGGGCTGCGAGGGGCTCGGCGACCTGGGGCGGGACCAATGGGCCGTCGTGGCCGCCTGACCGCCCGGCGCCGGCAAAAGGAACTCATGGAAGAGAAGCCGCCCGCACGCACGCGCCCCCCCCGGAAGCCGCGCTACCGCCTGCTCACCCGGGGCGACTTCGACGGGCTGGCGAGCGCGGTGCTCCTGAAGGAGCGGGACCTGATCGGCGAGATCGCCTTCGTCCACCCCCAGGACATGCAGGCGGGCAAGGTCCGGGTCACGAAGCACGACATCACCGTCAACCTCCCTTTCGTGAAGGGCGCCCACCTCGCCGTGGACCACCACATCAGCGAGGCCCGGCGCGTCCCGAGGAGCCCCCGCTACATCAACGAGCCGGGCGCCCCCTCCGCCTCCCGGGTGCTCTACAAGCACCTGGGCGGCCCGGCGCGCTTCCCGGCCTACACCCAGGCCATGATGGCCGCCGTGGACAAGGCCGACGCGGGCCGCTTCACCCTGAGGGACGTCCTCTACCCCAAGGGCTGGACCCTGCTGCACTTCCTCCTCGACCCGAGGACGGGCCTGGAGCGCTTCCGCAACTTCCGGCTCTCCATCGGGGAGACGCTGACCGGGCTCTCCGACCTGTGCCGCACCCAGCCCATCGGGCGGGTGATGAAGGACCCCGACATCACCGAGCGCTCGGACCGCTACTTCGTCCTCGAGGAGAAGTTCCGCGAGCAGCTCCGCCGGTGCGCCGCCGTCGGCGACCGCATCGTGACCCTGGACCTCCGGAAGGAGGAGCCCATCTGGCCGGGCAACCGCTTCATGATCTACGCCCTCTTCCCCGAGTGCCGGGTCTCCATCGTGCTCCAGCCCGGCCGCCGGCGGGGCAGCACCGAGATCTCGGTGGGGAAGTCCATCTTCAACCGGGGCGCCAAGTGCAACATCGGCCAGCTCCTGCTCGGCTACGGCGGCGGGGGGCACGCCGCGGCCGGCGCCTGCCGGGTGCCGGACGGACGGGCCGAGCGCGCGGCGAGGAAGATCGCCGAGGCCGTCCTCTGGGCCGGCTGAGAGCCTCCTCTCCGGCTCCGGGGCCGCCCCGCCCGGCGGGGCCGGGCGGCCGTCCCAGCGCCACCGGCCCGTCATGAAGCGCCAGTCCGGCTGCACCCGCCTTCGCGGGAACCCAGGCGCGGGGCGCTTCGGCCCGCGCCCGCCGGAGAGAGAGGAATGCACCTTCGAGGGAGGATAACCGCCATGCGTCCCCTGCGCCTGATGCTCCGCGCCGCCGCCCTGGCCGCCGCTCTGGCCTTGGCCTCCGCGCCCGCCCGGGCCGCGGAGCTGGAGCCCAAGCTCGTCATCGTCACCTCCTTCCCCAAGGACCTCTACAACGTCTACGCCAAGGCCTTCGAGACGAAATACCCGGGCACCAAGGTGGAGGTGCTGAACAAGGGCACCTCGGCGGGCATCGCCTACGTGCGCGAGACGGCCGCCAGCCCCGCCGACCTCTTCTGGGCCTCGGCGCCGGACGCCTTCGAGGTGCTGAAGGGCGCCGGGCTCCTCCAGAAGTACCAGGAGAAGGCCAGGGGCATCCCGGCCAAGATCGGGGCCTACCCCATCAACGACCCGGACGGCTTCTACAAGGGCTTCGCGGCCTCGGGCTACGGCATCATGTGGAACACCCGCTACCTCAAGGCCAAGAACCTCCCCGACCCCCGGGAGTGGGACGACCTGAAGAAGCCCGTCTACCACGGCCACGTCTCCATCTCCGCCCCCTCGCGCTCGGGCACCACCCACCTCACCATCGAGACCATCCTCCAGGGCGAGGGCTGGGAGAAGGGCTGGCGGACCATCCTCGAGATGGCGGGCAACTTCGCCACCGTGACCGAGCGCAGCTTCGGAGTGCCCGAGGGGGTGAACAACGGCCAGTTCGGGATCGGCATCGTCATCGACTTCTTCGGCTTCTCCTCCAAGGCGAGCGGCTTTCCGGTCGAGTTCGCCTACCCGAAGGTGACCACCCTCGTGCCCGCCAACATCGGCATGATCAAGAACGCCAAGAACCCCAGGGCGGCGGCGGCCTTCATCGAGCTCCTCCTCTCGCCCCAGGGCCAGGCGCTGCTCCTGGACAAGAAGATCCAGCGCCTCCCCGTCCTCCCCTCGGCCTACGAGAAGGCGAAGGGCCTTCCCAACCCCTTCAAGGACCTCTCCATGGGCGCGGCCGTGAAGTTCGACACCGGCGTCTCCAAGTCGCGCTACCTCGTGGTGAACACCATGTTCGACCAGATCATCACCTTCCGCCTGAAGGAGCTGACGGCGGCCTGGAAGACCATTCAGGCGGCCGAGGCCAAGCTCAAGGGCAAGCCCAGCGCCCAGGCCGCCGGGATCCTTGAGCAGGCCAAGAAGCTCGCCGGCACCCCGCCCGTGAGCGCCCGGCAGGCGGGGGACAAGCAGTTCCTCGGCATCTTCCGGCCCAAGAAGAAGGGCCAGGAGGTGCCCAAGCGCCAGGCCGAGGTGGAGAAGGAGTGGGACGCCTTCGCCAAGCGGAACTACGCCGAGGCCCAGAAGCTGGCCGCCCAGGCGGCCTCGATGATCAAGTAGGCTCCCCGGGCCGGGCCCGCCGCGGCGGGCCCGGCGCCGCGCCTTCCGGCGGAGGAGGAGGAAGGAGGGCTCCATGCGCCGGAACACGGGCAGCGCGCTCGCCGCCCTGGGGATCGCGGCCTTCCTCCTCCTCTTCCTCGCGGTCCCGGTGCTCCAGGTCGTCCGCGTCGCCTTCTCGGACGGCCGGGGCGGCTTCACCCTGGTGAACTTCCAGGACTTCTTCCGCACCGCCCTCTTCGCCGAGTCCTTCTGGAACTCCCTCTACGTGGCCCTGATGTCCATGCTCCTGGCCACGGCGATCTCGGTGCCGCTGGCCTACTTCACCACCCGGCTGGAGCTGGGCGGGGCGATCCTCATCCAGAGCCTGGGGGTGATCCCCCTCATCATCCCCCCCTTCGTGGGGGCAGTGGCCATGCAGCTCGTCTTCGGGCGCAGCGGGAGCGTGAACCTGCTGCTGGAGAGCTGGCTCGGCGTCACCGTCCCCTTCATGGAGGGGCTGAACGGGGTCATCTTCGTCGAGACCCTGCACTACTTCCCCTTCCTGCTGATGAACCTCTCGGCCAGCCTCGCCAACATCGACAGCTCGATGGAGGAGTCCGCCCAGAACCTCGGGGCGAGCGGCCTGCGCCTCTTCCGGCGCATCGTCTTCCCCCTCGCCATGCCGGGCTACGTGGCGGGGGCGCTCCTCGTCTTCACCAAGGTGTTCGACGAGCTGGGCACCCCGCTGCTGCTCAACGTGACGAAGATGATGGGCCCCCAGGCCTACCTGCGCATCACCACCATCGGGGTGGAGGACCCCATGGGCTACGTGCTCTCGGTCATCATGGTGGCCTTCTCCCTCCTCGCGATGGGCCTGGCCGGGCTGGCCCTCCGGGGCAAGGAGTACGCCACCGTCCAGAAGGGGGCGGGCGGACTCGCCAAGCGCGCGCTCCGGCCCTGGGAGAAGGCGGGCTGCTACGCCGTCGTCGCCCTCCTCCTCGCCCTGGTGCTCTCTCCCCACCTCGGGATTCTCCTGCTCTCGTTCGGGCGGGTGTGGTCCTTCAGCGTCCTGCCCGAGGGGGCGACCCTCGCCCACTACGCCGAGGTCTTCCGCGAGACCCCCCAGTTCATGACCAACACCCTGCTCTACAGCACCCTCGCCGCGGGCATCGACGTGGCCGTGGGGACCGCCATCGCCTACCTCATCCTGCGCACCCGGCTCCCGGGGCGGCACCTGCTGGACTACGTCGCCATGTCCTCCCTGGCCATCCCGGGGGTGGTGCTGGGGATCGGCTACCTTCGCACCTTCCACGGTTTGACCCTCCCCTGGACCGGCCAGCCCCTCGCCACCTTCTGGCCCGTGCTGGTGGTGGCCCTCTCGGTGCGGCGCCTGCCCTACGCGCTGCGGGCCTGCGTGGCCGCCCTCCAGCAGGTGCACCCCTCCTTCGAGGAGGCCGCCGAGAACCTGGGGGCGCACAAGCTGCGGACGGTGGCGCGCATCACCGTGCCCCTCATGTCGGGGGGCATCCTCGCGGGCTTCGTGGCCAGCTTCGTGACGGCGGCGGTGGAGCTCTCGACCACCCTCATGCTCGTCTCGACCGACGCGAACGCGCCCCTCTCCTACGGCATCTACGTCTACATGCAGAGCGCGGCGGGGCGGGGCCCCGGCGCGGCGCTCGGCATCGTGGCCGTCGCCCTCATGGCGGCGGGGGCCTACTTCTCGAACCGCTTCATCGGCCAGGGCAAGCTCGGGGTGGGCGCGGCGGGGGGGGCCGCGGCGTGAGCGCGGGCGTCGCCATCCAGGGGGTGGACCTCGCCTACGGCCCAGTGCGCGTCCTCAAGGACGTGAGCCTGGAGGTCCGGCCCGGGGAGTTCTTCGCCTTCCTGGGCCCCTCGGGCTCGGGCAAGACGACGCTCCTGCGCCTCATCGCGGGCTTCGGACGCGCCCAGGCGGGCCGCGTCCTCATCGGGGGGAGGGACGTGACCCAGGTGCCCCCCTGGCGGCGGAACGTCGGGATGGTCTTCCAGAACTACGCCCTCTGGCCCCACATGAGCGTGCGGCGCAACGTCGCCTTCGGCCTCGAGGAGCGCAGGCTCCCGCGCGCCGAGGTCGCCCGCCGGGTGGAGGCCGCCCTCGCCCTCGTGGGCCTGGCGGACTACGGCGGCCGGCGGCCCTCCCAGCTCTCGGGGGGCCAGCAGCAGCGGGTGGCCCTCGCGCGCACCATCGTCGTCGAGCCCGAGGTGCTCCTCCTCGACGAGCCGCTCTCCAACCTCGACGCCAAGCTCCGGGTCCAGATGCGCGGGGAGCTGCGCGACCTCCAGCGCAAGCTCGGCACGACCGCCATCTACGTCACCCACGACCAGGAGGAGGCCAACACCATCGCCGACCGCATCGCCGTCCTCGACCAGGGCGTCATCCAGCAGGTGGGCACCCCCATCGAGCTCTACGACCGGCCCGCGAACCGCTTCGTCGCCCACTTCCTCGGGACGGCGAACCTGATCGAGGGCGAGGTCAGGGGCGGGGCGTTCCAGGGAGGGGGGATCCGCCTCCCCCTCCCCTCGCCGCCCCGGGAAGGCCCGGCGAGCCTCGTCCTGCGGCCCCAGCACCTTGCCGTCCTCCCCCGGGAGGCCCCCGTCCCCCCCGGGGCGGTGCGCCTGGAGGGGACGGTGCGGGGACGCGAGTTCCTGGGGAGCGCGGTCCGCTACAGCGTCGAGGCGGGAGGCCAGCTTCTCCTCGCGGACGGCCCCCACCGCCGGGGCGAGACGCCGGCCGGGCCGGGGGAGGCCGTGGCGCTCTGCCTCCAGCCCGATCAAGCTGTCCTCCTCGCCGGCTGAGCGGCCCGAAACCAGGTCGCCCTCCGCGGAAGGCCGTTGCATCCCCGCCCCGCCTGGACTACACTTTCGCCAACCATTCAACCCTTTGGAGCAGGCTCTTTTTTTCTGGATCGGCCCGCCGCTGCCGCGGGGAGCGGGACAGGCTCTCTCCTCTCCGGCGGAAGCGGGAGGTTCCCCACACGCGGAGGAGGGCGCGGGCATGAGGATGACGATTCGGATGGGGCTAGCCGCCCTGGCGGCCGGTCTGCTGGGCCTGGGAGCCGCCGCCCAGGCGGCCGAGCTCAAGATGATGACGGGGCCCCAGGGAGGCTCCTGGTACCCGCTCGGCGGGGCGGTCGCCGAGATCGCCAAGCGCGAGCTCAAGGGCGTGAACATCACCGTCCAGCTCGGGGCCGGCATCAGCAACGTCAAGGGCGTCGAGGCGGGCAAGGCCGACCTGGGCCTGGGGAACTCGGTCTCCACGGCGGACGCCGTCGTGGGCCGCAAGCCCTTCGACAAGAAGACCCAGAACGTCCGCCACGTGGCGACGCTCTACCTCCAGTACTTCCAGCCGATCGTGCTCGACAAGGGAGCGGACACCATCCGCACCCCCGCCCAGCTCAAGGGCAAGCGCATGACCACCCAGGCGGTGGGCAACACGGGCGAGCAGATGGCCCGCCACTTCCTCGCCACCGCGGGCCTCGCCTACAAGGACCTCGCCAAGGTGAGCCACGGCTCCTACAACGACTCGGTGGCCCTCATGCGGGACGGGCACGCGGACGCCTTCATGCTCGTGAGCACCGTCCCCGCTCCCGCCGTCATGGACCTGGCCACGGGCCGCAAGGTCGTCCTGATGAGCCTGGACGACGCCACCTACCAGAAGCTCCTCAAGCTCAACGCCGGTTACGCCCGGCGCAACATCCCGGCCGGGACCTACAAGGGCCAGGACAAGGACGTCTCCGCCTTCGGCACCTACACCCACCTGATCGCGAGCGGGAAGCTCTCGAACGACCTCGTCTACCAGCTCACCAAGGCCATCGCCAAGAACCTGGCCTCCATCAACGCCGTGGTGCCCGCGACCAAGGGCCTTACCCCCAAGGAGATGGGCTCGGACGTGGGCGTGCCCCTGCACGCGGGCGCGGCGCGCTTCTACAAGGAGATAGGGGCCAAGAACTAGGGGGAGGGCCGTTCCTTGGAAAACGGAGGAGGACGCCCGGCGGGAACATTGGTCGGCATCGCCGCCGCCGGGATGTCGCTCTTCCACCTCTACATCGCCATGGCGGGCGCCCCGGAGGCCCTCGTCCTCCGGGGCACCCACCTGGCGCTGGTCTTCTGCATCATCTTCCTCTCGGCCCCGAAGGAAGGCGGCGGGCTCGGGCGCCTGCTGGAGCTCACCTTCCTCTCGGGAGGGAAGCTGGCGGCGAGGCTCCCCCGCCTGTGGGACCTCCTCCTTCTCGCCGCGGCGATCGCCCCCCTCCTCTACATCTTCTGGAACCTCGACCACCTCAACCAGCGCATGGTCTACGTGGACTCCCTCGCGCCGGCCGAGATGGTCATGGGCGTCCTCCTCGTCCTCATGGTGATCGAGGCCTCGCGCCGCACCCTGGGGCCCACGCTCCCCCTGACCGTCCTGACCTTCATCCTCTACGCCCTGGCCGGGCCCTGGCTGCCCGGCCCCATGCGCCACGCCGGGCTGAGCCTGGAGACCCTGCTGGACATCGCCTACCTCTCGCCGGACGGGATCTTCGGCATCCCCCTCGGGGTCTCGGCCACCTACGTCGTCCTCTTCATCATCTTCGGCGCCTTCCTCGAGCGGACGAACACGGGGGCCCTGTTCATGGACCTGGCCTCCGCCCTCGCCGGCCGCTCCCCGGGCGGCCCCGGCAAGATCGCCTGCATCTCGAGCGGGCTCTTCGGAACCATCTCGGGGAGCGCGGTCGCGAACGTGATGGTGGACGGCTGGCTCACCATCCCCCTCATGAAGCGCACCGGCTTCAAGGGCCACGTCGCGGCGGCGGTCGAGGCGGTGGCCTCGACCGGGGGCCAGATCATGCCCCCCGTCATGGGGGCGGCGGCCTTCGTCCTGGCCGAGCTGGCGGGCCTCCCCTACGCCCAGGTGGCCCTCCACGCCGCCATCCCCGCGCTCCTCTACTACGTGGCGCTCTTCATGGCCATCCACTTCGAGGCGCGCCGCACGGGCCTGCGGGGCCTGCGGCCCGACGAGACGCCCCCGCTCGGGGGGGTGCTCCTCGCGCGCGGCCACATGCTGCTGCCCATCGCCGCCCTCATCTGGCTGATGTGGGAGGGCTACACCGCCTTCCTCGCCGCCTTCTGGGCCACCCTCCTGGTGGTGGGGATCGCCGCCCTGCGGGCCGGGACCCGCCTGGACCTCCGGGGGATGTACGAGGCCCTCCAGAGCGGGGCCCAGAACTCGGTCGGCGTGGCCGCCGCCTGCGCCTCGGCCGGCATCGTCATCGGCGTCATCGCCCACACCGGCCTGGGGATCAAGTTCACGAGCTTCATCCTCTCCCTCTCCTCGGACACCCTCATCCCGGCCCTCGTCCTCACCATGGTGGCGGGCATCATCCTCGGCATGGGGATGCCCACCACGGCGGCCTACGTGATGCAGGCCGCCCTCCTCGTCCCGGCCCTGATCAAGCTGGGCATCGTGCCCATCGCCGCCCACCTGTTCGTCTTCTACTTCGCCATCATCTCGGCCATCACGCCCCCCGTGGCCCTTGCCGTCTACGCCGCGGCCGGCATCGGCAAGACGCCCCTCTGGGCGACCGGCATCGCCGCCTTGCGGATGGGGGCGACGGGCTTCATCGTGCCCTTCTTCTTCGTGTACGGCCCGGCCCTGCTCCTGGTGGGGGAGTGGGGCCAGGTCATCCTCGCGGTGCTGAGCGCCTGCGCCGGAGTCGTCCTCCTCGCGGCGAGCCTGCACGGCTTCCTGCTGAGCCCGCTCCGCCCCTGGGAGCGCCTGGCCGCCGGCGCCGCCTCGCTGCTGCTCATCCACTCGGGGTGGAAGACGGACCTCATCGGCCTGGCGCTGGCGGGCGGCGTGATCCTCTCCCAGCGCATCGCCCCGCTCCCCGAGGTCCCCCCCGCCGTGCCGGCCGAGCCCGAGGCCGCGCCCTCCGCCCCGGCAAGACCCTAGCCATGAAGCCTTGCCACGTACTTCATCCCGAGAGGAGTGAGCTTTTCCCCCTCCCTCCGGGAGGGGGTTGGGGGAGGGAACCCTCGTGACCGGGCCTCCCCCCACCCCTACCCTCCCCCGGAGGGGGAGGGAGAAAACCCCCACGAGCCCCTGACCTTCTTCGTCCCGGAGGATTTCCCCATGCCCCAGCCCCCGTCCCCCTTCCTGGGCTTCCAGCACATCGGCCTCAAGGTCCACGACATCGAGGCCGCCCTCGACTTCTACGTCGGGAAGCTCGGCTTCACCGTCACCGAGATCCACCCGCCCGGCCGGGTGCCCGGCGTCCCTCTCGGCCTGGCCTTCCTCCGCTGCACCGCCCTCCACCACGACCTGAGCCTCTTCTTCTGGCCCGAGGGGGAATGCCCCGCGCCCAAGGAGCGCACCATGTTCCGCTGGGAGCCCGGCATGCACCACATCGCCCTCCAGGTGGGCTCCCGGCGGGAGCTCGAGGCCTGGGAGGCCTATCTGAAGGCCCAGGGCGTCGAGATCGTCTGGCAGCGCGCCATCCACAGCCCCACCCACCCCGAGGGCGACGGCCTCTGGGGCGAGAACCACGCCATCTACATCTCCGACCCCTCGGGCAACTGCATCGAGATCTTCTGCGACATGGGG
>MGDP01000221.1 GCA_001790955.1 Candidatus Tectomicrobia bacterium RIFCSPLOWO2_12_FULL_69_37
GAGGGGGGCGCCCGAGCCCCCGGCGGCCACGTCGCGCGCGCGGAAGTCCGAGACCACGGTCAGCCCCGTGCGCTCGGCGATGACGGCCGCGTCGCCCAGCTGGAGGGTGGAAGGAAGGAGCGGGCCGTCCGCGCCCTCGCCGCCCGCGGGGAGGTGGCGCACGGTCTGGCCGTGGCTCCCGATGAAGCCCACCTGGCCGGCGGCGGCGCCCGCCCCCGCGAGGAGGCCGAGCGCGGCCTGGGCGAAGGCCTCCCCCACCTCGCGGTGGAGGGAGCAGATCTCGGCGGTGGCCGCCCCCGGCTCCCCCGCCGCGCGGAGCACCCGCCCGCGCAGCCGGGCCGGGTAGGGGAAGGAGCGGAAGTCGAGGAGGTCGGCCTTTCCCCCGGCGATGCGCACCAGGGCGGCGTCCACGCCGTCGGCCGAGGTCCCCGACATGAGGCCCACGGCCTGGATGGGCGGGGGGGCTTCCCTCATGAGGGGGCGCCGGGCGGGCGCGGCGGCCTGGCGGGGGCGCCGTAGATGCGGCGGTACTCGGCGTAGTAGGCGAGGACGCGCTTCACGTAGTTGCGGGTCTCCTCGTAGGGGATGCGCTCGACGAAGGCGGCCAAGGGCTCGTCCCCCCGCCTCTCCCACCAGCGCTTCACGGCGGTGCGTCCCGCGTTGTAGCTCGCGATGGCGGGGATGAGCGCCCCCCCGAACTCCTTGACGAGCCCCGCGAGGTGGAAGGAGCCCAGCCGCACGTTCAGCTCGGGGTCGAAGAGCTGGGCCTCGGAGTCGAGGCGGACCTTGGCCCGCCGGGCGAGGCTGCGCCCGGTCCCCGGCATGAGCTGCATGAGGCCCATGGCCCCCGCCGGGGAGAAGGCGTTGGGGTCGAAGGAGCTCTCGGCCTTGATGATGGCGTTGACGAGGAGCGGGTCCGCGCCGGCCGGCTGGCCGAGCTTCGCCCGGAGGGGGAAGACGGCCTTCCAGAACTCGGCGGGGAGGTCGGCCCCCCCCGCCCGGATCGCGCTCCCGAACTGCCCGTGGAGGATGGCGGTGGCGCGGTCGTGGAGGCCCCGGCGCGAGAAGGCCAGGGCCGCGCGGTAGCGGAAGAAGGGCGAGCTCCCCAGCCGCTCGAACTCCTCCCCCGCCAGGTGGCCGAGCCCCATCGAGGCGAGCAGCTCCGCCGCCCGCCAGTGGCCGAGCGCCCCAGCCTCGAGCGGCTGGCGGGGCGGGGAGGTCCAGGCCTGGAAGCCGGCCTCGGGCGCGGGGAGGGGCCAGGCCGCCTCCATCAAGCCCTCCCGCCCCAGGCGGGCCAGGGCCTCGGCGGCGAGCTGGCCGTAGTACTGGTGTCGGTAGGCCTGCGCGCCGCCGCGGTAGAAGCGGGCGGCCCGGTCGCGCTCGCCCAGGCGCTCGGCCGCCACGCCCGACCAGTAGAGGGCCGAGGGGACGAGCGGATGGCCGGGGTAGCGGCGGGCGAGGTCCTGGAAGCCCTCCAGGGCGGGCGCGTCCTCGCGGTCCCGGAGGCGGATCCAGGCGACCTGCCACAGGGCCTTGGGCGCAAGCGGGGAGGAGGGGTGCTCGCGGAGGAGCTGCGCGTAGTAGCGTGTGGCCTCGGCGTGGTCGCCGTCGTCCTCGTGGACCCTGGCGAGGAGGTTCAGGGCGCGGGCGGCCCAGGCGGTTCCCGCGCTCTCCTTGAGGAGGGTCTTGGCCTCCTCCTCGAAGGCGGGCTTGTCGTCCGCCCGCAGGTGGTTCCGCAGGAGGTGGTAGCGGGCCTCGGCCCGGTTGGGCGAGCCGGCCGGCCACTGGAGCAGCGACTCCTCGAGCGCCGCGCGGGCCTCGGGGGTGCGGCGGAGGTAGAAGAGGGCGATGGCCGAGTGGTGCCGCAGGAGCAGGCGGTAGGGGGAGCCCGGGAAGCCCCGGTCGAGCTCGCGGTAGGCCGCGAGGGCCTCGCGGTGGCGGTGGAGCTGCTGGAGGCGGCGGGCGCGCAGGTAGTGGTCCGAGGCCTGGAGCGGGGGCACCGGGGGCCGGGCCATGGGAGCGAGGGCGCCGGCGCGCGCGAGGGCCTTCTCCGCCAGGGGGCTCTCGGGGTGATCGAGCCAGAGGCGCCGCCAGGCGAGCGCCGCGTCCCCGTACTGGGCGCCCTGCTCCAGGGCCTCGGCGAGCAACTGGAGGAAGGCGTCCGTGCGGTCGTGGTTCGGGTAGAGGCGGAGCAGGCCGCGCACCCAGCGTGCGGCCTCGGCGGGGTTCGCCTGCCGCAGCGCGATGCGGGCCAGGGTCTCGTGGGCCTGGGGGGCGTGGGGGTTTCCCGGGTCGGTCTTCAGAAGCTCCTGGAGAGCCTGCTTCGCGGTCTCGTCGTCCTTGAGCTTCTCGGCCGCGAGGGCCAGGAAGTGGAGGGCGTGGCTCTTGAGGTCCGGGGCCTTGCGGAGGGCCTCGCGGAGGCGCGGGACGGCCTCGCCGGGGCGGTTCGCCCGGAGATGGGCGTAGCCCGCGAGGAAGGCGCCCCGCCCGTCCGGGTCGCTTCCCAGCGTCTTCAGCGCGTTGAGCAGCGTCCGGGGATCGTCCCTCTCCGCGGCGGCGCGGACCGCCGGGGGCAGCGGGGAGACCCAGGGGGGCCGGAGGGGCTCCGGCGCGGGCTTGGCGGGCGCCGCGGCAGGTGGCGGAGCGGCGGCGAGGGCGGAGGACGCCGCCATGAGGAAACCCGCCAGCAGGAGAGCGGCGTGCGCGCGCCTCATCGCCCCCTCCGCTCGAACTCGGCCCGCACCCGGGAGCGGGCCTTCGCGTTCAGGAGGACGTCGGCCCCCGTCATGGCGAGGGCCTTGGCCCCCAGGAGGAGGGCCTTTCTTCCGGGCGCGCTCCCGGCCGCCCGGGCGAAGGCGGGGGTGTGGGCCGAGACCCCCTCCGGCACCATCCGGATCTGGGGATGGATGGTGGGGGCCGCCTGGCTCACGTTGCCCACGTCGGAGGAGCCCATGGCGAGAGGAGGCAGGGGGTCGGGCTCCCGCACCCCGAGGCGGCGGAGGTTCTCGCGAAAGAGGGAGGCGAGGGCGCGGTTCACCCGCATGGGGGCGTAGGAGACGGGGTTGCGCCAGATGCGCAGCCGCGCCCCCGCCGCCTGCGCGGCGCCACGGGCGCAGGCCTCCACCCGGACAAGGAGGGACTTCAGGCCCTCCGGGGTGGCGCTCCGCACGTAGAACCAGGCCGAGGCCCTGGCCGGGACGATGTTGGGGGCCTCGCCCCCCTCGGTGATGATGCCGTGCACCCGGTCCCCCGCGGGGATGTGCTGGCGCAGGGCGGCGACGGCCTGGAAGAGGGCCAGGACGCCGTCCAGGGCGTTCACTCCCTTCTCCGGGGAGGCCGAGGCGTGGGCGGCCCGGCCGGTGAAGTGGAAGCGCAGCTCGGCCAGGGCCAGGAAGCTCACCTCGGCCCGGGTTTCCCCCGAGGGGTGGAACATCATGACGGCGTCGAGCCCCCGGAAAAGCCCCCGCCGGGCGAGGAGGACTTTCCCCCCGCCCGCCTCCTCGGCGGGGGTGCCGGTGACCACCACGGCTCCCGCCTCGGGCCCCACGGCCCGGGCCAGGGCGGCCCCCGCCCCCGCGCTCGCCACCCCGATGACGTTGTGGCCGCAGGCGTGGCCGAGGCCCGGGAGGGCGTCGTACTCGGAGAGAAAGTTGACAGCGGGCCGCCCCCGCCCGGCCGCGCGGCGGGCCTGGAAGGCGGTCGGGAGGCGGCCCACCCCCCGGCGGACCTCGAAGCCCTGGCCCTCCAGGAAGGCGCAGAGGCGGCGGCAGGCGCGGCGCTCCCGCATGCTCGGCTCGGGGTCGCGGTGGATTTCGAGGGAGAGCGACCAGAGGGCGCCGGCGAGCGCGTCGACGGACTCGATGGCGGCCTTCTTTGCGCGCTCCAAGGGGTTCACGCGCAACCTCCGGCGGCGGGCGTGCGGGGATTATGGCCAGGGCCGAGAATTCATGTCAATGATTCCTGAAAAGCCTCTGTATTGACTGCCCTTGGCAAAAGCGCGATACTTGGCTGCCCGCCTGGCGTGGAGGATCCCTTTGGTGGTTCTTTTTCCCCTTGTGGCCGTCACCGCTGACCCGACGCCGCTCATGGCCCACGCCGAGATCAACTTGTGGAGCCTGGCGTTCCGCTCGAGCGGGGTGGTGTTCTTCGTCCTGGTCCTGCTGATCGGCTTCTCGCTCTCCTCGTGGGCGATCATCATCTGGAAGTTCCTCGAGCTGCGGCGCGCGAAGCAGCGCTCGGACGATTTCCTCGACCTGTTCTGGAAGGCGAAGCGGCTCGACCACCTCTACAGCGAGGCGGGCGAGTACGCGGACAGCCCCGTGGGGCAGGTCTTCGCGGCGGGCTACCAGGAAGTGGAGCAGGTGCTCAAGGCGCGCTCCTCCAAGGGCGGGATGGAGGAGGCCTCCGTCCTCACCACCACGGAGACGGCCGGCGTGGAGACCGTCGAGCGCGCCCTGCGCCGCGCGGCCAACCAGGAGGTGGGCAAGCTGGAGCGGCTGCTGACCTTTCTCGCCACGACGGCGAGCTCGACCCCCTTCATCGGGCTCTTCGGCACGGTGTGGGGCATCATGAACTCCTTCCGCGAGATCGGCGCGCGCGGGTCGGCCGGCCTGGCGGTGGTCGCGCCCGGCATCAGCGAGGCCCTCATCGCCACCGCGGTGGGGCTGGCGGCGGCCATCCCGGCGGTCATCGCCTACAACCACTACCAGAGCCGCGTGAAGGTCATCTCCGGCGACATCGAGAACTTCACCGCCGACTTCCTCAACCTCGTGGGCCGCCACTTCATGCGCATGTAGGGGGAGGGCGGCGCCATGGCGGTCAAGATCACGCGCGCGAGCGCGATGTCCGAGATCAACGTCACGCCCCTCGTGGACGTGATGCTGGTGCTTCTGGTGATCTTCATGGTCACCGCTCCCCTCCTCGAGACGCAGAACCAGGCCGTGACCGTGGACCTCCCCAAGGTGGCGGCCGAGCGCTCCCGCGTCGCGGAGGACGCCGTGGTCGTCACCGTGGACCGCAGCCAGAAGGTCTACCTGAACGACCACCTCCACGAGCTGGCTGAGCTGCGTCCCAAGCTCGACGCGCTCTTCAAGGCCCGGGCGAACAAGGAGATTTTCCTCCGGGCGGATCAGTCCGTCCCCTACGGGCGCGTGGTGGAGACGATGGCCGTCATCCGCGCGGCCGGGATCACCAAGCTCAACATGGTGACCGACCCCCTCGAATCCGGCGGCGGAAGCCGGCGCTGAGGCTGGGATGAGCACGCCGCACCCTTCGCTCCCCACCGGCGGGAAAGCGCGCCTCGCGGCGCTCGCGGAGGCTCCCGCGGCCCCCTCCCACGCCATGCCCCTGCCTCCCCTCGCCCGGGACCCGCGCTTCCGCCGCGCCTGGGCCGGCTCGGTGGCGCTCCACCTGATCCTCTTCGGCTGGGCCCTCTACCCCTCCGAGACCAAGGCCCGCTTCTACGGCAGCGGAACCGCCGTCAGCCTCGTCGGGGCGGATCAGATCCCGGGCGGCTCCCAGAAGGGAAAGTCCGGCGACCGCCCCGAGGCCCTGCGGAAGACGAAGCCCCCCGAGAAGCCTCCCGCGAAGAAGGAAGCGGGCCCCAGCAAGGAGGAGATCGATAACATCCGCCGCATCAGGCAGGTCCAGGCGGAGAAGGAGCGCGGGGAGAAGGCCGAGAGGGACCGCAAGGAGCGCGAGCGGCAGGCGCGGCTCAAGGAGATCCGCGAGCGCCGCGCGCGCGAGGAGAGCTGGCGCCGGGAGTACGAGGCGAGGCGCAAGAAGGAGGCCCCGAAGCCGGCCCAGACGGCCCGCGTCCAGACCCCGCCCCCGGTGGGCCACCCGGGCGAGGGCGGAGGCGATGGCCAGGGCGGCGGCAGCATCGGCGGGGGCGGCGGCGGGGTCGCGCGCACCGAGCTGGAGCGCTACTATGGGCTGCTGGGCGAGCGGGTGCGGAACTTCTGGACGGTCCCCCTCAACCTGACCGAGCTGGAGAAGCTGAGCACGACCGTGGCCGTGGACGTCGCCCGCGATGGGACCGTCCGCGGCCTGAAGATCGAAAGGGCGAGCGGCAACAAGATTTACGACGAGGCCGCCCTTCGGGCGGTGGAGCGGGCCGCGAGCCCCTCGCTCCCCCCGCCGCCCAACTCCGTGAAAGAGACTTGGCTCGCGCTGGGCTTCCGCTTCTGCGGGGCGAGCTTTTGCCGCTGACCTCCGGGGATGAATGACGTGATCGCGAATCGGGCGCTGGGGTGGGTTCCGGCATTTCTCATCGCGGCGGTCCTGGGGGGGCCGGCGCCCGGGGCCTGGGCGGCCCGGACCTTCATCGACATCTACTCCCCCGGCGCGCGCAAGATCCGCCTCGCCATCCCGGAGCTGCGGCCGCTGGAGGGGCGCCGCGACCCGGTCGGCCTCCAGATCGCCCAGGTGGTCCAGGAGGACCTCGCCCGGACCGGCCTCTTCTTCGTCCAGGACCGCAAGAGCTACCCGGAGAACCCGCTCCAGGCGGGCATCCGGCTCGAGGAGCAGAAGTTCCCCGAGTGGCTGAACGTGGTGAAGGTGGAGGCCCTCATCAAGGGGGGCTACACCTTGAGCGGGGACTCCATCGTGGCGGAGATGTTCCTCTACGACACCGCGCGGTCGGCGCAGGAGCTCGGCAAGCGCTACCAGTACCCGCGCTCGAGCTGGCGCCTGATGGCCCACCGCTTCGCCAACGCGGTGCTGGAGCGGTTCACCGGGGAGAAGGGGGTCTTCGACACCCAGATCGCCTTCGTCTCGCGCCGCTCCGCCACCGAGCGGGGCGAGATCTACATCATGGACTGGGACGGCGCCGACCTCCGCCGGGTCACCCGCAACGGCATGGGGAACAACGCCCCCTCCTGGTCCCCCGACGGCCGGTGGCTGGCCTACTCCTCCTTCAAGTCCAACCCGCCGGGGGTGTTCCTGCTCCCCACCAACGGGGGGCGCGAGTTCCGGGTGAGCGCGGCGAACGCCCAGGGGATCGGCGGGAGCTTCTCCCCGGATAGCCGCCTCTTCGCCTATTCCGAGCAGATCGGCCGCACCTACCAGCTCATGGTCTACGACATGGCCACCCGGGCGAAGTCCCGCCTCACCCGCAGCTTCGGGATCGACGTCTCGCCCTCGTTCTCCCCCGACGGGAAGAAGATCACCTTCACCTCGGGGCGCTCGGGCGGGCCGCAGATCTACGTGATGGGAGCGGACGGGAGCGACCCCCGCCGCATCAGCTTCCAGGGCACCTACAACACCGAGCCCCGGTGGAGCCCCCGGGGGGACCGCATCGCGTACTCGACCCGGGTGACCGATAACGTTTCCATCGATATCGTGACGGTCAACCCGGACGGGTCGGACCTGCGCCGGCTGACCGGCGGCCAGGGGAAGAACGAAACCCCCAGCTGGTCGCCCGACGGGAAGCACCTGGTCTTCTCCTCGGACCGCACCGGGCGCAAGGAGATCTACGTCATGACCGCCGCCGGGACCGAGCTCAAGCGCCTCCAGCTGGGGCAAGAGCCGGCCTGGTCGCCCGCCCTGCAATAGGGGGCGGAAAGTGTGATGCAGGCCAAAAATTTTCTTAAAACTCCCCTTGCTCCAATCGGAGAGGGGATTTATACTTGATAGCTGTTTGAATTTCGGGCGCCAGGGATGCCCCGCGGGCGCCAAAGAGCAATTAAGGGGGTCAATGTAACCTCCTGTATTTTTATGTTTTACGCGCCGACCGAGCGCCTTTTCGGGATTCGAGGAGGATGTCTGAATGTTCCGAGCGGGGAGTTGGAAGCGGTTGGGAATGGCCATGTTGGGGGTGGCGGTGCTGGTGGCCACGGCCGGTTGCGCCCAGCAGGCTGTCAAGAGCGATGAAGCGGTCTCCTCCGCGCCCGGCGCTCGCAGTGGTGGAATGAGTCCCGGCAGCATGACCGAGGCCGAGCGCCAGCGCCGCCGGGCCGCCTTCAGGTCGGGAATGGCGGACTTCGAGAACGCCCTCGTCTATTTCGACTTCGACAAGTCGGCCGTCCGGCCCGACATGCGGCCCGTCCTGGATGCGAAGGCGAAGTTCCTACTCGATAACCCGACCGTCAAGATCCAGGTCGAGGGCCACTGCGACGAGCGCGGCACCGTGCAGTACAACGTCGCTCTCGGGCATCGCCGGTCTCAGTCTGCGAAGGACTACCTGGTTTCCCTGGGAGTGGATGCCTCCCGGATCGACACGGTCAGCTACGGCAAGGAGCGCCCCGTGGATCCGCGCCACAACGAGCTGGCGTGGTCCAAGAACCGCCGCGGCAAGTTCAACGTGACGGGCGGAATCCCGGCGGGGATGAATTAAGCGCCCGCCCGAATTGCCCCGAAGAAGGACTCCTCGGCGGGCGAGTTCCCGCCGAGGAGTTTTGTTTATGCGCATGAACGGCACTTCCATCCTGGCCCGCTCCGCCCCCTGGGCCGCCGCAGCCCTCGTGGCGGCGGGGTGCGCGGGCGCCGGTCCCTCCAGCGAGGGGGTCCTCGGGCGGGGGTTCGATCCCGCCTCCCCCGCCGTCTCCTCCCCGTCCGCCTCCCCGGGCGGGGTGGGCGAGGTCCGCCAGAGCGTCCTCGGGCTCCGCCGCGGCCTCTCGAACCAGGAGGAGCGGATCGAGGAGTCCCGCAAGGCCATCCAGGGCCTGGTGGACGGCATCGAGCGCAACAGCCGCAACACCGAGGCCGCCCTCAAGAAGCTGGGCCTGCAGTTCGAGGAGGTGCGCGGGCGGATCGAGTCCCTGGAGAACGAGGTCACCCTGCTGCGCCAGGGCCGCACCGGCGCCCCCGCCCCGGGCGCACCGGCGGCCCCCGGAGCCCCTCCCGCCCCCGGGAGCCCTCCGGCGGCGGGAGCCGAAGCGCCGGCCGGAGCTCCCGCGCCGGGCGCCCCGCCTGCTGCGGCGCCTCCGGCCGCGGGGAGCCCCCCGGCGGCCGGGACGCCCGCCCCCCCGGTTCCGCCCCAGGCGGCCTCCCTCCCCCGGCTGCCCGAGGCCCCCGCGGTCCCCCCGGCGGCCCCCGCGCCCAAGCCGCCCGACCCGGAGGAGGAGTTCAACCAGTCCCTCAAGGTGATCCAGGAGGAGAAGAGCTACCCCAGGGGGCGGGCCCTGCTGAGCGCCTTCATCGCCAAGTTCCCCGCCCACGAGCTGGCCGACGACGCCCAGTACTGGATCGGCCAGACCTACTTCGAGGAGCGGAACTACGAGCGGGCCATCCTCGCCTTCAACAAGGTGCAGGTGGACTACGCGAACGGCGACAAGGCGCCCGAAGCCCTCCTCCAGGAGGGGATGTCCTTCCTCAGCCTGGGGGACAAGGCGAGCGCGCGCGAGCTCCTGATGCGGCTCCAGCAGAAGTACCCCAACTCCGAGGCGGCCAGGACGGCCGAAGAGCGCCTGAAGTCCATGCAATGAAGGACGGGCCCCGCCCTCAGCCGCCCCGCGGACGCCCATGAGCAAAGCCATAGTTCCGCGAAAAGCTAAGGAAAGAGTCAAAGAGCTAACGGAAACACTTCGTCGATACAGCTATCATTACTATATTTTGGGCAATTCAATTGCGACAGATGCAGAATATGATCGGTTGCTCAGAGAATTAAAAGACTGGGAAAAAAAGTATCCAAGCCTACGCACTCGTAACTCTCCTACCCAAAGAGTAGGCGCTCCTCCTGTCGACGAATTTCCTCCATTTGATCACGACCCGCCGATGCTGAGCCTGGACAATGCGTTTAGCTATGAAGAGTTGAACGATTTTGAAGAAAGAATAAAGAGATTCCTAACACAGAAGGCCAAATCGACGCCTGGAAGAATCGACTATACGGCCGAGCCAAAACTGGATGGTTTGGCGATTGAAATTATTTACCGTGAGGGGAAATTCGAAAAGGGCGGTACCAGGGGTGACGGAACAGTGGGAGAAGACGTTTCGTATAATTTACTGAGAATCGATGCGATTCCAGAGAAATTAAAAAGGTCTCCGAATGACCCGAAACCACCAAGACTATTGGCGGTGCGCGGCGAGGTGTTTATGGAAGTTGATGAATTTAAAAAACTAAATCGCGAGAGACTGAATACGGGAGAACCCCTATTTGCTAATCCCAGGAATGCCGCGGTGGGCTCGTTACGACAACAGAGTTCACGGATCACATTGTATCGACCGTTGAAAGTTTATTTTTATGGGGTAGGAAAGATCGAAGGGTATTCATTCAAGAGCCAATCCCAGTTGCTCAAGACCCTTCCCAAATGGGGACTTCCAGTCAATAACAAATTCTCGATATGCAAGGATTTGAAGGAGATTTTCTCTTATTGTGACTCTCTCCTTCAAAATAGGGAAGAGTCTCCTTATGAACAAGATGGTGTCGTAATTAAAGTTGATTCGTTCGATCTGCAAAACAAACTGGGTTCTACTTCGCGCGCGCCTCGTTGGGCTATCGCCTATAAATTTCCTGCCACGCAAGAAACTACAGTGGTCGAGGATATCATTTTTCAGGTAGGCCGAACGGGAGCGATTACACCCGTAGCGATCCTAAAACCTGTGCGTGTGGGTGGGGTAGAAGTATCCCGGGCGACTCTTCATAACGAAGCCGAGATGAAGCGCAAGGATGTTCATAAGAAGGACACGGTGGTTATTCGCCGCGCGGGTGATGTGATCCCTGAAGTAGTAGCAGTAATCAAGGAAAATCGACCTGAGGACGCGCAGGTCGTTGAGATGCCAACGGAATGCCCGGAATGCAGGACGCAGCTGGTTCGTCTCGATGGAGAAGTGGTGCTGCGCTGCCTAAACCCTGCGTGCCCTGCCGTGGTGAAAGAGAGCTTACGCCACTTCGCTTCGCGCAACGCGATGGACATCGACGGCCTGGGCGAGAAGCTCGTGAATCAGTTAGTGGACCAGGAACTTGTGCGCGAGCCTGCGGACCTTTTTAAACTTACAGTTGAAAAACTTGCACCGCTTGATCGTATGGGCGAAAAGTCAGCAAAGAATTTAGTAGAAGCTCTCGAATGTGCAAAAACACCTACCCTGGGTCGATTTATCTATGCCTTGGGAATTCGACATGTGGGTGAGCATACGGCCCAGCT
>MGDP01000222.1 GCA_001790955.1 Candidatus Tectomicrobia bacterium RIFCSPLOWO2_12_FULL_69_37
TCAGCGTCGTCTTCCCATGGTCCACGTGCCCGATCGTCCCCACGTTCACGTGCGGCTTCGTCCGCTCAAACTTCGCCTTCGCCATGGCGCTTCACATCTCCCCTTTGGGAAACCGATGAAAGAGGAAAGAATCTTCCCCTTCGGAAATTCCTCTGGAGCCCACGACCGGGCTTGAACCGGTGACCTCTTCCTTACCAAGGAAGTGCTCTGCCAGCTGAGCTACGTGGGCCCGAGGGCGGACGGCTGACTCCGCCGCAGTGCTCCTTCTGGAGCGGGAAACGGGACTCGAACCCGCGACCCTCAGCTTGGAAGGCTGATGCTCTACCAACTGAGCTATTCCCGCCTCTCTCTCCGACGACCCGAAAACACTTCTGATTCCCGCATGGCGCCGAACGGGGACGACGCTGGGAAACGAATCTCTGGTGGGGAGGGGAGGATTCGAACCTCCGAAGGCATAAGCCGTCAGATTTACAGTCTGATCCCTTTAGCCGCTCGGGAACCTCCCCCCGATCTCGCTCCGAACCTTCGGGGGCCCGCCCCGCCCTGGAGCTGGCGAGAGGATTCGAACCTCCGACCGGCTGATTACAAATCAGCTGCTCTACCAGCTGAGCTACGCCAGCCAGCAAAGGCGGGGCAAAGTAGGCGCGGGCCACCTTTTTGTCAAGCCGGGACCGGGGAACACCCCTCCTCTCCCGCCGCCCCTGGGGCGGCGGGCCGGGCCGCGGTGAGGCAGAAGAGGAACACCCCCGCCGCCACCGCCACATTCAGCGACTCCACTATACCCCGGCTCTGGGGAATCCGCACCCCCACGTCGCATCTCTCCCGCACCAAGCGGCGGACCCCCCGTCCCTCCCCTCCGACCACCAAGGCGGCTGGCCAGGGGAGCTCCCGATCTCCGAGGACGGCTTCCCCCTCGGGGTCAGCGGCGAGAGTCCAATAACCCTTATCTTTCAAGGCTTCGAGCGTCCGGACCAGGTTCGTCACCCGGGCCAGGGGGAGGATCTCCAGCGCCCCCGCCGCCGCCTTGGCCGCCGTGGGGGTGAGCCCCGCCGAGCTGTCCTTGGGCCAGATGACCCCCCCCGCCCCCAGGGCCGCCGCCGTCCGCAGGATGGCCCCCAGGTTCCGGGGGTCCTGGACCCCATCCAGCAGAAGGAGAGGAGGGTGATGGGCGGGCTGGGCCGCCAGGAGTTCCTCCAGGTCCATCAGGCGAAGGGGCCGGACCTCTGCCACGAGACCCTGGTGCTGGCGGGTCGTGGCCATATCCGCCAGAATTTCAGAGGTTTTTATCTCGACGGGGATGCCCAGGCGCCCGGCCAGCTCCTGGACTTTGGCGGCCGGCCCCCCACTCCGGGCGGAGGCGAGAAAGACCCGCAGAGCCCTCCCCTTCTCCAGGGCCGCCAGAACAGCGTGGACCCCGCAGACGCGCTCGCCGGATTTCCGCGGGGACAAGTCAGAGCCTGCGCTTCCAGATGGTGCCCGAGGGGCCGTCCTCGAGGAGGATGCCCGCCTCCGCCAGCTCCTCGCGGATGCGGTCGGCTTCCTTGAAGTCCTTGCGCTTGCGGGCGTCCGTCCGCTTGGAGATGAGCTCCTCCACCTGGGTGTCCCCGAGCTGGCCGTTCTCCCCCTCCTCGGGCGCCCCGGGCCGGGCCTGTCGGAACCACTCCTCCGGCTCGTGGCCGAAGAGGCCGAGCACCCCCCCCACCTCCCGGAAGACCTCCACCGCCGGGGCGGCGGCCTCCCGCGGGAGGGCGCCCCCCGCCTCCAGGAGGAGGGAGTTGGCCTGCCGGGCGAAGTCAAAGAGGTGGCCGAGCGCCCGGGCGGTGTTGAAGTCGTCGTCCATCGCCTCGGCGAAGCGCGCGCGGAAGGCGTCCGCCTCCTCTTTCATGCGTCGGGCCTGCTCTCCCCCCGCCCCCGCCCCGGAGGGGCCCAGGCGCAGGAGGAGGTTGTAGAGCCGGTCGAGCCCCCGCCAGGCCTCCCCCACTACCTGGTCGGAATAATCCACCGGATGGCGGTAGTGGGTGCCCAGCAAGAAGAAGCGCACCACCTCGGCCGGGGTGTCAGCCAACACCGACTTAATGGTGAAAAAGTTGCCCTTCGACTTGCTCATCTTCTCGTGGTTGATGCGCACGAAGCCGTTGTGGATCCAGTAGCGCACCCAGTCGTGGCCGAAGCAGCCCTCGCTCTGGGCGATCTCGTTCTCGTGGTGGGGGAACACCAAATCCTCCCCGCCCCCGTGGATGTCGAAGCGATCCCCCAGGTAGCGGCTCGACATGACCGAGCACTCGATGTGCCAGCCCGGCCGGCCCGGGCCCCAGGGGCTCTCCCAGAAGGGCTCGTCCGGCTTGGACGCCTTCCACAGCGCGAAGTCGAGGGGGTTGCGTTTGCCCTCCCCCGGCTCGACGCGGAAGCCCGCCTCCAGCTCCTCCAGGTTGCGGTGGGAGAGCTTCCCGTAGGCCGGGAAGCGGGAGATGTCGAAGTAGACGTCTCCCCCGCCCGGGTAGGCCGCCCCCTTCTCGATGAGGTCCTCAATCATCTCGATCATCTCGCCGATGTGCGCGGTCGCCCGGGGGGCGATGTCCGCCCGGCGGACGCCGAGGGCGTCCATGTCCTTGTAGTATTCCCCGATGAACTGCTCGGTCAGCTCCCCGATGGGGATCTTGAGCCGCCGCGCGCGGGCGATGATCTTGTCGTCCACGTCGGTGAAGTTGCACACGAAGGTGACCTCGTAGCCCCGGCGTCCGAGGTAGCGGCGGATGACGTCGAAGACGATGGCCGCCCGCGCGTGGCCGAGGTGGCAGAGGTCGTAGACCGTCACCCCGCAGACGTACATCTTCACCCGGCCGGGCTCGAGGGTTTCGAGCGGCTCCTTGCGTCGGGTGAGGGTGTTGTAGAGCTGGACGGCCACCTTCCCTCCTGAGCGTGTGGATGACCCGCGATGTGGCCCGGCGGCGCCGGACGGCGGGTTACGGGATGCCCGGCGGGAATTTGTCACGCAGGGGGAAGGAGCGTCAAGACGGGCCGGCCCGCAGGGTGCAGACGGCCTGGGCGGCGATTCCCTCCTCGCGGCCCGTGAATCCCAGGCGCTCGCTCGTGGTGGCCTTGACGCTCACCGCGCCCTCCCCGAGGCCGAGCGCCTCGGCGAGGCGGGCGCGCATCCGGCCGAGGTGGGGGGCGAGCCTGGGCCGCTCGGCCACTACCACGGCGTCCACGTTGTTCGGGCGCAGACCCTGCGCCGCTGCGAGGGCCACCGCCTCGCGGAGGAAAATCATGCTGTCCGCCCCCCTCCAGCGGGGGTCGGTGTCCGGGAAGTGCTGGCCGATGTCCCCGAGCGCGGCGGCGCCCAGGATGGCGTCGCAGACCGCGTGGGCGAGCACGTCGGCGTCGGAGTGGCCCGCGAGCCCCCTCTCGTGGGGAATCTCCACCCCGCCGAGGATGAGCTTGCGGCCGGCCTCGAAGCGGTGGACGTCGAAGCCCATCCCCACCCGGATCATGCGCCGCCTCCCTCCTTCGACAGCGCCAGATACGCCTCGGCCAAGGCCAGGTCCTCGGGGCGCGTCACCTTCAGGTTCATCGGATCTCCCGGCACGAGCCGCACCCTCACCCCGATGGCTTCGAGGAGGGCGGCCTCGTCCGTCCCCTCGCGTCCCTCATCGCGTGCGGCGCGCAAGGCTTTCTCTAAAAGCTCCCGGCGGGCGACCTGGGGGGTCTGGGCCAGCCAGAGGCCGTCCCGGGGAACCGTGCCCTCCGCGAACCCGCCCGGGCCCCCGCGCTTCACGGTGTCCGAGACGGGCAGCGCCGCGAGCGAGGCGCCCGTCTCCAAGGCGCCCTCCAGGCAGGCCCGGACCAGCGCCGGGGGAAGCAGAGGCCGCGCTCCGTCGTGCACCACCGCCCACTCCACCTCGGGGGGGAGCGCGAAGAGGCCACGCTCCACCGAATCCTGCCGCCGGGCGCCGCCCTCGGTCACCTGCACGGAGAGGCCCAGGTCCTTCGGGAGGCCGAGCGCGCCAAGGCTGCCCGGGGGCAGCACCAGGACGATGGAGCCTACCGCACCGCTCCGGGCCAGGCGATAGAGAGGATGCCAAAGGAGGGGGAGGCCGCCCAGGGGGCGGAACTGCTTGGGGACCGCGCCGGGCAGGCGCGCGCCGCGCCCCGCCGCCGGAACCACCGCGCCGACCCGCGACGGAGGGGGAAGCGTCTCCTCCCGGCGCGGCCCGGGGGAGGACTCAGTTGCCATTCCGCTGGGGCTCGCTCTCTTCCCGCAGCTTGGTGAAGATCATCCGGCCCGCCGTGGTCTGGAGCACGCTCGTGACCGAGACCGAGACGTTGCTCCCGATGCGGTCGCGCGCGTGGTCCACCACCACCATGGTGCCGTCGTCGAGGTAGCCGACGCCCTGGCCGTACTCCTTGCCTTCCTTGAGGACGAAGACGCTCATCTCCTCGCCCGGCAGGACGATGGGCTTCACCGCGTTCGCCAGCTCGTTGATGTTGAGGACGCGCACCCCCTGGAGCTCGGCCACCTTGTTCAGGTTGAAGTCGTTGGTCATGACCTTGGCCGGCATCTCCTTGGCAAGGAGGACGAGCTTGGCGTCCACCTCCCGCACGCGCGGGAAGTCGGTGTCCACGATCTGGATGTCCAGATCGGGCATTTGCTGGATGCGGTGGAGGACGTCCAGGCCCCTCCTCCCCCGGTTGCGCTTGAGCGGGTCGGAGGAGTCGGCGATCTGCTGGAGCTCCTTGAGGACGAACTGGGGAAGAACCAGGGGGCCCTCGAGGAAGCCCGCCTCGCAGATATCGGCCACGCGGCCGTCGATGATGACGCTGGTATCCAGGATCTTCGCTCTCGATGGCTCGCCGGGAGCGCTACTCCCCCCGTCCGGGCCCTTCCACAGGCGCCTGCCCTGGGCGGCCCCCGCGGCGGCGCCCAGGTAGGCCAGGATGAGGCCGGCCAAGACAGCTCCCAGCGGCCGGGAGGGGGCGGGGACGGCCGCGCCCGCGACGCCGATCAGAAGGAGGGCCGCCAGCAGCCCCACGATGAGGCCCGCCGCGCCCCCCGCAGCCGGGCCCAGGCCCAGGCGGCCGAGCCCTCTCTCGGCCCAGACCGCCAGGAGCCCGGCCGCGGCACCCAGGGCGCCTCCCAGGCCGTAGCCGGCTCCCTCGCTGCCCACGGCGCCTCCCATTAGCGCGCCCAGCAGGGCCGCCAGGACAATCAGCGACCCGCGGCCCGCCGTCCTGCCCACGTTTCTGCCCCGCAGGGCCGAGGGCTCCCGCAGGGTGGAGGATATGGATCTCCCCACCTCATCATTATTCGTCCGCTTCACGCTCCTACCTCCCGGACGCGGCGAATGTCACTCCCCGGGGGGGCCGATTCCTTCCCCGGGGCGAACGTACGTTCCGCTCTTGCCGCCCGTCTTCCTCACCAGACGGACCGCCGTCACGGCCATTTCCTTGTCCACCGCTTTGCACATGTCGTAGACGGTGAGTCCCGCCACCGAAACCGCGGCGAGGGCCTCCATCTCGACCCCGGTGCGGTCCATCGCACGGACCACGGCCTCGATCTCCAGGGCGCGATCACCCTCGTCGGGCCAGAAGCGCACCTCCACCCCCGTGAGCCGCAGGGGATGGCACATGGGGATGAGCTCGGCGCAGCGCTTGGCCGCCATGACCCCCGCCACCCGGGCGGTGCCCAGGACGTCGCCCTTGGGGAGGCCCCCCTCGAGGATCCGCCGGAGGGTGCCGGGCTGCATCTCGACCCGGCCCCGGGCAACCGCCTCCCGGGCCGTCTCGGGCTTTTCGCCCACCTCCACCATCCGGGCCCGGCCCTTGTCGTCGAGGTGGCTGAATTCATCGGGCATTGGATGAGCAACTCCAACGATTTCAAAATATTATAATCAACCACCCGGCGGTATGCCTGAGCCGATTATACACTTTCTCTCCGATTTTCGAAAAGAAAGGATTCCACTTCCCGGAACACGGCAGGGGCCGGAATCTTTCCCTGCGGGGAAATTTTCCTGGAAAGCGGGGGATTCTGAGGAACCCTCAGAGCTTGGGCAGGGTGAGGCCGGGCTGCTTCTGGTACTTGCCCTTCTTGTCGGCGTAGGAAACCTCGCAGACCTCGTCGCTCTCGAAGAAGAGAACCTGGGCGATGCCCTCGTTGGCGTAGATCTTGGCGGGCAGCGGCGTGGTGTTCGAGACCTCGAGGGTGACGAAGCCCTCCCACTCGGGCTCGAAGGGAGTGACGTTTACGATGATGCCGCAGCGGGCGTAAGTGCTCTTGCCGACGCAGAGGGTGAGGATGTTCCGGGGGATGCGGAAGTACTCCACCGTGCGGGCCAGGGCGAAGGAGTTGGGGGGGATGACGCAGGAGTCGCCCTTGAAAGTGACGAGGGAGCGGTTGTCGAAGTTCTTCGGGTCCACGATGGTCGAGTTGACGTTGGTGAAGATCATGAACTCGTCGGCGATGCGGATGTCGTAGCCGTAGGAGGAGACGCCGTAGGAGATGACCCCCTCGCGGACCTGCCGATCCGCGAAGGGCTCGATCATCCGGTGCTCCCGGGCCATGCGCGTGATCCAGCGGTCGGACTTGATGCTCATGGCTCTCTTCCCTTCGGGAGGACCGTTCGTGCACACCTGGGCCGGGGGAGGGTCCGACCCTCCCCCGGCCAGGATCATCGCTCCCGCCCGCCCGATGGCGGAAGCGAATCCGTTGGTTCGATGACGGTGGGATACCCCCTTCGGGGGAGTCCGATTGCACCACGACATCTAGTGGTCCGTCAACGAAAATCAAGCGCCGAACCACAATTCCTTGTGGGCAACCTGTGCACACCCGGGGCACGGCCGCCGGAAAATAAGGGGGAAAGGGTGTGGACAGAATGTGAAAAAAACTGGCGGCCCCTCCGCCGGTCCGCACCGGTGGCTGGCCAAGCGCCCTGGATTCAGTGGGCTACTTGAACCTCTCGGGGTGGATTCGGATCGATCCCTTCTTCTTGAGCTCCTCGATCATGCCCTGGTAGGAGGCCCGGCGGCGGATCTCGATGAGGATTTGCTTCACGTCCTCCTTGACGTCGTCGTACCTCGCTTCGGCGCCGGGGACCCGCTCGCTCACGCGGATGACCTGCCAGCCGATCGGGGTCTGGATGGGATCGCTCACCTGGCCGATGGCCAGCTTGAAGGCCGCCTCCTCGATTTTCTTGTCGAGCTCGCCCCGGGCGGCTGTCCCCATCACCCCGCCCGCGTCGCGCGTCGCCTCGAAGACAGATCGCGCCCTCGCCACCTGGGCGAAGGGCACCCCCCGGCGCACCTCGGCGGCGGCGTCCCAGGCCTCCTTCTCCGTCTTGAGGACAATATGGCTGAGAGTCACCTGCTCCTTGCGGCGGAAGCGCTCCCGGTTCGCCTGGAAGAAAGCGCGCAAGTCGCCGTCCGACACCTGGACCGCCCGGTTGATCTCCCGGCGGACGAACTCCTCGACCAGGATGCGGCGCTTGGCGAGGCCGATGCGCTTCTCCACTTCCGGAGCCGCCTCCAGCCTGCGCCGGACTGCCTCCTGGTAGAGGAGTTCGGACTGCACCAGGTTCTCGAGGTACTGCTCCTTGTTCTTCCGGATCCGGATTCGGACCGCCGGCGGCGCTTCCGCCAGCCGCTCCTCCAGCTCGGCCAGGGTGATCTTGCGCCCGTTGATCTCGGCCACCACCACCGCGGACTTGTCCTCCTTGGCCGGCTTCGCGGGGGAGGCCGGCCCGGAGAGGGCGGGCACGACGCCTGTGAGCAAGAGGGCGAGGACCGCCCCCGCCTGGATCAGCCGTACGCGAAGGTTCACGAGGTCTCCTTGCGAAGTGGCCCCCGGCTCACACCGGGAACTGGCGGCCGACGTATTGGTAGACGGAATCGTGGAGGAACTGCCGCTCCACATGGAGCGCCACCACGCACTGCTCGAATTCGTGGGTGAGCTTCCGGAAGAAGCGGGCGGTCGGCCGGACGGCGTCCATCTCGGCCACCTGCCCGTAGGCGGCCTTGCCCTGCATCACGTAGAAGGCCGGGCTGAGCCGGCGGCGCTCGAGGTTCTCGGGGAACAGGCCCGTGAAGAAGAGGCACACGTCCCCCATCTGGAGCTTGAGCTCGCGGAGCGGGGCGCCCCCCATGCCCTCCGCCTCGGCGAGGAAGTCCGCCGCCTGCTCCAGGCGGCCGGCCGTGCGGCGGCCGCGGCGGTAGAGGCTGTCCACGTGGACGAAGCGAAGGAGCATCCGCCAGACGTAGTCGATCACCTCGCCGTCGGCGTACCCCACCGCCTCGAACGCGGACTCCGTCGTCCGCCGCAGCATGCGCCCCAGGGCATGGGTTTCCGGGATGGGCTCAGGAGAAATCCCCTCGTTCCTCATGCGGACCCCTCTTGGGCGGAGACACCCGGCAGGAAGATACCCGCCATTCTAGAAAAGGACCGGTGCGGGGTCAATTTTCGACATTTCCCGGGGGCCCGCGGGCGGCGCGGCCCCTCCTCCCTCGCGCGGCCGCGGGGCGCCCCGCCGCTCCGGCCCGTGGGGAAAGATACCGCCCCTCCGCTGTCAAAACCACTGTTTTTTACGCGCTTTTTCCTTTCCTTCCGGCCCGGCCCCGTTTCCCCTGGAAGAACCAGAACGAGTTGGCTATAATTTGCTGCCCCTTCGGTTCCCCCACAGGCTCGCGGCTTGCCGGGGCCGGGAGGCGCCGGCGGCAGTTGACTTCTTCCGGGCCACTGGCTACAGATTCCCGGGTCGGCCATGTTCCTCTCGCGGACTGCGGCGTGCGGTTCGGCGGTCACTTGAGAATGTGAAGGCAATTGGGGAGCGGCGCAGCTTCTTCCGGCGCCGGAGCGCGTGCCCGCATCCGCACCCGAGTGAGGAAAGATCAGGATGCTGACAGAGGATTCCGTCGTCAAGATTTATGACCGGTGGGGACGTTTTTACGACATCGTCTTCAAATGGATTTTCAGCGAGGGCCGCAACGCCGGGGTCGAGCTCCTGAACCTCAAGGCGGGTGAGAGCCTGCTGGAGGTCGGGGTGGGGACGGGCCTCTCCCTCCCCCTCTACCGCAAGGATGCCCGCATCGCCGGGATCGACGTCTCCTCCAAGATGCTCGAGAAGGCCCAGGACAAGGTGGACAAGCTGAGGCTCAAGAACGTCTCCCTGAAGGTGATGGACGCCCAGGCGATGGAGTTCCCCGACAACAGCTTCGACTGCGTGACGGCCTGCTACGTGGTGAGCGCCGCCCCCGACCCGCACAAAGTGGTCTCCGAGATCTGTCGGGTGTGCAAGCCGGGCGGCCGGATCGTCTTCATCAACCATTTCAAGAGCCAGAACCGCGTCCTCGCCCGCTTCGAGTCCCTCATCAACGGCGTCTGCCGCAACTTCGGCTGGCAGACCACCCTGGACCTGGAGTCCCTGATCGCGGCGAACGACCTGACGATCAGCGTCCAGGAGCGGGTGAACATCTTCGACTACTGGCGCGCCGTCCTCTGCTACAACTCCAGCAAGTAGCGGCCCTCGGCCGCCGGGGGCCCGCCCTTGGACTTGGGTGAGCACGCCCTCGGCCTCCTCTTCGCCACCGTCGCCGCCCTCGCCTGGTCCGCCTTCTCGTTCCTGGTCAATATGGCGCTCCGGGACGCGCCCGTGCTCCGGGTGACCGCCTGCCTCTCCACCCTGAACGCCCTCCTCGTCACCCTGTTCGCCCTGGCCGCCATTCCCCACGCTGCCTTCGTCCCGAAGCTGGAAAAGACCCTCCTCTGGGTCCTCCTGGCCGGCGTCTTCCACATCGGCATCTCCCGCTCGTTCTTCTACGTGGCCATCCACCGGCTCGGCCCCAACCGCTCCGTCCCCGTGGCCATGAGCTACCCCTTCGTGACCGCCCTCCTCGCCTGGCCCCTCCTCGGGGAACCGCTGACCCTGCGCATCCTCCTCGGCCTGGCCGTCCTCCTCCTGGGCATCTCCTTCATCGTCCGCTCGACCCCGGCCCGCTCCGAGGGGCCTCCCCCCGCTCCGGGCTGGCGGACCCTGGGCTGGGCCGCGGCCGGGGTGACCTCGGTCCTCTGGGGCGTCGCCGCCATCTTCTTCAAGCGGGCCTCCCTGGACATCCACCCCCTGGCCGTCGCCTCCTACGCCCTCATGGTGGGCGCCGCGGTCGCCTGGATGATCGCCTTCGGCGAGGCCGCGCGCTCGGGCTTCCCCGCCATCCCCCGCCGGGCCTGGCCCTGGCTGCTCGCCGCCTCTGTCTTCCAGGCCACCGCCGTCCCCGCCTACAACTACGCCCTCAAGCACACCCTGGCGGTGAACGTCACCGCCATCGTCTCGGCCCAGCCCCTCATCGCCCTCGTGATCGGCTGGCTCTTCCTCCGCGAGGCCGAGAACATCACCCCGCGCCTGTGCGCGGGCGCCCTCCTCACCGTGGCCGGCACCCTCATCGTGGTGCTCTGAGCCGGGAAACCCTCCGTTTCCCCGGGAATCGCGGGGGTGGTATCCTGCGTTTCCACCGGTGATGGTTCCCTCATCCCACCCAGGAGGCTCTCCCATGGGCGAAGTGATCCACGTGACCAAGGCCCGCGTCGTCAAGGAGCCGGGCCGGGGCATGAAGACGGCCTACCTCGACGCGTTCCCCGACACCCCCATCCCCTACGGCATCCACGGGGGCATCTCTAAGTTCTACAAGGCCGAGCCCGAGGTGGAGCGTCCCGCCACGCTGGACCACCTCGTGGCGGCCGTCGCCGGGTGACTGACGGGCAATATGGGAGGCGCGCTGGATGCGCGCGGCATAAAGAGCTCGCCCGACAACCTGGTCGCCCGCGTCGAGGGCATCATCGAGAACGTGGATGGCGTGGCCCTCATCACCACCATCCGCGTCCGCTACACCTGCAAGATCCCCAAGGGCAAGCGCGC
>MGDP01000223.1 GCA_001790955.1 Candidatus Tectomicrobia bacterium RIFCSPLOWO2_12_FULL_69_37
GACCGCGCCCAGCCGGGCATGGTCTTCGTCCCCTTCTTCGACGAGAACGCGCTCATCAACGTCCTCACGGTGGACGACCCCAAGAGCCTCTCGGCGGCGGGCCAGCCCGACTACAAGGTCTGCGCCGTCCGCCTGAAGAAGGCCTAGGAGGGAGCGATGGCCATATCCGGAATGGTGTTCATCCCCGCGCGGGGGAAGGCGGAGGCCCTGGCCGCGCGGCTCAGGGCGGCGGCCGGCGCCGAGGTGCGGGGCGTGGGGCCCGGCGGCGTGGCCGTCGTCATGGAGGCCGAGACGGCCGGGCACCTCCAGCGGATGAGCGAGGAGATCATGGGATGGAGCGAGGTCGCGGGGCTTCAGCTGGCCTATCTGCACGAGGAATGATCGTGGAAAGGAGCGGGTCATGAAACTCTGGATCGGGCTGGCGGCGCTCGCGCTGGGGCTCCTCCTCCCCGCCGCGGCGCGCGCCCAGGCGGAGCCGGGCGAGCCCTGCCTCGCCTGCCACAAGGGGCTCAGCCCGGGCATCGTGAAGCAGTGGGAGGACAGCAAGCACTCCAAGGTGGGCATCAAGTGCATCGTCTGCCACCAGGCGCGGGAGGGCGACCCCTCGGGCTACGACCACATGGGGTTCAAGATCACCGCCGTCCCCTCGCCCCGCTACTGCGAGAGCTGCCACGCCAAGGCCGTGGCCGAGAACGCCAAGAGCAAGCACGCCTGGGCCGCCTTCATGGGGAACCTCCTCCCCTACTACCAGGAGGCCAAGAAGCAGAAGCTCGACCCCCTCTCCCAGGAGACCGCCCGCAAGCTCGACCCCGAGGAGATGGCCAAGCGCGCCGTCTCCCCCCTCTTCCCGGACAGCGGCATCCTCGCCAAGCTGGGCCTCCTCCAGGACCCCAAGTACCACCACAACAACGTGAACCTCGGCTGCGCCCAGTGCCACGGCAGCTTCGTCCTCGCCGAGAAGGGCGGGAAGCTCCGGGGCTGGCCCAACGTGGGCGTGGGCCGCGTGAACCCCGACGGCAGCCTCGGCGCCTGCACCTCCTGCCACACCCGGCACAAGTTCAGCCTGGCCGAGGCGAGGAAGCCCGAGACCTGCGGCCAGTGCCACCTGGGCCCGGACCACCCCCAGGCGGAGATCTACGCCGAGTCCAAGCACGGCAACATCTACGCCGCCGAGGGAGAGAAGTGGAACTGGGAGGCCCCCGCCGGCAAGTGGGGCCCCAGGGACATCACCGCCCCCACCTGCGCCACCTGCCACTTGAGCGGCTTCGGCGGCGCGGTCGAGAGCACCCACGACGTGGGCGCCCGCCTCTACTGGGAGCTCCAGCCCCCCGTCTCCGTGCCCCAGTGGAAGGGCCCCGGCGAGGTGGACATCGTGCTCCAGCGCGTCCCCGACAAGGCCCAGGCCGAGAAGGGCCGCGCCGAGATGAAGAAGGTCTGCTACCAGTGCCACTCCCGGCAGTGGTCCGACAACTACCTCGCCGAGTTCGACAAGGTGGTCTCGGACTACAACATGCTCTTCGCCCGCGTGGACAAGATGCTCCAGGACGCCTACCAGGAGGGCCTCGTCAGCAAGGAGTTCCCGCTGGACGAGACCCCCGAGATCATGCACTACCTCATCTGGCACCACGACGGGCGCCGCTGGCGCATGGGGGCGAGCATGATGGGCCCCGACTGGACCCACTGGAACGGCGCCGTGGACGCCATCATGAACAAGCTGGGCACGATGATGAACGACCTCGACATGCGCCGAAGGCTCAAGGCCATCGAGGAGAAGCTGAAGAAGTAGCCGCCCGGCGGGCCGGCAGCGCGGGGGCGGGGCCGCCAGGCCCCGCCCCTGTCTTTTTCGGGTTTTGACGTCAAGAGGGCATGAGAAAACTGAAATTACTCGACTTCGATATTCAGCTCCCGCCAAAAAACCGCTTCCGCCATGATACGTGTGCCGTACTTTCTTGCTTTTGCTGCCTTGGTTGACAAAGTTTCGGGGTCGGCCACAACTAAAATGTCCAATTTTTTGGTGACGCTCTTGGCAACGATCATTCCTGCTTTGGCCGCGAGTTCTTCCGCGCGAGGCCGAGTGATCAACTGTCCATTTATTTTGCATCGCATTTCACCTGTGAAGCAGACGGAAAGTCCTGCCAACGACGATTGAGGAGATTGTGTGGGAGGTGAATCTTGAGATGTTTCGTTTCCTTCGTTCGAACGTGTGGATTGGATTAGTCGATCAAGCTCAGATATTTCAAGTCCGAGAAGATGCGCCACAGCGTCGATGTCCCGTCGCTCCGAAATTGTAATTTGTTCATCTTCAGCAGCGGCTTTTACCAAGGATTTCAAATAGTCGCGATGGATAGCACGAACCTGGGTAGCGGACAGGCCCCATCGTCTCGCAATCTCGAAGAATAATGCGCCTTCCTCCTTGGTGATGCGTCTATCCTCAAGTGCCCGGTTGAGTAAATCAACATATTCGAGCGCGTTGGGGTCACATCGAACGTCGGTATCGGGAAGAGAATCGAGGAGGCGAGAGAGATATGATGGCTTCTTGCTGTGACGACTTGCTTCTTGGCGAGATAGGGCTTTGCCACTTGACGACAAATTGGGCCAGGGGTGAGACGAGGCTGATGATTTTATGCCAGATATTCCGAGAAGGGAGTTGCTGTCGCCCGCGTGAGAAATATAAGCTTTCAGCAGTCCGGCGACTGCGCGAGCGTCTCCAAGCGAAGAATGTTCTTCTTTGTGTGGGACATGAAAATGCGAGCAACAATCGGCAAGCCTGAATCTTCGCAGTGATTCGGAAAACTTGCGCGCCAGGCGCATGGTACACAGTGTAACGATGGGAGCTATGGGATGGCCAAGCTTGACAAACTCCGCTTCAATGAAGCCAGCGTCGAATTGCGCGTTATGGGCCACAAAAATACTATCTTTGAGGCGATGGGCTATATCACCGGCGATGTCGTTGAACCGTGGTGCATTGACTACGTCTGAAGCGGTAATCCCGTGGATGTGGGTCGGGCCGATGTCTCGTTCGGGATTGACCAAAGTGGCGTACTCGTCGCGTATCGATCCGGTCGTATCAATCTGGAGCATGGCTATTTCGACGATTCGATCATAGCGGTTTGCGAATAGTCCTGTAGTTTCAATGTCTACTACGGTGTATGGATGACCGGAGACGGTAAGCGAATTTTCCATTGGCAGTCACTCTTTGGCTTTGGCCTATGGATGTTTCTTGAATCTATTGAATGGAATTATAACAAAAGTGTTTGTTTGGGGAATCTTTGAATTTTGGCAGAGAGGCGAGGTTTCTTATGACCGCCTACCTCGGCGACTGGGATTTCCTCCAGCCCTGGTGGTGGGAGCCCATCCTGGGCCCCGTGCTGGGGCTGCTCGTGCTGGCCGGGCTGGTGGCGGTCGGGGCGGGGCTCTACTTCCTCGCGGCGCGCACGGCCAGGCTCCAGGACTACCGCGAGGCCCTGCGCGGCCCCGAGGAGGAGGAGCCGGAAGAAATCCCCGAGGACGTGCGCGACATCCAGCGCTGGCTGGAGGCTGAGCTGCCCGAGGTCTCGGAGGAGGAGATCGAGGAGATGGAGGCCATCCTCGAGCGCGCGCTGGCCGAGGACATCCACCCCGGCATGCGCCGGGAGATCGAGAAGAGGGGCATCCCGGTGCGCCTCCTGGATCTGCCCGCGCCCGAGACGGTCAAGGACGTGGGCTACCTCCCCACCGCCATCTGGCACCCGGCGCTGAACGCCATCGAGATCTACGCCGCCCTGGTGAAGGACGAGTGCGGGCGGGACCGCCGCGCCTGGCGCCGGCTGATCGGGGAGCTCCTCCTCCACGAGATGGGCCACGCCCTGGGGCTGGGGGAGAGCGAGGTCAAGGATTTCGGGGTGTAGGGCGCGCGGCCCCATGCTGGCATGGGCATCTTCCGTAGGGGCGAGGCATGCCTCGCCCCTACAGATCTCCCCATCATGCGTCCGCCCCGATAAAAAATCCCCCGATCCGGAACTTGAGGGAATTTGAGGTAAGAGCTTTCCGGGCCCGGGGAGGTATCTTCCCTGCGGGACCGCTATGGCCGGCGGCGGCGGGCGGAGGGGTGTCCGGGGGTGTCTGGGGATTTCCGGGACATTCCGGCGGAAAAAAACGCGCGCCCGGGGGCGGCGGGGGGGTGTCCACACTTTTAACGGACATTCCCGCGAAAAAAATGCCGCACCCGGCAGGGGGGAGACGGTGAAATGCAAATTCCGATCTTTTCCGGGGATTTCCGGCGGGAAAAATGCTGCCGGGGCCGCAGGGAGCGGCGCCCACCCCCTCCCATTAGAGGATGAAGAGGCCCTGCTCGGTGCGCCGGAGCCGCACCCGCTCCTCCGCCCCGACCTCGCGGAAGGCCCGGGCGAGGACGGTGCGGCCGAGACCCCCCGCCTGGCCTTCGACCAGGGCGAAGTGGAGGGGGGCCTCGAAGCCCGCGGGGGGGGAGAAGAGGGTGGTCGCGGCGCGCACCACCCCGTCCTCGGGGTCGGGCGCCTCCATCGGGACGGGCGGTGTCCCGGGGACCGGGGGTGGCTCCCCGCCCAGGGCGGCGGGCGCGCCCTCCAGCTCGACGATGGTGACGAGGTTGTTCGTCGCCAGGCCGCCCATGCTGAGGGCGATCCCGCGGTGCGGGGGGCGGCCCTTGCGGGCGCCCTCCTTGCCCAGGCGCCGGCAGAGCTCCACCACCTGGGCGAGGCCCGAGGCCCCGATGGGGTGGCCGCGCGCGAGCAGCCCGCCCGAGGGGTTGACGGGCAGCTCCCCGCCCGGGTCCGCGCGCCCGGCCTGGAGGGCCCCGGCGTAGCCTCCGGGGGGGAAGAGGCCCAGGTCCTCGGCCGAGATCACCTCGATGGCGGTGAAGGCGTCGTGCACCTCGGCCAGGCCGATGTCGGCCGGGCCGGCCCCCGCCATGCGGTAGGCCTGGGCGGCGGCCCGGCGGGTGGCGGCGAAGAAGGCGAGGTGGCCCCGCCGGGAGAGGGCCTGGGTGTCGGTGGCGTGGCCGAGACCGCTCAGGCGCAGGGGGGTGCGCCGGGAGGTGACGAGGAGGGCGGCGGCCCCGTCCGAGATGGGCCCGCAGTCGAACAGGCGCAGGGGAGTCGAGACGCGGCGGCTCGCCGAGAACTGCTCGAGCGTGATCTCGCGGCGGAAGTGGGCGTAGGGGTTGGCGCAGCCGTTGCGGCGGTTCTTGACGGCGACGCGGCCCCGCACGGCCTCGAACGCCTCGGGGCCGAGGCGATGGGCGCGGCGGTAGTACTCGGTGATGAGGGCGGCGAGGGAGGTCATGGTGGCGCCCATCCGCCGCTCGGAGCGGTCGATCATGCGGGCGAGGCGGGCGGTGACCTGGGCGGTGCCCTGGTGGCTCTTTTTCTCCCCGCCCAGGGCGAGCACGGTCCCGAAGCGCCCCGAGGCCACGGCGTGGCAGGCGGCGTGGAGGGCGGCGGCTCCGGTGGAGGAGGCGGTCTCGACCCGCCAGGCGGCGGCCCCGGTGAGCCCGAGGTGGTCGGTGATGAGGCTGGCGGAGTTGCCCTCGTCGAGGAACTCGGCGGGGTTCAGGATGCCGACCACGACGGCGTCCACGCTCTCGCGGGTGATCCCGTGGGGGCGCGCGGCGCCGAAGGCCTCCTCGGCGGCCTCCGACATGAGCTGCTGCATGGACTCGGGGCGCTTCCCGAACCGGGAGAGCCCGCCCCCTGCGATGTAGGCGTTCAAGTCATCCGCCCCAGCCGGTGGCCTCGCTGGGCGGGCGGCCGCGCGCGAGGGGAGAGTCGGGGAGCTTCGCCGGGGGGGGATTCTAGCACGCCCCGCCCGCGGCCGGAGCCGCGGGCGGGGGCGGGGCCTCTAGCGGTAGAGCTCGGCCGGGAGGTCGTAGAGCAGGCGCCCGGCGCGGAGCAGGAGCACGTCGTTCACGCCGTCCGAGTGGAGGAAGCTGGCCGCGTCGCGCAGGTACTTCTCCATCGGGTAGTCCTTCATGTAGCCGTAGCCGCCGAACAGCTCCAGGGCCTCCTTGGCCACCTCGAAGGCCGCCTCGGCGGCGAAGACCTTGGACATGGGGGCCATGGACCAGTCGGTCGGCTCGTCGGGGGAGTCGATGTTGTAGGCCGCGCGGTAGAGGTAGGCCCGGGCGGCGTCGAGGCGCATCTTCATCCGGGTGAGGCGGTAGTGGGTCAGCTGGTGGTGGATCATCGTCTTGCCGCCGACGAAGCGCTGCCGGGCGTGCTCGACGGCCGCCTCATAGGCCGCCCGGGCCGTGCCGAGCACGGTCGCGCCCGCCTGGATGTTGCTCCCCTCCTCGGCGAGGAAGCGGAGGACGTCCTGCATCCCCTTGCCCCGCCTGCCGACGAGGTTGTCCCCGGGGATCTCGCAGTTCTCCATGATGACCGTGCTGTTCCAGACGAGCCGCTGGCCGAGCTTGTCCTCGACCTTGCCGATGGAGAGGCCGGGGGCGGTGTGGGGGACGATGAAGGCGCTCACGCGGTCGTAGATGTCCTTTTCGGGGTCGGTGACGGCGAACATCAGGTAGAGCTTGGCCAGGCCGGCGTTGGAGATGAAGTGCTTGGTGCCGTTCAGGATCCACTTCCCGTTCCGCAGCTCAGCGCGCGCCTGGAGGGTGGAGTCCTTGCGCTCGATGGGGAGGATGTAGTTCGACCCCCCCGAGGGCTCGGTGATGCAGATCGAGAGCACGCACTCCGGGTCGTCCCGGAAGATCGGGATGAAGCGCTTCTTCTGTTCCTCGTTGCACAGGTGGGTGATGCCCGCCGCGATCTTCCACACCTGGTCCAGGCAGACGGCGAAGCCTAGGTCCCCCGTGGCCAGCTCCTCGCCCACCAAGCAGCGCGTGATGATGTCGGCGTTGATGCCGCCGTCCTCGGGGCCCAGGGTGAGGGTGCGCAGCCCCACCTTGTCGGCCTTGCGCAGGAGCTCCCACGAGAAGCCCTTCTTCGGGTCCGGCTCCCGGTCGAGCTGCGCCCGCACGGGGACGACCTCGTCCTTGACGAACTTGCGGGCTACCTCGCGGAGCATGCGCTGCTGGTCGGTGAGTCGGAAATCCACCATGGGGAGCTCCTTCTCTCAATGGGGGAGAGAAAATGAAAAAATTCTTAATCGCATGGAGGTAAACGCCTCTCTCCCTCCCTCCGGTGGCTGGCCCCCGGCGAGGGGGGAAAAGGCGGCCTTAATGCCTGCCGTTGATCATGCCCATCGCCCGCAGCACGGCCTCGGGCGTGGCGGGGAGGTCGGTGATGCGGGCGCCCACGGCGTCGTAGATGGCGTTCAGGATGGCAGGGGTGGTGGGGTTCAGGGCGGGCTCGGCCACCCCCTTGGCCCCGAAGGGGCCCGTGGGCTCCTCGGTCTCGACGATGATGGGCTTCATCCGCGCGGGCCCGTCCAGGGCGGTGGGGATGAGGTAGTCGTGCAGATTGGGGTTCTGGGCGATGCCGCCCTTGTAGCGGATGCGCTCCAGCATCCCGAAGCCGTAGCCCTGGAGGGAGCCGCCCTCGATCTGGCCCTCCACGTTCATCGGGTTGACGGCCCGCCCCACGTCGTGAGCGGCGGCGAGCTGGAGGACGCGGCACTCCCCCGTGTCCATGTCCACCTCGACCTCGGCGGCGTGAGCGGCGAAGACGTAGCAGTCGTAGGGCTTGCCCTGGCCGGTCGTCTTGTCGAGGTGGAGGCCGGGCGGGTTGTAGGCGCCCTCGGCGATGGGGATCTCCCCGTCGCGGTGGCACTTGAGGGCCACCTCGGGGAGGGTGCGGCACCGGTCCGGCGCGCCCTTGACGGCGATCTTGCCGTCCGCGATCTCGAGGTCCTCCTCGGCCGCCTCGATCATCTGGGCGGCCTTGCGCAGGAGGAAGCCCTTCGCCTTCGCCACCGCCCGGCGGACGGCGTTGCCGCCGATGTGGGTGACGCGGCTGGCGACCGAGCCGAGGTCAAGGGGGGCGAGGTCGGTGTCCCCGGTGACGATGTGGACGCTCTCCAGGTCCACCCCCAGCTCCTCGGCCGCGATTTGGCGGAGGATGACGTGGGCGCCCTGGCCCACGTCGGCGCAGCCGGTGTAGATGGTGAGGGTGGCGTCCTCGTTCACGCGGGCGAAGGCGCCGCTGGGATTGGCCGCGGCGGTGAAGCCGACGGGGTAGATCATGGCCGCGAGGCCGCGCCCCCGGCGCTTGCGGCCGCACGGGGAGGTGCGCCCCCCGCCGATGGCGCCCCAGTTCACTTCCCGCGTGGCGGCATCGAGGGCCTCGGCGAAGCCGCAGCTCCGGATGACGTCGCCGCTGTGGGCCGCGTCGCCGGCTTGCATGGCGTTGCGGCGGCGGAAGTCGAGGGGGTCCATCTCGAGGCGCCGGGCGATGGTGTCCATGTGGCACTCGCAGGCGTAGGTGGTCTGGGTGACGCCGAAGCCGCGGACGGCCCCCGCGATGCCGTTGTTGGTGTAGGTGAGGAGGGAGTCCACGTGGAGGTTCGGGACGCGGTAGGGCCCCGCCCCCATGAGGGCCGCCTTCGAGGCGGTGGTCTCGCCGTAGGAGCAGTAGGCGCCGCCGTCGAGGAGGAGCCGGAGCCGGCGCGCGGTGATGCGCCCGTCGCGGGTCACGCCGGTCTTGTAGTCCATGGCGAGGGAGTGGCGGATGGTGGAGGCGGTGAACTCCTCCTCGCGGGTCATGCGGAACTTGACGGGGCGGCCCGTCTTCAGCGCGCAGAGGGCCGCGAGTGGCTCCAGCATGGGCTCGTGCTTGCCCCCGAAGCCGCCGCCCGCGCTGGCGCTGAGCACCCGCACCCGGGCGATGGGCAGCTTGAGGACCCGGCTCACGTTGAAGCGGATCTGGTAGGGCGTCTGGGAGGAGACGTGGACGGCGAGCCTCCCGTTCGCGTCCACCTCCGCCATGCAGATGTGGGTCTCGATCGAGGCGTGCTCCTGGGTCCGGCTCTGGTAGCGCTCCTCGACGATGAGGTCCGCCTCGGCGAAGCCCGCGTCGAGGTTCCCGCGGCGGATCTTCCACTCCAGCACGAGGTTTCCCGTGGGGTGGGCCTCGTGGAGGAGGGGGCTGCCGGGCCGGATGGCCTCTTCAGGGTCCGACACCACGGGCAGGTCCTCGTACTCGACCCGCACGAGGCGGGCGGCCTCGGCCGCCGCTGCCCAGCTCTCGGCGCAGAGGGCCACGACGGGGTCGCCCTCGTAGCGCACCTTGTCGGTGCACAGGACGGGCTGATCCTGGAGGAGGGGCCCGTAGGCGTTCACCGGGATGTCGTGGCCGGTGAGGACGCAGGCCACGCCCTTCAAGCGCTCGGCCCGGCGGGTGTCGATGCGGAGGATACGGGCGTGGGGGCGCCCGGCGCGGAGCACGGCGCCGAAGAGCAGGCCCGCGGGCCGGAGGTCGTCCACATAGGCGGCCGACCCGGCGGCGAGCTGGGCGCCGTTCGCCCGGGGGAAGCTCGCGCCGACAGGGTGGAGGGAGGGAAGCGGCATGGCGGATGATCCTCCAGAAGGGCCAACTCCAGCGGGGGGCGGGGCCGGGGGGGGTCCCCCTGGCGGCCGTCTCTCAATTACAATATATTAGGATTTGTTTCTCTTGTAATGTGGTTTGTTCCTGTTTTTCGGGGATTTCTGGAAATAACGGAAAGTTGCGGGGTTCCGGGGCGGAAGCGGCATAGGAGGAGCCGGGATGCGAGCGGTCTGGGTGGAGAAGCCTCATTCCTATCAGGTGGTGGATTACGCGGAGCCCGAGCCGGGGGCCGAGGATGTGCTGGTGCGGGTTCGGGCGTGCAGCTTCTGCGGCTCGGACATCCACCTCATCGAGGGCAAGCTGCCGGGGGTGGTCTATCCCCTCATCCCCGGCCACGAGTGGACGGGCGAAGTGGTGAGGGCGGGCAGCCGCGCCGAGGGCTTCCGGCCCGGGGACCGGGTGGCCACCGAGAGCCACGCCGCCTGCGGAAAGTGCTCCAACTGCCTGCGGGGCTACTACACCATCTGCGAGAACTACGGCCGCCGCCCGGTCCACCGCCAGGTGGGGATCACCTCGAACGGTGGCTTCGCCCAGTACTGCGCCGTGCCGGCCAAAGTGCTCCACCGCCTGCCCGAGGGGATGTCCTTCACGGCGGGCACCCTGATGACGACGGCGGGCACGGCCGTGGTGGGCCTCGAGCGGTGCGGGGTGGAGACGGGGGACCGCGTGCTCGTGTTCGGGGCGGGAGCGATCGGGCTGCTGACCATGCAGTTCGCGCGCTTCCGGGGGGCGGGCGAGGTGTGCATCGTGGACCCGGTGGCCTCGCGCCTGGAGCTCGCCCGCAAGCTGGGGGCGGAGGTGACGGTCCAGGCCGGGAAGGACGATCTGGACGCCGTGCTGGAGGGGCGGGGCTGGCGGGGGGGGCCCGACCTGGTGGTCGAGGCGGCGGGGGTGGCCGCGCTCCAGGGCGAGGCCATCCGCCGGGTGCGCCGGGGCGGGCGGGTGCTGCTGCTGGGCATCGCGGGGGGCGAGTCCGCGCCCGCGCCCTTGAACCGCGTGCCCCTCGATCAGATCACCATCTATGGGGTGCGGGGGGAGGGCGACCGCTCGGTCGAGCGCGCCATCCGCGCCTACCGCACCGCCCGGATCGACAGCAGCGCCATCAACACCCACGTCTTCCGGCTGGACCAGTTCACCGAGGCCTTCGAGGTTTTCCGGATGAAGAAGGACGGCGCGGTCAAGGTGGTGCTGGAGTGCTGATCACCGCGTGAGCGGGGGGAGCGGGATCTTCGAGAGGTCGCAGCCGGACCGGCGGAGGCGGGGGGAATGGTCAGATCTCCGTGATTCGGTCCTGAATCCCGTTCCGCGGGTTGAGCGGCCCATTCCATCACCGGACGGGCCGGCGCCAATGATCTCAAGTGGTTGCGCGGGGCGGACGATATAGATTAGGATTTGCCCTCGTTTTTACGCGGAGGATGGAGGTTTTCCGCCCGATCATGGCCCACCGGATTGCGGTCATCCATGCGATGCGGGTCGCGGTCGCGCCCCTGGAGGAAGCCTTCCAGCGGCATTGGCCCGAGGCGCATCCCCACTGCGTCCTGGACGAGTCCCTCGCCCGAGAGCTGGCCGAGGCGGGCCGCCTGACCCAGCACATCACGGACCGGATCGCCCGGCTCGCCCGCGACTGCCGGGCCCAGGGGGCCCAGGCGGTCCTCTTCTCCTGCTCAGCGTTCGGGGCCGCCATCGAGGCCGCGCGCCAGGGGATGGACGTCCCCGTCCTCAAGCCGAACGAGGCCATGCTCGAGGAGGCCCTGGAGGCGGGCGGGCGGATCCGCATCATGGCCACCTTCGAGCCCTCCCTCCCCTCCATGGTGAAGGAGCTGCGGGAGATGGCCGCCCTGAAGGGCAAGGACCTCCGGGCCGAAGCGTGTTTCGTGCCCAGTGCCCTCGAGGCGCTGGAGTCGAAGAACCCCGAGCTGCACGACGCCCTCATCGCCGAGGCGGCGCGGAAGGGCGCCCCCTGCGACGTCATCCTCCTCGCCCAGTTCTCCATGGCCCGGGCGCTCCCCGCCGTGGCCAAGCGGGTGGAGGCCCGGGTCCTCAACAGCCCCGACAGCGCCGTGGCCAAGCTGCGCGGGCTGATGGCCGCCCTGAACGGGAACGGCCGCCTCTCCCCCAACGGAAGACCGGCGGCTGAGGTCAAGAAGCCCTCCTGAGTTCTTACTGACATGGCCCCCCGGGCCTCCCGTCTGCCTTCATCTGCTTGGCATCGACCGGTCCGCGCCGCTGTGGGGTCCTCCGCGAAAATTCCCGGAGGGCGGACCCTTTCCCCATCGCGCGAGGGGGCCGGGGCCGAATCGGGTGATCTGGATCACAGCCGCCGCCGGACGGCCCGCATTTTGCTTGGAACACATCCGGGTTTTCCGACGACGTGCCATGGAGGCCGGTTCAACGCCGGCGGCGGCCGGGGAGGAGGGGGAGGTGAGCCGAGGAAGCGATAAAGCCAGCCCCTGGGGGGTTCTGCTGATAGGTCTGTTCGGCTTGGGGTTCGCCGCCGGGGGCGGCTACGGCCTCTGGGTCGTGATCCCGAAGGGGACGGTGACGACCTCCGTCTGCGTCCGCTCAGTGGATGTGCACACGCGCACGACGCGCTCCCGGAGGGGGTTCTCCTTCTCCTCGAAGGAGCTCCGTCTCCGGGCGGCGGCGCAGCCCGTGGTCTTCTACCACGGCCTCGGGACGGTTGTCGTCGACCGCGCTCTCCCCCGGCGCGTCAACATGGGAGAGTGCTACCGGGTGGAGGTGGACAAGGGCGACTACGAGGAGCACCTGCGGCGTCCCGTCAGCGCGGGCTACGGCATCCAGCGGACCTATACCGGCTACGCGCAGGGCGATCTGCCCAGAGTGAAGATGTACTCGATGGCCAGGGGCGAGGAGGTGTTCTTCACCCCCTTCGACGCCTATGGATGGGACGCGATCGGCCTGGGCGTCATGGGGCTGTTCGGCCTCTTCCTGATGTTTTGCTCCTTGAGGGCGGCGGAGGAGGCGTGAAACCCGGCTGGGCCCGGGCCCCCGCATCAGGAGACGGAGAGCCGCTTCCACACCTCGTCGGCGTCCTTCGCCCGGTTGTAGTCCTGGCCCATGTCGCCGTTCCCGACCGGACTCTTGGCCGCGAAGAAGGTGGCGGGCCCCCCGACGGCGCGCACCCCGTGGCGGGTGTTGCGCGGGATGTGGATCAAGTCCCCCTTCTCGATGACGCGCTCCTCCTCTCCCAGAACCATGCGGAGCTTCCCCTCCAGCATGAGCATGAACTGCTCCTCGTTCGGGTGGAAGTGGGGCATGGGGCCCTCGCCCTCTTGGTAGGTCACGACGCCCACCTTGATGAGCTCCCCGGCGACGCCCTTCTCCATCGCCGAGCTCACGCTGGCCTTCTTCGACTTCATCTCGGAAATCCGGAAGAAAGGCATTGCCCCCACTCCTCTCGCGAAAGAGGCGCGGCCGGCGCCGCGCCAAATGAACCCTTGGCTGGGGGAGGAGGATTCGAACCTCCGTACCGAGATCCAAAGTCTCGGGTCCTGCCGCTAGACGATCCCCCAATAGGCCTTATTTATACACGCTCCGGGGCGGATTTGTAACGGCCCGGGAGAGGGCCGTCTCCCCGGAAGATGCGCTTGTGATACGATAGGGGCTCCAAGCGGCGAGAGGAGACGAAATGGCCGAGCCCATCCGCTTCGACAAGTCCGGCTTCAACCAGGCGGAGAAGATCCGCCGCCAGGGCCAGACCAGCCTCGTCCTGGTGAACGGCCTGGGCGCTGGGCCGGGCGGTTCGGGGGTGGCCCCGCTAGTCCAGGCGGCCGTGACCTCCACCACCTCGGCGGACGCCCTCCGCGCGGACGCCATCATCCAGGAGCAGCTTCAGGGAAGCGCCGGGCCGGAGCTCTTGCGCAGGCTCGCGCCCCAGCTCGCGAACCAGCAGGCCGCCGCGGGCCTCCTGACCGGCGGCGGGTTCACCCCGCAGGAGCAGGCCAACCTCATTGCCGGAAGCCTCAAGAGCCTGACCGGCCGGGGCGGTTTCCTGAACCTCCAGGCCTGACCCCAGCCCTTCCCGCCATCCCGCACGATCCCGGAGCACTGGGGAGAGGGCGTCCCTGCCTTGCCAGGCGGGCGCCCCCGGACGCATAATCGCGCCCTCATCGTCCCCCATCCGAGCGTGAACCCGCAGGCAGACATGAGAGGCATGGCATGAGCGAAGCCAAAACGAGGCCCGCGGAAGCGCGGAACGTGAAGCGCGTCGGCCACAGCGACATCAACGGCTGGGGGGACGCCTTCCAGGTCATCGTGCGGGAGAACAAGTGGTGCTACGTCGCCGCCTCGGGCATGAACGGCCACGAGGGCACCTCGGTCCTGGACGTCGAGGACCCCACGAACCCCAAGGTGCGCACCCAGATTCCCGCCCCGGCGGGCACCCACTCCCACAAGGTCCTGTTCCTGGACGACGTGATGATCGTCAACGCCGAGCAGATCCGCGGCTGGCAGGGGGAGGGCTTCGTCGGGGGCATCCGCCTCTTCGACGCCTCGGACCCGGCCAAGCCGAGGTTCATCAAGGACTTCCCGATGTACGGCCGGGGCACCCACCGGCCCATCCTGGACGAGAAGAACCGCATGCTCTACTGCTCCTGCGGGGCGCCGGGCTACCGCGGGAACATCCTCTGGATCCTGGACATCGGCGACCCGGCCAACCCGAAGGTGGTGAGCCAGTTCGCGCTGGATGGGCAGCGCGAGGGCACCCCGCTGCCGCCCGGCGTGCACACCCTCCAGTTCCACCAGTCGAACCGCCGGGGGGACTGCCTCTACGCTGGCTGCGCGGACTGGGGCGTCGTCGTCCTCGACGTGAAGGACCCCGCCCGTCCCAGGCAGATCGGCCACTTCAACCCGACCCCTCCCTACCCCGGCCACTGCCACACCGTGCTCCCCGTCCCGGAGACCGACCTCCTGGTGGTGACCCACGAGTCCACCTCCTTCGAGGTGGCCGAGGCCCCGGGCTTCATCTTCATCTACGACGCCAAGGTGCCCAGCAACCCCGTGCCCATC
>MGDP01000224.1 GCA_001790955.1 Candidatus Tectomicrobia bacterium RIFCSPLOWO2_12_FULL_69_37
GGGCGCCTCGGCCCACCGGCGGGAGAACCTCCCCATCGCCTCAGCCCCTGTAGATCGGGTCCGGCTGGCTGAAGAAGCGCTCGATGTGGTGGAAGACGATGGCGCGGTTCTTCTCCTGGAGGCTCGCGTGGGCGATGCCGGGCATGACGGCGAGCTGCTTGTCCGGGTTGGGGAGGAGGCGGAAGAACTCCAGGATGTCGTCGAAGGAGGCGATGCCGTCGAACTGCCCCCGGGTGATGAGGACGGGGCAGGTGATCTTCGCCGGGTCCACCAGGGGGAGCCGCTCGCACATGTCGATGTAGGTGCCGTTGGGGATGGAGTCGTCCAGCTCGCAGACCGCCCGGGCGAAGGCCTTGACGACCTTGGGGGCGGCCGTCCCCGGGTGGTCGCGGGTGAAGATGCTCTCTACGAAGGCGGGGTTGACCGGGCGGCGGGACTCGGGGGCGGCGCCCGCGTAGCGCTTGCGGCGCTCGGCCAGGGTGGGGCTGCCCTCCCCGGTCCAGACGAAGGCGTCGAGCACGAGGCGGCTCACGAGCTTGGGGTTGCGCTGGGCGAAGAGGGCGGCCCGCAGCGCCCCCGAGGAGATGCCGTAGAGCATGAAGGAGCCGGCCCCCGAGGCCTTGCGGATGGCCTTGGCGGCGGCGAGGAGGTCGTCCGCCCCGCGCTCGATGCCGCATTGAACGGGCCGGTGCTTGGTCGAGCGGCCGTAGCCCTCGAAGTCCACGCACCAGGCGTCGAAGCCGCGCTGGGCGAGGTGGTCCATCAGGGAGGAGCCGGCCTCGCCCTTCACCTGGAGGTCGAAGGAGGGGGTGGAGGCCATGGAGGAGCCGTGCACGAGGATGACCGTCCCCGCCGGTTTCCGGAGGCCCTTCCTGCGCTTCCGCCAGAGGTAGAGGTCCGCCCCGTCCCGCTTGGTCCAGTGCGCGCTTCCCTCGATGGTGGTCCTGGCCATTGCGCGTCCTCGCGTAAGGGGGGTTCCGCCCGATCGCCTCAGGCGGTGAACAGGCTCCCGGGAACGAGCACGGCGCCCTCCATGAGCCGCCGCGCGGTGCGGTAGACGACGACTTTGGCGGCCCGGGGGCTCCCGTTGGCAAGCTCCACCTCGGCCCCGACGGCCTGGACGCCGGAGGGGTGGCCGAGCCGCACGTCGGGCGCCCCGGGCCGCGCCGCCTCGTGGACGAGGGTGCCCGGCACCCGGGCGGCAACGGCCAGGCACATGGCCGAGGTGAGGGCGTAGGCGCGGTGGGTCTTCCCCATCGAAACCACCCGGCTGAGGATGTCGAAGGCCTCCTCCGGCACCGGCTCGCCCTTGAGGTCGATGTAGGGCGCGGGCGGGGCGACCACTGCCACCTTGGGCACCGCGAGGACGGACTCCGAGGCCGTGCGCCGGTCCGGGGCGAGCCCCATGCGCACGGCGGCCTCGGCGCGGATCTGCTCGAGGTTCACCATGAGATCGGTGCGGGCGTCCATCAGCCCGGGGTTCTCCTGGCCGGAGAGGCCCACGTCCCTCGCCCGGACGAAGACCATGGGGTTGGTCGCGTCCACGAGGCTGGCCTCGATCCTTCCCAGCCCGGGGATGTCCAGCGTCTCCACGGTCTTCCCCGTGGGAAGCAGGCGGCCCGTCGCCGCCCCGCCCGGGTCCTCGAACTCCAGGGTGATCCTCGACCCCGTGCCCGCCACGCCGGGGAGGGCGAAGTCCCCCTCGACGGCGGCCGAGCCCCCCTCCACCCGGAAGCGGGAGTGGATGATCTTCCTCGTGTTGGTGTTGTGGATGCGGACGGTGGCCTCGCCCTCCCGGGGGGCGGGCACCAGCCCCTCGTCCACGGCGAAGGGCCCCACCGCGCTCGAGATGTTCCCGCAGTTCCCCTTGTAGTCCACCAGGGCCCGCTCGATGCTCGCCTGGCCGAAGGTGTAGTCCACGTCGGCGTCCGGGCGGCTCGGCGGGCCGATGACGGCCACCTTGCTCAGGGAGGAGATGCCGCCCCCCATCCCGTCGAGCTGGCGCCCGTTGGGGTCGGGGCTCCCCAGGGCGCGGAGGAAGATGGGGTCCCAGGCCGCGCGGTCCGGGGGGAGGTCGCGGGCGTGGAAGAGGAGGGCGCGGCTCGTGCCTCCCCGGACGAAGACGGCCGGGATTCTCCGCTGGGCCATGCTGGTGCCTCCGCCTCCTGGGGGATGCCCTCAGGCGTATATCTGCGGGTTGGCGAGGGATTCCACCCGATCGCCATTCACGGCGCGGCGGATGCTGTCGAAGAGGAGCCGGTAGCTCGCGGACTGGACCTGGTCGGTGTGGGCCGCGATGTGGGGGGAGAGGACGACGTTGGGCATCTCCCGGAGGGGGTGATCCTCGGGGAGGGGCTCCGGGTCGGTCACGTCCAGCCCCGCGCCGGCGATCTTCCCCTCGCGCAGGGCGTCCACCAGGTCCCCCGTCACGACGTGGGGGCCCCGGGAGACGTTCACGAGGGAGGCCGTGGGCTTCATGAGGGCGAGCTCCCGGCGGGAGATGAGCCCTTTGCTCTCCGGCGTCAGGGGGAGGGTCAGCACCAGGAAGTCCACCTGGGGGAGCATCTCCTCCAGGGTGGCCGTCTCGGCGACCTGGAAGCCCTGGGGCATGAACTTCCCCCGGGTGCGGGTGTGGGCGAGGACGCGCATGTCGAAGCCGGCGGCCCGCTTCGCCACCCCGCGGCCGATGTTCCCCAGGCCCACGATCCCCACCGCGGCGCCCTCCATCTGGGTGTGGAGGGTGCGATCGGCCGTCTTCCACAGCCAGGGGCGCCGGGCCAGCATGAGCATGAGGGTCATCGCGTGCTCGGCCACGGGGGTGGAGCGCAGGGGGCCGGGGGAGTTGGCGACGGGGATCTTCCGGGCCGTCGCGGCGGCCACGTCGATGTTGTCCACCCCGGTGCCCGCCTTTCCGACGACCCGGAGATGGGGGGCCGCGTCCATCATCTCGGCGGTGATGGGCTGCATGGCGGAGATGATGGCGACGGCGTCCCTGGCCTCGCGCAGGATCTCCTCGCGCTCGAAGCTGGCCGGGAAGGCGATCTCGAAGCCGGGGGCCAGGAACTGCTTCATGTAGGTCTGGCGGGCGGCGTTCTTGAAGCGGGGGTCGACGGCGAGGATCTTGTATGCCATCCGGCGGGCTTCCTTTCCGATGGGGTTCAGGAGGCGGTCTTTTTCGCGGCGGAGCGCTCCCGGGCGCCGGCCATGCTCGATACGCCGGGGCGCCAGGCGGGAGGCGGGTCGGCGGCGGCGGGGGAGTGCCCGTCCCGCCGGAGGCGGTCCCGGAACCAGGCCTCGCTGACCCGGTTGGTCCCAGGGTCCATCTCGGCCAGGTCGCAGAAGATCTCGATCCCGTTCCCCGAGGGGTCGAGGAAGTAGACGGCGCGGTTCTCGCCCAGGGTGCCGTCCCCCTCGGGGTGGGCGGGGCTGTGGACGACGGGCCCCATGACGAACTCGACGCCGAGGGCGCGCAGGTGCGCGGCCCAGCGGTCGAACTCCTCGCGCGAGGCGGCCTCGAAGGCGACGTGGTGGAGCCCCACCGCCGCGCCGCGGAGGCCCACCCGGGAGGGCTGGAGGTTCGCCTCCTTCGGGAAGCCGATGAGGGAGATCTCGTGGTGCCCGCTCCCGCAGCGCAGGAAGCAGATGCCCCAGGGGTTGTGGGGGTTGTCGCCCGGGTCGTAGCGGTCCGAGACGGTCATGCCCAGCACGCCGGTGTAGAAGGCCACCGCCGCGTCGAGGTCGTGCACCCGGATGCCCACGTGCTGGACGCGCTTCAGGGGAGGGGGGGGACCCATCGCAGGCTCCTTCCCGCGGAGGAAGCCCCGCGGCCGGCGGCCCGCATCCCCGGCGGCGGCGGCGCCGGGCGGGCGCGCCGCATCGGATGGACGAGGATCAGGCGCATCGTGACCGGGAAATATACCGGATAACGGCGCTCCCTTCCACTGGAGAGGGAGCGCCGCCGGGGCGGGAGGGGGGCGCGGGGGCCCCCCCCCGGAAGGCGCAGGTTTCGCGGGCGGCGGGACGGGCCCGCGCCCGGCTAGTTCTTCGGGGAGAATCCGGCCGTTCCGCCGGACGGGCGTCCGGGATCGGCTCAGCCGGCTGCCTTCGCGGCGGGCGCTCCGGCCACCGCCAAGATCTCCTCGGCCGGGCGGGCCCGCTGCATCAGGAACACCGCGAGCAGCAAGGCCGCACCGGCCGCGTAGAACGGATAGTGGTGAAACACCCATTCCACAGGAGTCAGCCACGTGACCAAATGGTCCACCGGCAGGAGCAGGAAAGCGGAGGCCACGGCGAGCATCCCCCACTCGGCGAGGGTCGTGTGGCGGATCACGAAGCCCTCCACCACCCCCCCCCAGGCGACGATCCCGGCGAGGCAGGCCGCCACGGTGATGACGATGTCCAGGGTGGTCCCGTCCAGGAGGAGGGGGGTGTACACGAAGAGGAAGGGCATGAGGAAGACCCAGGAGGCCAGCTTCACGGCCTGGAAGCCCGTCTTCACCGGATCGGACATGGCGATGGCGCTGGCCGCGTAGGCGGCGAGCGCCACCGGGGGAGTGACGGCGCTCACCACGGCCACCCAGAAGCAGATCAGGTGGGCCGTCAGGGTGGGGACGCCGAGGTTCGTCAGCGAGAGGACGCCGAAGATGACCAGGACGACGTAGCTGGCCGAGATGGGCAGGCCCATCCCCACGATGTAGCCCGCCACGATCACCCAGAAGATGGTGAGGGGCAGGAGGCCGAAGCTGAACTCGATCAGGAGGTTCGAGACGCGGCCGGGCAGGTCGCTCTGGGTGGCGGAGGAGAGCAGCACCCCGAGCACCCCCGCGAGGCAGCCGATGACGAGGGTGTTCCGCGCCCCCGCTTCGAGGGAGGTCCAGACCGCCGCCGCCAGCTCCACGAGGCTCTCCCACAGCCGCTGGAAGAGAACGGGGCCCGATTCGGCCGGCTCCCCGCCGGCGCTGGACGCCGCGGGCGCTGGCGCCTGGACGGCGGCCAGGAGGATCTCGCCGAGCTTGAGCACGCTGTAGGCCGCCACGGTCCAGAGGAGGGCGTCGCCCAGGTTGAGCCCCCGGAGGGTGTCGGCGAACCAGCTGAAAGGAGGGCCCACCCACAGGCCGAAGAAATAGGAGAAGAGACCGGAGAGGATCGACAGCGAGAAGAGGGACCAGCCCAGCCGCCCGGACCAGGGCGTCCGGATGTAAGCGAGGAGGTCCGAGATCTTGAGCAGCACGATGAGGCAGATGGTCTTGAAGGCCGCGAGGAAGGCCGAGTCCCCGATCACGAGGTAGTAGACCATGGCGGGGATGGGCAGCAGGAGGTGGAGCCGCGGGAGGATGCGCGACCAGGGTGGCAGCTCCGAGAGGGGCACGCCGCGCAGCCCGCGGCGCACGGCCCGGATGTAGACGATGTAGCCGACCGAGAGGTAATACAGGACGGCCGGGATGGCGGCGACCTTGATCACCTCGAAGTAGCTGATCTCGGTGAATTGCGCGAGGAGGAAGGCGCCCGCGCCCATGACGGGGGGCATGTAGGCGCCTCCGGTCGAGGCGGCTGCCTCGACCGCGGCGGCGAACTCGGGCCGGTAGCCCACCCGCTTCATCAGGGGGATGGTGAAGGTGCCCGTGGTCACCACGTTCGCCACCCCGCTCCCCGAGATCATGCCGAAGAGCCCGCTCGACACCACCGCCGTGAGGCCGGGGCCCCCCGTGCGCTGGCCGGTCAGGCGGAAGGTCGCGTCGATGAAGAGGCTGCCCAGGCCAGTCTTCTCCAGGAAGGCGCCCAGCACCACGAAGATCACGACGAAGTTGGCGAAGACGTTCACGATGAGGCCGGTCAGGCCGTCCGCTTCCAGGAGCAGGAACTCGGCGACGCGGGAGACGCGGAAGCCTTCGTGGAAGAGCAGGCCCGGCGAGAGCCGGGCGACGGGCCCAAAGGTGTACAGGAGGAACAGCATGCCGATCAGGGGGATGAGGGGGCCTACGATGCGGCGGGCGATATCGACGCTGACGCAGATGATGAGGCCGGCCGAGATGACCACCAGGGCGGGAACGGGGCCTCCCATGCTGTTTTGAAGCTGCACGTTGTTGGACATCCACCAGACGATGGACGCGGTGACGGAGAAAAGATAGAGCCAGTCGGAGAGGGAGAAGCCCTCCGGGCTCTCGCTCCGGGTTGCCTCCCGCCAATAGAGCGCCGCCCCGAGGAGGAGGCCCAGGGCGAAGGCCGCCTTCGCGCCCGGGTCGGCGAAGAACGGCTCCCAGATCTCCACTCGGTTCATGAGCCAGTAGGCCCCCAGGAGGAGGAAGCCGCCCATGGAGGCAGTGGCCAGGAGGGAGAAAATTTCGTCCAGCCAGTTGTAATTCTCGCGGAGGGGCGCTTGCCTCCCCTTGTAGAAAAGGATGCAGAGGACCGCCGTCCCCAGGATGTAGGCCCCCTTGAAGATCTCGGCGACCGGCGGGCCGAAAAACGCGACGTGGATGAAGAAATATGAGAACGCGATGGCGGCCACGGTGCCCAGGAGGCGCGCTGGGCCCCTCAGGGCGCGCTGGGCGGACATGCCCTCGGCGACGAGGCCGATTTTGATGAGGACGGCGAGGATGCGCCTGATCATGCCGCTCCTTCAGGGGAGGTTTCGGCGGTTTGACTGAAGGGGGGGGCGGCTTTCACCGCCCCCCCCTTCAAGGTTCGGGCGCCCGGTCAAGCGGGACGTTGCTTGGCGGCGGTCTTCTAGAATCCCTTCACGAGATCTTCGGGCACGCTGGCCCCTTGCTCCTTCCAGTAGCGGGCGGCGGCCGGGTGGACGAATATCTTGTGCTCCTTCAGGGAGGCGAAGTTGCCGCTCAGCGTCTTCCAGTACCCCGCCGCCTTCGAGAGCTGCTCGAGGTTTTCGGGAGCGGCGACCACCTTGAGCATGTCGTAGACGGCGTCATTAGACATCTTCTGGTGGGCGAGCCAGAACACGTCGTACTGGATGGTGCGGGCCGGCTCCTTCATGCCCCGGACATCCTTCTGCACGGGAATGGTGCCGGAGGCGTAGAACTGGAACTTGCCCACGACCTTCTTCTGCTCGGCCTCGGTCATGCTGACGTAGCGGACCGGCTTCTGCATTGAGAGCTCGGTAAGGGCCGGGATGGTGAAGGGCGCCCCGGCCGAGCAGAAGACGTCGACCTGGCGGTCGCCCAGGGCCCGGCCCGACTCGGCGAAACCGAGGTAGCGGGCGTCGACCTTGTCGATCAGGCCCAGGGCGGTGAAGATGTTCACGCAGTTGACGCTGCTGCCCGAGCCGCGCGAGAGCAGGTTCACCTTCTTCCCGGCCATGTCGGCGTAGGACTTGATGGGGCTGTCGGCCAGGACGGCGATGATCTGGGTCTGCTGGCGGACGTTGGCGACCACCCGGAAAGTGCGCTTCACCCCGTCCTTCGTGAAGGCTTGCGTCCCGAACCACTGCTGGTACACCTGGACGACGTGGGCCCATGTGGTCTCGAACTCTCCCAGGGCTACCCGGCGGACGTTGGCCACCGAGCCCGCCGATGGCGAGTGCAGGAAGTGGTACTTGCCGCTCAGCTTCTGGTTGAGGAGCTGGGTGCCGGCCCCGATGGCGGGGTTCCAAGCGCCGCCCGCGGGGCCGCTGCCGAAGCGGTAGCGCTCGGCGGCCGTGGCGGGGGCTGCGGCGAGGGCCGCTGCGGCGAGCGCGGCGAGGAAGGAAAGGCGTGCCATTCTCATCGAAGGTTCCTCCTATCATTTGTGCGGTCCACGTGCAGCGGCAATGCGCTGATTCCCAAGTAAGGCGGGGCCGAACCAGGTGACCCGCCCGGCCCCCCCCGGCGGCAAGCGTCCGCGGCGGCAAGGCGCAAAAAAACAACGTGATACTCACTGATATTGTGGTGCATTATCAGACGCGCGGAACGGAATGTCAAGAAACCCTTTCCCGATCGGCGGACGCGGCGGCCCGCCCCCCGCGGAGTGCATGCCGGGGGCGGGTTGTGATAGATACGGTTTCTCACGTGCAATCCGCGAGAGGGTCATTCCAAGCGGGAATCCAGATGCCCAGGCGGGTTCTTCAACGGCGGGAGGAGCGATGAAAGCGATCCAGGTGCGCGCGTTCGGCGGTCCGGAGGTCATGAAGCTCGAAGACGCCAAGGAGCCCTCGGCGGGCCCCGGGCAGCTGCTCATCCGGGTGAAGGCGGCGGGGGTGAACCCCGTGGACACCACCTTCCGCTCGGGGAACCATCCCCTGGCCAAGTCGCTCAAGCTCCCCTGGACGCCCGGAGGGGACGCGGCGGGCGAGGTGGAGGCGGTGGGGGCGGGCCTCGAGGGGTTCAAGGCGGGCGACCGCGTCTTCGGCTCGGCCACGAGCGGCAGCTACGCCGAGATGGCCCTCATGAGCCCCACCCGCACGGCCCAGCTTCCCCCGGGCATGGGCTTCGAGGAGGGAGCCTCCTTCCCCATCGTGCTCTACACCGCCTACTACGGGCTCATCTACAAGGCGGCCATCCGCACCGGGGAGACCGTGCTCATCCACGCGGGCGCGGGAGGGGTGGGCGGCATGGCCATCCAGATCGCCAAGGCGAGCGGCTGCCGCGTCATCTCGACGGGCAGCTCCAGGGAGAAGCTCGACTTCTGCAAGAAGCTGGGCGCGGACGTCGCGATCAACTACCGCGAGGAGGACTTCGCCGCCCGCTGCCTGAGCGAGACGGGCGGCCGAGGGGTGGACGCCGTGCTCGAGATGGTGGCCTCCGAGAACTTCGACAAGGACTGCCAGGCCCTGCGCCGCGCCGGGCGGATGGTCGTCCTCGGCTCGGGCACCGGCAAGAGCCCCACGGGGACGATCACCTACCCCCCCTTCTACTCCAAGGACATCGACGTGCGGGGCATGAGCCTCTTCAACGCGGAGAGCGTCTTCCCCGACATGATCCGCCAGGTGGGCCTCCTGCTGCGCGAGGGCAAGGTGAAGGCCTGCGTCGGCCGGGTGATGCCGCTCGCCGAGGCGGCCGAGTCCCACAAGGTCCTCATGACGGGCAAGGTGCTCGGCAAGATCGTCCTCAAGGTCTGATCGGATGGGCATCGAGGACATCCCCGGGGGCGCCGAGGGCGCCTACACCGTCACCGTGGCCGAGGAGCACGTGCCCCCCCACCTGCGGGGGACGAACGCCGAGGTGGTCTCCACCCCGGACCTCGTCCGCTTCATGGAGCTGGCCTGCTTCGGCGCCATCGAGCCCTACCTCGCCCCGGACTTCACCAGCGTGGGCACCGTCGTCCACCTCAAGCACCTGGCGGGCACCCCCACGGGGATGCGGCTCGAGGCCCGCGCCCGGCTCGTCGAGCGCGACCGCCGCCGCTTCGTCTTCGAGGCGGAGATCTTCGACGAGGAGGAGAAGGTGGCCGAGGGGCGGCACGAGCGCTTCGCCGTCCCGCGCGAGCGCTCGAACGAGAAGCTGGCCGGGAAGATCGCCAAGGTCCGCGGCCGCGCCTGAGCCACCGGCCGGAGCGGAGGGGTCCCGATGGGCGCTCTGGACGGCATCCGGGTGCTCGACCTCACCCACTACGTGGCGGGGCCTTTCTGCACTCTGCTGCTGGCGGACCAGGGGGCGGAGGTCGTCAAGCTCGAACCCCCGGGCGGGGACGCCATCCGCCGCTTCCCCTCCTCCTTCGAGGGGGAGAGCCGCCTCTTCCTGGGCCTGAACCGGGGCAAGCGCAGCATCGGCGTGGACCTCTCCCGGGAGGAGGGCAGGCGGGCCGCCCGCGCCCTGGCCGCCCGGGCGGACGTGCTCGCCGAGGGCTTCCGGCCGGGCGTCGCCGCCAGGCTCGGCCTCGGGGCGGAGGAGGTGCGCGCCCTGAACCCCCGGCTCGTCTACGCCTCCATCTCGGCCTACGGCCAGGCCGGCCCCCTGAGCGGCCGGCGGGGCATCGACCCCATCGTCCAGACCTTCGCGGGCATCCCCGCCGAGCAGGGGGGCGGGGGCCCGCCCCAGCTCGTCCAGGGCCACTTCCTCGACTACTTCACCGGCGCCCTCGCCGCGAACGCCATCGCCCTCGCCCTCCTGGAGCGCGAGCGGACGGGAGAGGGGAGGCGGGTCGAGGCCTCCCTCCTGGGCTCGGCCGCCGCTCTCCAGCAGGGCCGCCTCGTCTGGGCGCCGGACCGCGAGCCGCGCGAGAACGTGCGCGACCTGCTGGGGGACCGCCTCGCCCGCATCTACGAGACGGCGGACGGCCACGTCTACCTCTACCTGGACGTGGACGGCTTCTGGGAGCGGGCCCTCGCCGTCCTGGGCCTGGAGCGCCTCGGGGAGGACGCGCGCTTCCAGACCTTCCGGGGCCGCCACGCCGGGCGGGGGGAGCTCGTCCCCCAAATACAGGAAATCCTGCGCGGCGCCCCCTCCGACGCCTGGGTGGAGCGCTTCGAGGGGGCCGGGGTGCCCTGCGCCAAGGTGCGCTGGCCCTGGGAGCTCTTCGGGGAGGAGCAGCTCCGGGCGATGGGGATGCTGAGGGAGGTCCGGCATCCCGGCTACGGCCCGCTGCGCGTCATGGGGCCCTCCTTCACGCTGGAGGGCCTGCCGGGGGGCTCGGCCCTCCCGCCCCCCCGCCTGGGGGAGCATACCGGCGAGGTTCTTCAAGAGGCGGGGTTCACGCCTGGGGAGATCGCCGGGTGGCGGGCGGCGGGGGTGGTGTTCTAGCCTGGGTGGTCCAATTTGAGGTCTTTCGATTGACCACCCTAAAGATGAACTTCATTATCACTCATTAAGCTCGGGGACGGTGATTAATGAGGAGGAGGGAGCAACGATGGCTAAGGTCCAGACTCCGAAACAAGCCGTTGAAAAGGGAGAGTGGGTGAACTGCTGGATTTGTGAGGAGGTATTTCGCCGAAAGCGCGAGACAGCGCGCTATTGCCATACATGTGAACGCGGGTTCTGTGAGGGCGAGCATGGTAATTTCGCGCGCGGAGTTGGTACGTGCGTGATTTGTGGCGTGAGGAAGGCTGATAAGCGCTGAAAAAGAACATCCCCAGATCAGCAGGCGTTCTGACTTGTAACGCATGCAGTCTTTTTTCCCGGAGGGAGCCATGATCCGCAAGCTTCGTACCCAGCGCGACAACCAGCAGTGGATGCTCGACCTGGCGCTTCACACGCGCGGGCGGGTGCAGAACTTCGAGCGCGGCGACTTCATGGAGGTGCCCAAGGGCAAGACCGCGCACAACTACCAGATGCTGCCCAAGATGTGGCGCCAGGCGGCCGAGCACCACGAGGCGCTCGCCAAGCGCGCCCAGCGCGAGGGCTTCAAGGCCACGGCGACCGAGCACTACGACCACGCCGTCGAGGCCTACCGCATGGCCCAGCACCCGATCTTCTACGACGACAACCCGGTGAAGATCTACCTCTGCAACAAGCTCGACGAGATGGTGGACCGCCGCTCCGAGACGGCCGCCTACCCCATCGAGCGGGTGGAAGTGCCCTTCGACGGCGGGAAGGCGATCTCCTGCCTCCTCCACCTCCTCCCGGACCGCCGCAAGGCCCCCTGCATCCTCTATGTGCCGGGGATGGACCAGACGAAGGAGTCCTTCCCCGCGGCGCACCGCAACGTGGCCGGCGAGCGGGGCTTCCACGTCATCTCCATGGACGGCCCCGGCCAGGGCGCCTCGAACATCCGCAAGATCCGCGCCGTGGGGGACAACTACGAGCGCGCCGGCGCGGCCGTGATCGACTACCTGATGAAGCGCCCCGAGGTGGACGCCTCCCGGATCGGCATCTACGGCATCAGCATGGGGAGCTACTGGTCGCTCCGGCTCGCCAGCTACGACCACCGCATGGCGGCGGTGGCGAGCGCGGTGGCCTGCTTCAACCCGAACAACACCATCTTCACCGTCTCCTCCCCCCGCTTCAAGCAGGTGTTCATGTACATGGCGGGGATGAGCGACGAGGAGGAGTTCGACAAGATCGCCCGCCAGATGACGGTCAAGGGCTACATGGACAAGGTCCGGTGCCCGACCCTCCTGGCGACGGGGGAGTTCGACCCCCTGTGCCCCCTCGAGGACGCCATCGAGGTGTTCGAGGACCTGACCTGCCCCAAGGAGATGTGGGTGATCGAGAACCAGTTCCACCCGCTGGTGAGCCTCAAGAACCTCGGGGGGACGGACCACCACCAGCCGATCCTGGACTGGCTCCACCGCGTCCTCGTGCAGGGGAAGGCGAACCCGCGCCGCGTCGCCTACGTGAAGGAGGGCGGGGACGGGCCCTTCGGCGACTGCGAGTGGACGCCCCCCGTCCGCCCCGGCCAGGCGTATTTCTAATTCGAGCTTCAGCGGGCCGGCTCGCCGCGCAAATGTCCGGCTGGGAATCGTTTTTCTGGCATCATCCCCCCTCTCCCGGAGGGAGAGGGGGAGGGGCCGGTTCCGTGAGGCGGACGGGATTCCCCGGCCAGCCGTATTTCTAGGGCGGCCTGGCGCCAAACATATGTAGGGGCGTTCCATGGAACGCCCCTACATTCGTCAGGGCAGATGACGCATCGGAAAGAGAGGCCCCTTGGACCCCTTCCTCGCCGTCTTCTTCTCCCTCACCTCGGCTGTCGTCTTCGCCTCCTTCAGCATCCTCGCCCGCAAGGCCCTGTCGGTCGGCACGGCCTACGCCGGGGTGGTGGTCGGCCTGGTGGTGGGCGTCCCCATGCTGGGCGGGCTCTCGCTCGCCGTCTCCTCCTGGGGGAAGCTCACCTGGGAGGCGGCGGGGTGGTTCCTCTTCGGGGGCCTCCTCGCCCCGGGCGTCGCGCGGCTCCTCCTCTACCAGGGCTTCCGCTACATCGGGGTGGGGCGCACCATGCCCCTCATCACCCTCACCCCCTTCTGCTCGACCCTGGTGGCCGTGGCCTGGCTGGGGGAGCGCCCCGGCCCCGCCATCTGGGCGGCCACCGCCTTCGTGGTGGCGGGCTCCGCCCTGCTCTCCGTGAAGCCCGTCGGGGACGCCGACTGGCGGCGCGTCCACCTGCTCCTCCCCATCGGCCACGCCGTCGCCCTGGCCTTCGCCTCCGCCACCCGGCGGCACGCCCTTCTCCTGACGCCCGACCCCATCATCGGGGCCCTCCTCGCCACCCTCAGCTCGCTCCCCCTCGTCCTCTTCTCGGCGCGCCTCCTGCCCCCCGAGGAGCGCTTCCGCATCGACCGGGGGGGGCTCCTGCGCTTCATCCTGATAGGCGTGGTGAACACCACGGGATTCCTCCTCTTCTTCACCTCCTTCCGCTTCGGCGAGGTCTGGCTCGTGGTGCCCCTGGGCTACTCGGCCCCGCTCTTCTCCCTCCTCTTCGCCCGCCTCTGGCTGCGGGAGGAGGAGAAGGTCACCTGGAACAAGACCTGGGGGGCGGTCCTCCTCTTCATCGGGATGGCCGTCATCGTCTGGCAGGCGGCCTGAGGGGCTCTTCTCCCCTGATCAGAATGGGTGTGTAGGGGCGGCCCTTGTGGCCGCCCGCTCTTCCTCGGGAAAAAACAGGGCGGGCGCAAGGCCCGCCCCTACGGATGCCGGGCCGATTGGCGGGTCCGCCGGTTCGCCCCCTCTCCCAGAGGGAGAGGGAGAAGGTGTGCGGGTCCGCTCAGGCCCCCCTTCCCCCCGCGGCACAAAACCTGCACGATATCCCTGGAAGACGGGGGTTTTTCCGCCATCCCGGCCTGAGGGGAGGGAGTTTCTTGCCCGTTTCGCCGGATCCGGACGCCGCGGCGCGGCAAAAAGCGCTCGCCCTCCTGGGCCTGTTGGCAGGCGCCGGGAAAGCCGAGGTGCGCCACGCCTTCCGCCGCCTGGCCCTCCTGTGCCACCCCGACCTCCACCCGGGCCGCCCCGACGCCGAGCGCCGCTTCCGGGAGCTGAGCGAGGCCTACTGCCTCCTCCTCACCGTGGGGACGGGCTTCGGCGAGCTCAGCCGAGCCGGGGCGGCCCCCGCCGTCCCGCCCCCTCCCCAGGCCATGCCGTCGCGGGGGCGGGACCTCCAGTTCCGCCTGCGCCTGGACTTCCTCCAGGCGGCGCGCGGGGGGGAGTTCCCGGTGCGCTTCACCCGGCGGCGGCCCTGCCCGGCCTGCGGGGGCGCCGAAGGGCGGAGAGAAGGCTGCGCGGCCTGCGGCGGGAAGGGAGAGGCTATCGAGCGCGCCGTGGTGAACGTGCGCATCCCCTCGGGGGTGGACGAGGGCGACAGCCTGCGCATCGAGGGGGAGGGGGACGCCGGGCGCGGCGGGGGCGCGGCCGGGGACCTCATCGTGCTGCTCTCCTGCGGGGGCCACCCCGCGCTCAGGCGCCAGGGGCTGGACGTCTACGGCGAGGTGAGCCTCCCCCGCTTCCGGCTCGATGAGGGCGGCCCGGTGCGCGTCCCCACGGTGAAGGGCGCCATGCGCATCGAGATCCCCCCCGGGACGCGGCCGGGGAGCGTCTTCCGCCTGCACGGCTGCGGCATCGACCGCCTGGCCGAGGGCTCGGGCGGGCGCGGGGACCACATCGTCCGCGTCCTCGAGATGCCCAGCGAGCCCCTCGACTACGCCGAGAAGACCAGCCCGCGGTACCCCTGGAAGGCGAAGAAGGGGAAGGATGTGTAGGGTCTAGATGTTACTATTCGGAGTTTGAGATGAGCCGGAGGGGGAGGATGAAGAATCAGGAGGCTCTTTTGAAATATTGGATTGCTCAGCTACGACTGCGATACGGAGTTTTCCCTTTAAGTATTTTGCAATGTGCATGGGAATTACGAGAATCGTCGTTGTGAACAAGTAAATTATCAATATGACAGATATGCTAAGTGTAACTATCATTATCAACCAGAAAAATAACGAGAACCCTTTTCCGAAAATATAAAGAGGAACGCCAAACAGCACGAACACGAAATCGATGAATGCTCTCATTAATTTCACGAACTCTGTCGAGATCAGTCCAAGGCCTTGGACAATTTCAGCAAGGAATTTCTTGAGTTCATCTATTAGGCCCATCATTACTTCCAAGAGTCCCTACCCCTTCCTCTCATCCTTTGGTGGCACGACCAGTTCCCACAGCACGCCGCCGGTGCTCTTGGGCTTGAGGAAGGCGATGGTGGAGCGCATGGCGCCGGGGCGGGGCTTCTCGTCGATGAGCTCGTAGCCGGCGGCCTTGAGGCGTTTCAACTCCGCTTCGATGTCCGCGACCTCGTAGGCGACGTGGTGCAGGCCCTCGCCGCGCTTCTCGATGAATTTCTTGATGGCGGACTCGCCCTGCTTGGGCGCGAGAACCTCGATGAAGGCGTTCCCCAGCCAGAGCATGGCGATGTCCATGGTGCCGTCCGTGGAGGGCTCGCGCTCGACGAGCCTGGCGCCCGCGCCCTCGGTGTAGAGGCGGAGGGCGGCCTCCATGTCCGCCGCGGCGATGCCGATGTGGTGGACCTCCTTGAGCATGCGTGCGTCCTTTCCTGGGATGACCCGGTCAGTCCTTGGCGTCCGCGGGGCGCTCGAGCCAGACGCCCTCCTCGCCGTCGGTTTCCTTGAGCCGGACGT
>MGDP01000225.1:0-13147 GCA_001790955.1 Candidatus Tectomicrobia bacterium RIFCSPLOWO2_12_FULL_69_37
GTACGCCTTGCTGATCTTCATGAACGCGTCGAGGGCCTTCTCCGGGATGTCGAGCATGCGGATGGGCCGGCTCTGGGCGGCCTGGAGAAGCGCGGGGCCGGGGATGGGATTCGGGATGCCCCAGGCGTCCAGCTTGCCGTCCACCATGTAGTTCGCCGCGTCCTCCCACTTCAGATAGTCCTTCCGGATGGAATCGTAGATTCCCATCGCCTTGAAGACGATCTCCTGCATGTACACCGAGTTGCTGCCCTTCGGGCCCATGCTGAAGCGCTTGCCCTTGAGGTCCTCCACCTTCATGATGCCGCTGTCCGCCAGGACGGCGATCTGGAGCCAGGCCCCGGCCACCGGCCCGATGCCGCGCAGGTTGGTGGAAGCCTTGCGCTCCTTGTCGAAGGGGTGCTGCTTCGTCTGGATCGCGTCCACGAAGACGCCGTTGGTGAGCGCGAACTCCACCCGGCTGTTGGCGATCATCCGGGTGTTCGCCACGAACCCGGCCGTCTCCTGGTTGGTCATGTTGACCGTCTTGCTGTTCTTGTTCACCACCTCGGCGATGGCACCCGCCTGGCGGAACGCCCCCGCCCCCTTGCCCGCGCCCACGATGGTGGCCTTGGTGATGGCAGCCTCGGCGCCCGTCCAGGCGAGACCGCTCACGGCCACTGCAACCGCCGCCCCCTTAAGCCAACTTCCCCAGGAACTCATCTTTTCCCCTCCATGCTGAGTGATGACGGCAAACCCCAACCTTCCGCACAAAGTTCGACGGGCCGATGAAACAAGACTCGAACTCGCGCGCCCCTTTGAATCAGACTTTACACTCAGAATATAAAGGACTACTCCGAAACCAGCAAGGCGCCGGGGCCTTCCCGGGCGCCTAGAGGGGGGCTATTTCGGACCTCCATCCCAGCTCCGCCTCGCACCAGCGCGCAACGCCCAGCAATTCCGCCTCTTTGAGGCGGCCCGCCCCCAGCTGGACCCCGATCGGCAGGTTTCCCTCCCCCCGCCCCAGCGGGAGGGTGATGGCCGGGAGGCCCGACTGGGTGAGCGGCTCCTGAAAGAGCGCGTTCCCAGTCGACTTCTCCCGGACGGGCGGCGCCTCGACCATGGAGGGGGAAAGCACCAGCTCATACCGCTCCAGCAGGCGCTGCGTCTCGCGGGCTAGACGGGCCCGCAGGCGAAGCGCCTGCGCATAGTGGACGGCGGGGACCATGAGGCCGCCTGAGATGTTGTGGCGGACCTCGGGGAGATAGGCGTCCATGTTCTCGCGGAACATGCGGCCGTGGTACGCCGCCGCCTCGACGCGCATGATGACGCGGTGGGCCGCGTGAAGCAGGTCGAAGTCCACGGGGAGCCTCCCCTCCTCCACCGCGGCGCCCCTCTCCTTCAGCCGGGCGGCCGCCCGCTCCGTCCACTCGGCCACCTCCCGGCTGGCGCGCGGGAGGAAGTCCTCCCTGAGGAAGCAGACACGGGCCGGCCTTCGCGGGGCGGAGGCGGAGGCATAATCCGCCGCCGGCGCATCGAGCGAGGCGTCGTCCCCCGCGTCCGGCCCCGCCAGAACGGTGAGGAGGCGCGCCGCGTCCTCAGCGGAGCGGGCGATGATGCCCACGTGGTCGAGCGTCCAGGAAACCGGCACCATCCCCGTCCGGGGGATGCGCCCGTAAGTGGGCTTGAAGCCCACCACTCCGCAGAAGGCCGAGGGCCGGAGCACCGAGCCCCCCGTCTGGCTCCCCAGCGCCGCGGGCACCATCCCCGCCGCCACGGCGGCGGCCGAGCCGCTGCTCGACCCGCCGGGGCTGTACGCCGGGTTCCAGGGGTTGAACGTCTCGGCGGGGTCCGAGGTAGCGAACTGGGTGGTCACCGTCTTGCCGAGCAGGATGGCCCCCGCCGCCCGCAGGCGCGCGGCGGCCGCTGCGTCCTTCCGCGGCACGTAGCCTTTGTAGAGGGGGGAATTCGCTTCCCGCGGCATCCCCTGGACGTCGATGATGTCCTTGAAGGCGACCGGGGCCCCCGCCAGGGGAGGCTTGCCCGCGCGGCTCCCCTCCACCGCCTTGGCCGCGGCCAGCGCGCCCTCCCGGTCCACGTGGACCCAGGCCCTCACCCGGCCCTCGCAGGAATCAATGCGACCCAGGAGGGCGCGCACCCAATCGCTCGCAGTGAGAGAGCCTTCGCTCAGGCGCCGCAGGCCCTCGCTCAACGTCAGCCGCCACGCTTCCGCCGCCACCCCGCACCTCCCTCCCGCCGAGCGGATAACCCTTCATCCCTCCTGCTGATCCAACTCCTCCAGCCGCTCCAGCAGACCCGCCAGGCGAGGGTTCCCTCCCGCGGGGGGACGCCAGTCCACGTGGACCACCTCGACCCCCTCCGCCCGCAGCTCCTTGGCGAAGAGCTCGAGCCCCACGTTCACCACCCGGAGCGGGCCTTCGATCAGGCTCATGCCGCCCCCTTCAGCCACTTCTCCGCGAGGCCGGGCTTCAGGAGCAGCGCGGCGAAGCGGCACGCCTGGGCGTTCGAGGGGAGCACCTCCGCCCCCGCCGCCTCCAGCCGGGCGACCTGCCCGGCGAGCCCCTGCGGATCGGACGCCGTGCCGACGACCGAGGCGACCGCCACGAGCCGCCTCCCCTCCTTCGCGGCCTCGGCCCTTGCCTCCTTCACGGCTTCCGCCAGGGCGCCGGCGGGATCGGGGTGGGCGGCCTTGCCCAGCACCAGGTCGAGCAAAAGAACACCGGCATCCCTCGAGCGGCCCGCCCGGCGCACCCACTCCGCCCGGGCCTCGGGGTCGAGCATGGGGTGGGGCTTCCCCACCGTGTAGGCGTCGTCCCCCAGGTCCACGATGCGGTGGGGGGAGCTTCCGCCCTCCTCGTTGAAGGGGATCCACCCCAGGTGGGGCTCCAGCAGCAGGTGAGCCTCATGGGCGAGGGTGCCTCCGGTGTAGAGGCCCAGGAGCCCTGGGCCGGCGCCGCTTCCCCGCCCCAAGCGCGCGAGCCGCGCCCGGATGTCCTTGGGGTCCGCGAAGGGCCGGGGCGACCAGGGTTTCTTCTGGAGAAGCGCGGCGGCCGCCCCGGCGGCGTCCTCCAAGGTCTCCACCCACAGCCCCGCCCCCCGGGCCGGGGGCCCCGCCCCCAGGCAGCAGACGACGGCGGGCTTGCCGAGGCTCCCCAAGGCGCTTTCGAGGCGGGGCAGCACATCAGCGTCCGGGGGCTTGGAGAGGAGGACGACGGCCTCGGTCCCCGGGTCGGTCTTCAAGGCCTCCAGGGCGAAGAGGGTCATCGCGCCGCCCACCCGGGCGGTCAGGTCCCTTCCCCCGGTCCCGATGCCCTGGGAGACGCCCTCCCCCAGCGCCGCAAGGCGGGAGGCCACCGCCTGGAGCCCCGTGCCCGAGGCGGCGACGATGCCCGCCCGCCCCGGGGGGACCACGTTGGCGAAGCCGAGCAGCGTCCCGTTCAGGTAGGCCGTCCCGCAGTCCGGGCCCATGCAGAGGAGGCCCCGCGCGAGGGCCTCGCGCTTGAGGTCTGCCTCGGCCTCGACGGGTACGTTGTCGCTGAAGAGAAAGACGTGCAGCCCGCGCCTCAGGGCCTTCATCGCCTCGCGCCTGGCGAAGGCCCCCGGCACTGAGATGGCCGCGAGGTTGGCTCCCGGCAGGAGGCGCAGGGCGCCATCAAGGGAGCGGGGGGCGGGGGCGGTCCCTTGCCCGGAGACGGCCCGGCGCCGGGAGAGCAGCTCGCGCGCGGCGGCCAGCGCCCGCTCAGCCGCGGCCTCGCTCTCCGCCCGGACGGCGAGGATCAGGTCGTTGGGGCCCGCTTCCCGGCCGAGGGCGCGGGCGAGGCCCGCCTGCTCGAGGATGGCGTGGTTGGAGGGGGTGCCCATGAGGGCGGCCGCCTCACGCACCCCCTTCTCGCCCCGGAGGGCCTGGGCGACGCGCATGAGGGCCACCGAGTCCTGGTAGAACGAGGGGAGGACGAGGCTTTTGAGCACCACTTCAGCGGGTCCCCCCTTCCTCCCGCCGGTGGGCCGGCATGATGGGCTCTTCTTCCTTGCCGAGCGGGGCGGCGTCGAGCTGCGCGAGCATGCCCGCCATCTCCGCGGCGGCCCGCCGGGAGCGCTCGTCCCGGGGAAGCCCGAAAAGGGCGTGGGCCGCCGCCTCGATGCGCTCCGCCACCTCTCGTTCTTTCTCCTGCGGCATCATGCGGCCTCCTCAGCCCGCCCCCGCCCCGCGCTCCGCGGCGGCTCCCCGGCGCTCGGGGAACTGGCCCTTCCACCGCTCGAAGAGATCGTGGTCCAGGCCGAGGGCATCGAGGGTCTTCCCCACCACGTGGTTCACGAGGTCGTCCAGGGTCTTGGGGCCGAAATAGAAGCCCGGCGAGGCAGGCAGGATCATCACCCCCAGCCGGGCGAGCTTGAGCATGTTTTCGAGGTGGATGGCCGAAAGGGGCATCTCCCGGGGGACGAGCACGAGCCGCCGCCCCTCCTTGAGGATGACGTCCGCCGCCCGGCCGATGAGGTTGTCCCCCGTCCCCGTGGCGATGAGCCCGAGGGTCTTGATCGAGCAGGGGATGACGACCATCGCGTCGAAGCGGGCGCTCCCGCTGGCCGGCCGGGCGCCGATGTCGCTCTCGGGGTGGACGACGCTGGCCAGGGCCGCCAGGTCCTTGGCGTCCTTCCCGGTCTCGTGCTGGAGCACCCGGAGCCCCGCCTTGGAGACCACGAGGTGGGTCTCGACCTCCGGGTAGGCCTCATGGAGCACCTCCAGGAAGCGGACTCCGTAGATGGCCCCGGAGGCTCCTGTGATCCCGACGACGAGCTTCATTGCGTCCATCCCCCATGCGAAGGAGGAGATATTACCCCGCCCCGCCGCCGGGGGCTAGGCCAGCTTCACCTTCCGGCGGACGCGGCTCTTGCGGATCTTCTCGAAGTCCCGGTAGAGAAGGGCGTAATCCTTCTCCAGCATCCCCCGCCCGGCGGCCTTTTCCAGGAAGTTGCGGGTCACCTCCCCGTAGGAAGTGTCCGCCCCGAGGCGCTTGCCCATGCCGACCGCCATGGTGAGGTCCTTGAGCAGGTTGAAGACGCGCGACTTGGCGTCCCACTTCTTCGAGAGGATGTGCCGGGGGAAGCGGAACTGGCTGGCGTAGCTGCGGGCGTTCGCCACGTTGAAGACCTCGATCACGTCCTGGAGCCGGATGCCCGCCCGCTCGGCCATCCGGCATCCCTCGCAGGTGGCCATGAAGATGGAGTGGGTCACGAGGTTGTGGACGAGCTTCAGGGTGTGCCCCGAGCCCGAGGGGCCCAGGAGGAAGAGCTTGGCGGCGATGGGGGCGAGGCGCCTTCGGATGCGCGCGAAGGCCTTCTTGTCCCCGCCCATCATCAGGGTCAGGGTGCCCGCCTCGGCCCCGGTGGCCCCGCCGCTCATGCCGGCGTCCAGGTAGGGCATCCCCTTCTGGGCCGCGAGCCTGGCGAGCTTCATCGAGGCGGCGGGGTCGGAGGTGGTGAAGTCGCAGATGACGGTTCCGGGCCGGCCGTTCGCCAGGATGCCACGCGGCCCCTTCAGGTGCTGGGCCACCTCCTTCGTGCTGGGCACAACGAAGACGATGAGGTCGCAGGCCCCGGCCATCTCGGCCGGCTTGGCCACTTCGACCCCTGTCATCCCCTCGAATTTCTTGCAGGCGGCCGGGGAGACATCCCACACCATGAGGGGCACCCGGGCCTTCGCGAAGTTGCGCGCGACCCCCCCGCCCATGTTCCCCAAGCCGATCACTCCTGTTTTCATGTTTTTCATTAGAATCTCCATGCAAGTATATGATAATTAATTTGTTGCCAGATGATGCATCTTGACCGGATCGATCGAGAACCGGATTTCCCCGCCCGGCCCCATCGCGAGCCGGGTGACCACCCGCCAGCGGGCGTCGTCCCTCTCCGGGAAGTCGAGCCGGAAGTGCGCCCCCCGGCTCTCCTCCCGGCGGAGGGAGGCCGTGGCCAGCAGCCGCCCCAGGAGGGCCAGGTTGCGGACCGAGAGGGCGCTCTCCAGCTCCTGCCCCCGGGCCTTGTCCGAGGCGCGGGCCTCCCCCGCCAGCCGCATGCGGGGCATCTCCTTCCGCTCGATGCGCTCGTACCCGGCCAGGGCGTCCGCGCAGCCCCTGGCGTCCCGGATGGTCCCGAGCTTCTCGTGGGCCAGCATCCGGCAGCGCAGGCGCACGTCCGCCTGGAGGGGCCCCTCGCGGCGCCCGATGAGCTCCTCCACCCAGGCCCGCTCGGCGTCCGGGACGGCGATCTTGGCGGCGGCCTTCCCCGGCGCCTGCCTGGCCTCCGCCGAGGCGGCCCTGCCCGCCCGGCGCCCGAACACGAGGGAAGCCGAGAGGGCGGAGCCCCCGATGCGGTTCCCGCCGTGGATACCCCCCGCCGTCTCCCCCGCCGCCCAGAGGCCGGGGACGGGGGTGCGGCCGTCCGCGTCGATCTGGAGCCCGCCCAGCCAGGTGTGGCTCCCCGGGGCGACTTCCAAGGGAGTCTTGGTGATGTCGATGCCGCGCGAGAGGCAGGTCTTGTAGACGTGGGGGATCTGCTTCTGGATGACCTCCAGGGGCACCTGGGTGGCGTCCATGAAGATGCCCCCGGTCTTCCCCGCCCGGCCCGCGTGGATCTCCTGGGCCATGGCCAGGATGACCTCGCTGCGGGTGCTCTGCTCGGCGGTCTCGGGGAAGTAGCGCTTGAGGAAGGCCTCCCCGTCCCGGTTGCGGAAGACGGCCCCGGCGTTGATGAAGCCGGTCGGGTGCGGGGCGAAGCCGAAGAGCTCCTCCGGCGCGCAGCACATGGCCTGGAAGTCGATCATCTCGATCCCGAGCAGGGGCGCCCCCGCCCGGAAACCCAGGACGTAGCCGTCCCCCGTCACCTGGGGCGGGTTGTCGTTCACGTAGAAAAGGCCGCTCCCCCCGCCCGTGCAGAGGATGACCTCCCGGGCGGCGTAGGCCGCCAGCCTGCCCCGGGAGTAGTCCACCCCCCAGGCGCCCGCGACCCTCCCCCCCTCGGTCACGAGGTCCAGGAGAGCGGTGTGAGGGTGCTGGGCGATGCGGGCGTCCGCCCGAAGGCGCCTGGAGAGCACCTTGGTCACCATGTTACCGGTGGTGTCGTAGTGATGGAGGGCGCGCGGGTAGGTGTGGCTGGGGAACATCTTGAGGTCGAGCTGCCCCCTGGCGTCCCGGATGAACTCGGCCCCCCAGCTCTCCAGGTCCTTCACCACTTCGACGATGCCGTGGACCCAGGTGCGGGCCAGCACGGGGTCGATCAGCTCGCCCCCGTGCTCGAGGATCTCCTTCAGGTGGAGCTCCGGGCTGTCCCCGGGCGCCATGGCGGCGGCGAAGCCCCCCCGGGCGACCGTGGTCGTCCCGCTGGTGGCGCGGCCCTTGGTCGCCTGAATGACCCGCACCCCCGCCTCGGCGCACTCGAAGGCGGCCAGGGTGCCCGCCGCCCCCCCGCCCACGACGAGGACGTCCGTCTCGTGGTGCTCCACGGGGATGCTCACCGCGCCCTCCCCGCCCGCTCGGGCCCCGCCGCGCGCGCCAGGGCCAGGAAAGCGTCGGCGCAGGCGTCGGCGAAGGCCGGGTCGTTGATGTGGAGGTCCAGCTCCTCCACCCGCCCCCTCTTGAGATGGGCCCGGAGGGAGCGGGCGAAAGCGGCGTCCGCCTCGGGCTGGAGCCAGGGCCCCACGGGCCGCCCCTCCAGGTCGTGGGCCGTCCGCTTGGTGTGCTCGCTGTAGCCCTTTCCCGGGATGAGCACCGCCACCGGCCCCCGCGCCCCGTTCAACCGCTCGGCCACCATCCGGCCCAGGGCATCGAACTCCTCCGCGCTCGTCCGCATCAGGAGGTTCTGGGGGTTGTACTGGATAAACGCCCTCCCCCGGTAAGCCTCGGGCACCTGGCCCGCCCAGAAATTCGCGTGGTCGAGGGCGCCCGGCACCACCACCTGGGGGATGCCCGCCTCCCCCGCCCCCCGGAGCCGGCCGTCGCCCGCGCTGTACACCCCGTCCACGAGCAGGTCGGTGAGCTCGTGGGTGGTCACGTCCACCACCCCGGCCAGCTCCCCCAGCCGGGCGAGGTTTTCGAGCGCCCGGCCCCCCGGGCCCGAGGCGTGAAAGAGGATGACCTCGAAGCCCGCCTCCCGGAGCCTCGCCTCCACCCGGGAGACGCAGCCCGCCGTCCCCCCGAAGGAGGTGACCCCGACGAGCGGGGCCGCCTTCGCCTCCGCCCGCTCCCGCCCCATCCAGCCCCGGGCCATGGCGGCCGCGGCCTGGGCCGCGCTCTCGATGATGGCGCGGGTGATCCGGTTCAGGGAGAGGTCCCCGACCGAGGGGAACATGGCGATGTCGCTCTCGCCCACGAACCACTGCACCGCCGCCGTGGCGGCCACCGGGCTGACCATGACCTTGGGCAGCAGCGGGGGCAGCGCCCGCATGATGCCGCAGGCGAGGTTCGCCCCGTTCGCCCCGCCCAGCCCCAGGACGCCCGCGAGTTGGCCCTCCCCAAGCCAGCCGGCGAGGACCTTCCGGCCCCCGGCGATGATCACCTCGGCGGCGGCCCCGCGATCCATCCCGGCCAGCTCCTCCCAGCGGCGGCCCGCCGCCTCGGCCAGGCGGCCCGCGGGGAGGAAGTCCCCCGAGGCGCCGTGGGGCCGGCAGGAGGTGTCCACCAGGCGGGGGAGCGCCCCCGCCCGCCGGAGAGCCTCGCAGCCGAAGCGGGCCTCGGCCTCTTTGCTGTCCAGGGTGACGAGGAGGGCCACGATGGGCTCGGGCATGGCCGGGGACCTCAGGGGAAGCCGGACCCCACTACCTCCGGGTCCGGATGGCCTTGAACGCCCGGGCGGCCCGGGGGACGGCCTCCTCGATCGGGAAGCGCTCGGCGGAGGAGCCGCCCACGTAGCCGTCCAGCCGGCCCTCCTTCGCGAGCAGGGCCTCGAAGTCGGCCGGCCGCTCCAGCACCCCCCCGTGGCAGGTCACGATGCGGTCCGGGTGCTTGGGCGCCAGGGCGTCGAGGAGGAGCGCGGCCCGCTGGGCGGCCGGATCAAGTTGCATGACGGTCTTGGAGCCGATGGAGCCGCCCGAGCTGTTCCCGAAGTGGACGATGATGTTGTCCGCCCCCGCCTCGGCCATGGCCAGCGCCTCCTCGGGGGTGGTGCAGAAGGCCTTGGTGAAGAGGCCCTTTCGATGGGCGTAGGCCAGGACCTCGATCTCCTTGGCGTAGCCCATCCCCGTCTCCTCGAGGTCGGAGCGGAACTTGCCGTCGATGAGGGCGACTGTGGGGCAGTTCATCACTCCGTGGAAGCCCGCTTCGGCCAGCCGGTCCACGAAGCGGGCCATGTCCCGGGTGGGGTCGGCCCCCAGCACCCCGGCCACCACGGGGCAATCCCGGACCACGTTCAGGATGGAGCGCTCGCCCAGCTCGAGCGTGATGGCGTTGGCGTCCCCGATGGGGAGATAGCCCGCCATGGAGCTCAGGCCCTGCATCCGGAAGTAGGCCAGGTTGAAGGTGCTCACCAGGTCGGCGCCGCCCCGGGCGGCGAACTTGGCCGTGATCCCGCTCCCGCAGAGCGCGTCGTAGATGGCCCGCCCCGCCCGCCGCTCTCCCTGGAGACGGGCGACCACCTCCTCCCGGGTGAATCTTCCCGCCATGGCCCCTCCTTTCCGAGGACTTTCCTCCGCTGGTTTCTCCCGCTTCGGCCCAGGCCGATGAGTCGGAGTATCAAGTAAAATATCGAAAAATACTTTTAGCCATCTGAAAAATGCTGATCTTTCATTCAAAGTTAAAGTAAAACATCATGTCCAAGGCGCTTCCGGCCGCTTGCCTGCCTCGCGAGGGTGTTGCGGCGGGCCGGGCCAGTGTGGGATGATTTGGGGTGGCCCCTGCAAAGGGGCTGATTCCGTTGACCGAACCGCTTTCTCTTGTGGCCCCGTCCGCCCGAGCCGCTCCGCCCTTCACCGGGCGGGGCGGCACGGGGCCACTCTTTGCTCAGCCCTCTCCCGGCGCCGCAGCGTCACTCTTCCCGGCAGATTTCCTCCGGCTGCGCCGCCTGGCCGGGGCGCGGCGGGGCGGGGACACGGGGGGGGCCTCCCGCCCGTTGCCGAACTCCCCGACTGGGCGGCCGCCCGTCAGGCTGGTGATGATGTAGCTCCCGCTCCGCTCGTCCTTGCGCAGGGAAACCAGGCCGCCCCGCTGGGCGTCCTCCAGCAGGTCGCTGAAGGTCCGGTAGCCGTGCCCCCGCTCGGTGAAGGAAGGCCGCTTGCGCTTCATCGTCTCCTTGACGATGGAGGACCAGAGGATGCCCACGTTCTCGCGCTGGAGGGCGTCCACCGACTCCAGAAGGAGGCCGAAGACCTCCTGCTTCTGCTTGGGCAGGTCGGCGGAGAGGCGGGTGTGGCCCGCCTGGGAGCCTTCCAGGTCCTCGTAGAAGATGAACTCGTCGCAGTTCGAGACCAGGAGATCGGAGGTCGAGCTCTTCATCCCCAGCCCGATGACGTGTTTGCCGTTCTCCTTGAGCTTGGAGACCAGGGGGGAGAAGTCGCTGTCGCCCGAGGCGATGACGAAGATTCCGATGTGCTCCTTGGAGTAGCACATGTCCATGGCGTCCACGACCAGCCGGATGTCGGCCGAGTTCTTGCCCGTCACGGACCGCCGGGGGATCTCCACCAGCTCGATGCCCGCCTCGTGGAGGGCCGCCTTGTACTTGGCGTAGCGGGACCAGTCGCAGTAGGCCCGCTTCATCACCACTTTGCCTTTCTCGACGAGCCGGGCCAGCACCCGCTCGATGTCGAACTCCTCCTTGCCCGACCGTGTGAACCCGTGGGCCAGGTTCTCGAAGTCGATATACAGGGCGATTTCTTCGCTGCGCTCCGCCATCATCCTGCCTTTCAGGGCGATTGCCGGGGGGCCTCATGCACCGCCCCCGCTCCCTCATCCCTACCACAGCGCCGGGAAGGAGACAACGAAAACCGTCAACTGTGGTCCGCCAGCATCCCCTCCACCACCAGCAGGCCGGCAAGGAAGAGGAAAAGGAGGGGCCCCAGGTCCGTCCGCCCCTCGACCGAACGGGCCGGGTTGCCCTCCCCCGCCCGGATGGCGCTGAATGCCAGCCGGACCCCCGGGAGGCGCTCCCGCAGGGCGGAATCGCTCAAGGGCTCCAGGTCCCCCTGCGAGGCGGGCGGGTTCACGGCCAGGATCTGGGAAGAGTCGTCGGCGAAAAGAACCTGATAGAAGCCCGCCCGCGCAGTGCCCTCGAAGCGCCCCTGCCGGGCCGGGGGGGCGGCGGAGCGCTCCTGGGCCGCCGGGGCACCGGGCCGGGCAGGCGGAGAGAGCGGCCGGGGGCTCTCCAGGCGGAGGGTGATCTCCTCCCCGCCGGGGGTGCGGACGCGAACGGCCTCGTCCCGCCCGGCCGCCTGGGGGCGCACCTCCAGGGGCTCCCCCGCGTCGAGGGCGGTGGAGGCCGTCCCCTTGGCCCGCCCGCCCAGATACTCCACGAGCCCCCGCGCGAAGGGCACGAAGACGGGATGGACCGGGAGGTCTCCCCAGTCGCGGTCGCAGGTCGAGGCCCATACCGCCGCCCTCCCGCTCCCGAGGGACCCCGCCACCAGGAGGGGCGTGCCGTCCGCCAGGGTGAGCAGGGCCGCCGCCGATCCGGCCGGGGACAGCGGGAAGAGCTTGCCCACCCTCACTCGCGAGAAGAACCGCCCCGGGTTCCGCCCGAGCGCCCCGAAGATCGGGTGCTCCTGCAGCTCCAGCGGGACGGCGGGGTGCCGGGGCGGGCTCAGGCGCCGGGGCTCCCCGAGGACGGCCGGGAGCCAGCCGCCGTCTGGCAGGGAGCGGGCCGCGAGGTCTCCCCCCGCCAGGAGGAATCCCCCGCCGTTCTCGACGAACTTCCGCAGGGAACCTGCCGCCTGGGGGGGCCACTGCCCCACGTTGCAGGCGGCGACGAAGTCGTAGTCCTCCCACTTCACCTTGGCCAGCTCGTAGTGGGCCACAACCTCCACCAGCATCGAGGAGTCGCCGCCCGGAGGGGCCGCGCGAAGGGCGGAAGCCAGATAGAACGTGTCGCTGTCCAGGAGCCCGCGCTGGGGGTCGCCGTCCACGAGCAGGACCCGGAGCTGTTGCCCCATCGAGGCGGCGAAGTAGCGCCGGTTCGTCGTCTCCAGCGGGTCGTCCCCCAGCTCCACCCGCCCGAGCAGCACGCCCTTCTCGGGCGCCCGGATGCGGAAGCTCGTGCCGCCCTCGGCCCCGGGCTCCAGCGCCAGCTCGGCCGAGGCCACCCTCTCCTCCCCGACGAAGAGCGAAACCGGCACCCGGTCCTTGCGGGAGCCGCCCCGGTTCACGATGCGCGTGGAGACGCTGAAGGCGGCGCCCGCGCGGGGCGGCCAGGGCCGCAGGGTCAGCCCCGCGAGCACCACGTCGTCGGTCCCCGCCTCGGGCGCCACCCGCACCATCTGGAGCTCGGCGTGGGGGAGCAGGCGGCGGAGACCCTGGACGCGCACCTTGTCCCAATCCCCCCGGGCGAAATCGCTGAACACCATCACCGTCCGCCGGTCGGCCGGGACGGTCAGGCTCTCGAGGGCCCGCCGGATCGCCAGGGCGGGATCGCCCGCCGCGTCCGTCTGGACGATGGCCGAGAGCCGGGAGAGGGCCTGATCCCGCCGCTGGATGCCGGGCGGCCCCTCCCCCCGCTCCCCCACCGTTGCGAGGACCGTCACCCGGTCCGAGGAGGAGAGGTCCCGCACCAGCCGCTCGGCGGCCTTCCGGGCCGCCTCCAGCCGGGTCCCGCCCGCCGTGCGGTAGGCCATGCTGCCCGAGTTGTCGAGCACGACCACGAGATGGAGGGGCGACCACGTACTCCCGGACTCTCCGCCCGCCATCTGGAGGAGGGGCCTCGCCGAGAGGAGCACCACGATGGCCACGGCCGAAACCCGGAGCGCGAGCAGGATCCAGTTGCGCAGGCGGCTGCGGGTCGTGAGCCGGCGTTGGGTGCGCAGGAGGAACTCGAAGGTGGGCAGCTTGTGCCGGCGCACCAGCCGCCGCCTCAGCAGGTGGATGAGGATCGGGAGGAGAACCAGCCCCATGCCCCACAGCAGGATGCTGTGGAAGAACTGAAATCCCACGGCCTCCCCCTATCTCGCCTTGGCCCGCCAGGC
>MGDP01000225.1:13160-23755 GCA_001790955.1 Candidatus Tectomicrobia bacterium RIFCSPLOWO2_12_FULL_69_37
GAAATCCCACGGCCTCCCCCTATCTCGCCTTGGCCCGCCAGGCCAGGAAGCGCACCAGACCCCGGTCCAGCGGCTCGGCGGTGGAGAGGAGCACGTAGTGGATCCCCTGGGAGCGGCAGCGCTCGCGGGTCCCGGCCAGGAACTCCCCGAGGAGGCCCAGGTAGGGCTCCTTCACCACCTCGCACTCCACCGTCACGTTGCGGACCGTCTCCACGTCCTCCATGCGGGCCAGGCCCTCGAAGGGGAACTCCAGCTCGGCCGCGTCCAGGATGTGGAAGACGATGACGTCGTTCCCCTTCAGGCGGAGCAAGCTCAGCCCCCGCGCCACCGCCCCGGGGTCGTCGAGCAGGTCTGAGACGACGACCACCATGCCCCGCCGGCGGAGGCCCTCCGCCAGCCGCTCGAGCGAGCGGGCGATGCCCGTGCCGCCCGAGGGGCGCTCGGCGTCCAGCGCGGCCAGGATACCGGTTAGGTGGCCCCGCACCGCCTTGGCGGGCAGCAGCCGCTCGTCCGACTCTCGGCTCAGCATGAGCCCCACGGCGTCCGACTGGCGCAAGAGGAGGTGGGCCAGCGAGGCGCTCAGGGTGGCGGCGTAGCTCCACTTCGTCATGGAGCCCTCGCCGTAATCCATCGACCCGCTGGCGTCCACCACGAGGTGGGCGCGCAGGTTGGTCTCGTCCTCGTACTGCTTGACGAGGTAGCGGTCGAACTTGCCGAACGCCTTCCAGTCGATGTGGCGGAGCTCATCGCCCGGGGAGTAGGCCCGGTGCTCCTCGAACTCGACGCTGAAGCCCCGGGCGCGGCTGCGGTGGATGCCGCTCATGACGCCCTCCACCACGTGGCGCGCGCGCAACTCGAGGCTCGATATGCGGGCCACGACGGAGGGATCGAAGAAGGAGGAGAGCCCGGTGCGCGTGTCCTCCTTGGAGGAGAAGAGCGCGCTCACTCCGCCCCCGCCTCGGCGGGAGGCGTCACCGTCTCCAGCAGCCTGCTGATGAGGCTCACCGGCCCCAGGCCCTCGGCCTGGCCCCGGAAGTTAACCAGGATGCGGTGTCGCAGCACCGGCTCGGCCAGCGCCCGCACGTCCTCGATGGAGGCGGCGTAGCGGCCCCGCAGCAGGGCGCGGGCGCGGGCGCCCAGGATAAGGTACTGGCTCGCCCGGGGCCCGGCCCCCCACTCCACGAACTCGCGGACGAAGGAGGGGGCGTTTGGGTCGGTGGGCCTCGATGCCCGCGCGAGCGAGACGGCGTACTCCACCACGTAGGGAGCGGCCGGCACTCGCCGCACCAGGTCCTGGAAGGAGAGGATCTGGGAGGCGTCCAGCACCTTCTCCAGGACGGGATCGTAGTCCGACGTCGTCTGGGCCACGATCGAGGCCTCCTCCTCGAAGGTCGGGTAGTCCACCCCGATCTCGAACATGAAGCGGTCGAGCTGGGCCTCGGGCAGCGGGTAGGTGCCCTCCTGCTCGACGGGGTTCTGGGTGGCGAGGACGAAGAAGGGCGGCTGGAGCGTGTGGGTCTGGCCGCCCGCGGTCACCCGCTGCTCCTGCATGGCCTGGAGGAGCGCCGCCTGGGTCTTGGGCGGGGTGCGGTTGATCTCGTCGGCCAGGAGGATCTGGGTGAAGACGGGCCCCTTGATGAAGCGGAAGATGCGCCTCCCCTCGGCCGATTCGTCGAGGATGTCGGTGCCGGTGATGTCCGAGGGCATGAGGTCGGGCGTGAACTGGATGCGGTTGAAGTCGAGCTGGAGCACCTGCGCCAGGGTGCGGATCAAGAGGGTCTTGGCCAAGCCGGGGACGCCCATCAGGAGGCAATGGCCCCGCGAGAGGAGGGCGACCGTCACCAGCTCGATGACCGAGCCCTGGCCGATGATCACCTTACGCACCTGCCCGATGATCTGATCCCGCTTGCGGCCGATCTCCCGGGCCACCTCGACGTCCACGGCGCCCATCGTGTGCTGTTCCGTCGCCTGCTCGCTGCGCGTTTCGTCCATTCGCTCCACCTTTCAGCGCCGCTGGAGGGCGCGGGCGGCCTCGCGCTCACGCTGGGCCTTCTGCTTGTCCCCGGCCCGCTCGTAGAGCGCCGCCAGGCGCTCGTGGACCAGGGGGATGAACGGGTTGATGTGAAGCACCTCCTCCCACGACTTGAGCGCCTCGGCGGGGCTGCTCTTGAGCTCGTAGGCCATCGCCTGGTGGATGTAGGAAGTGGCGTAGTCGGGGTCCACCTCGAGCGCACGCTGGATGTGCTGGATGGCCCGATCGGGCTGGCCGGTCTGGAGCTCGAGCCGCGCGATGCGGTTCAGGAGGGGCTGCGAGTAGGGCTCGTCGCGGAGGGCGCGCGTGTACTCGATGAGCGCCGCCTCCATCCGGCCCGTCAGCGAGAGGCGGTCGCCCAGCCGCATCCGCCGCCGGGCGACGGCGCTCTTGAGGACCTCCAGGTCGGCCGCGTTCTCATCCACCGGCCCGGTCGGCTTGAGGCGGAAGCGCTGCACCTGGGCGCCGGGGCGGGGGCGGAGCGACCGGCGCTTCAGATCCTCCTTCCACTTCTTCTCGAAGCCCGCCAGGTCCACCCCGAAGATCTTGCGGAGCCCCGGCTCGGCGCTCTGCGGCGGCCCGGTGGCCTCCAGCTCGACGAGGCTGGCCCGCCGCCGGGAGGGGGGTGTTTCCTCGGCTTCCTTGGGTTTCGGCCCCTCCTCCTTCTTCGGAAGGCCGGCCTCCTTGGGCGAGTCCGCCTTCCGGGGGGCTTCCCATTTCGCCGGGGCTTCCTTGGCCTCGCGGATGGCGCGCAGCATCTCGGCGAGGCCCTTCCGGCCGCCCCGGCGCTGGATGAACTCGGCGGCGCTCGCGGCCTCGGCGTAGGCCAGCTGCACCTCCTCGGGGGTGTCCAGATAGATGAGGCTCGGCTCCATGCGCTGGAAGGGGACGAAGGCGTTAGACTCCCGCGCCTTGGCGAGGAGCATCTCCTCGCCGGGGTGGAGGTAGTCGTCCCCCTGCTGCCGCCAGCGCTTCTCCAGGTACTTGGCCATCCCCTCGTGAAGCCAGATGGGGGTGCGGTTCCGGGTGCCCAGCACGATGAGATAGTGGACGTACTCGTGCGAGGCGGTGTCGAGCCAGCGGTAGCCCCGGAGGAGGGCGCCGGGCGAGAGCATCATGATCTTGTTGAACTTGCAGATGCCCACCGCCCCCTTCCCCTCGATCTCCCCCTGGGAGAGGGTGGAGGCCTTGTTGAAGCGGGAGGAGTCGGTGAACACCTCGACCCGGACGGGACGCGACGGGCGAACCCCCAGCTCATCGCCCAGAATGCGGTAGGAGGCCTCGAGGGCTTCCGAAAGGTAGGGCATGAGCACGGCATCGGAGGCGTCGTGCCAGATCTCGAAATGGGGCGTGCGGTGGACCTTGAAGCCCTCGACGGCGGCCTGGGACTGGCGCACGTGGAGGCGCAGCTCCAGCCACTCGCTGTCGCCCGCGCGCTTGCGCAGGGCCGAGTCCAGCCTCTCGATGGACTGCCGGAACTCTCCCTTCAGATACAGGATGGAGCCCTCGAGCCCATCCCACTCGGCTAGGCCGGGCCTCTCGGCCTTCAGGCGCGCGAGAATCCGCTCGGCCGCGTCGAGGTTCCAGGAGCGGAGCTCGTCCACCACCTGGGCGTAGCCCTCCGGGCGGGCGACCTCCTGGGAGGGCCGCACCGGCCGCGAGAGGGTGTGGGCGTATGCCGGGGCGGTAAAGCCGGCGGCCAGCCACGCCGCGAGGGCGAGGGCCGCCGCCCCGCCCGCCCATGCGCGGAAGCGTCGCGTCATTTCGTCAGCCTGTCGAAGTAGTCTTCAATCTCGCCGCGGAGGCCGCCCGGCATGCCGTCCTTGAGGGCCTCCATGACCTCCTCGCGGAACTGGGGCGGGACGCGGTACTGGTCCCGGTCCGGGATGAGCACCTCGCTGAACTGGGTGCCGAGCTGCCCCTCCTCGCCCTCGCGGTTCTGGGGGCGGAAGTCTTCCTGCCCCTGCACCTCGGGATTGCGCGCCCACCAGCCCGTCCCGGGGGCCCGGTAGACGCCGAAGCCCTGCGGCGTCCCCATGCCGAAGTTCCCGCGCTGGGCCATCTGCTGCATGGCCTGCTGCATGGCGCTCTGGCCCTGGGCGAGGCGCTGGATGGCCTCCTCCTCGGGCGGGACGGCCTGGGAGGGGCTCCGCCGGCCCAGCGAGGCCTGCGCCTGGCCCATCGCCTGCCCCGCCTCCACGATGCGGCGGAGGATGGCCGGGTCGATGAAGGGGAAGACCTGCATCAGCTGGCGCAGCCGCTCCTCGAAGGAGGCGAGCCGCTTCTTGAGGGCCTCCTGGCGGCCCTTCAGGCCCGAGAGGCCGGCCCGCTCCTCGGCCGAGAAGCTCCGCTCGGCGCCCTGGAGGAGCCGCTCAAGCTGCTTGCGGGCCTCCTCCCATTTCGCCTTGCGGCCTTCGGCCGCCTTGTCCTCGACGCACTCCGGCCCGCGCATGGCGGCCCACCATTCGCGCATGCGGTGGTAGATGGCGCCCCAGTCGCCGCGCTGGAGGAGCGACTCCATCTCCTCCATGGCCTGCTGCCGGGCGCGGCCGGCCTGCTCGACGGCCTTGGCCATCGCCGCGTCGGCGTCGGCGTCATCCATGGGGGGAGCGGCCTTCGCGGGTTTGGGCTTGCCCTGCACGCAGACCGTCTCGCCCGCCTTCCCGGCCAGGGCCTGCTCCTCCTTGCGCTCGCGGGCGATCTGATCGGCGAGCCCCTTGAGGCGCGGGGAGGCTCCCTTCTTGAGCCGGTCCACCGCGTTGTCCAGCAGGCTCACCGTCTCGCCGAGGATGGCCTGCTGCTCCTCGACGATGGCGGAGAGCTCGTTCTGCTGGCTGCGCATGGGGCTGCCCCCGCGCTGGGCCATCATCTGCTGCTGCTGCATGCCCCGGAGGGCGGCCCGCATCCGCTGCATCTGGCCCATCATCTGGCGGAGGGCTTCGAGCGCCCCCCGGAGGTTCCCCTGGCGCATCATGTCACGGATGCGGTCGAAGCCCTTCATCATGTCCTGCATCGGCAGGTTGCGCATGCCCCGCTGGTTCATGAACTCGGCCGGCATGCGCTGGGCGAGGCTGGAGAGCTCCTGCATCAGCTTGCTCATCTCGCGCTGGAGCTCGGCCAGCTCCTGCTCGAGCCGGCGCTGGGCCTCGTCGTTCATGCCCCCCTCGCGGCGGAGCTTCTCGAGGGTCCGCTCGAGGGCCTGCTGGCGCTGGAGGAGCGAGTCGGCCGAGCGGCCGACGCGGTCCATCCGCACGTTGCGCTGGATGTCCTCGCCCATGGAGGCGAGCCGCTCCAGGGTCTCGGTCGCCTCCTCCTGGCGGGAAGCGAGATCCTCCTCCCGCTGGCGGCGCTGCTGGGCGCTTTCGTTCGGGGAAGCGGCCTGCTCGGCGGGCCTCAGGAACCGCTCGAGGGTGTCCCGCAGCTGCCGCTGGAGGGCGTCCAGGTCCATGCTGGCGAGGGCCTCGCGCGGGTTCTGGGGGCGGAGCTGGGTCCGGGCCTTCTGGATGGCTTCCAGGATATTCTCCGCCTTGCGGGTCATGGTGGCGTCGGGCGCGGGGCGGCGCGCCTGGCGCGTCTCCTCGCCCTTGCGGGCGGCCGGGGCCTCCTTCGCCTGCGGCTCCCTCTTCCCGGCGGCCTCCTTCGCGGCCGGCGCCTTCTCCTCCTCCTTGCGGTCGCCCTTCTCCAGGAAGTCCGCCAGCAGGTCGAGGATCTGGGAGGAGATCTTGCCCAGGTCCTCGTCCAGCTTGGCGATCGCGGCCTCGCGGTCGCGGATGCGGATGGTGAAGGGAGCGCTGAAGCCCTTCTTGGGACCGCTCACCGTGTCCGTGTCCTCGGCCACGAAGCGGTAGGTGAGGACGGCGCCAGGCCGGAGGCCTATGCTGCGGAGGTCGAAGAGATGGGTCCCGTCCACGGCCTTCTGGGGCGTCTCGCCTCCCCACACGCGGAGGTGGCGCGCCGGGCCGCTGCCCACACGCACCTCCAGGGAGACGCTCCGCACCCCGAAGTCGTCCGACGCCTGGAAGCGGACGCCTACCTGCTCGTCCGCCTCGACGGTGAGGTCCTTGCCAGGCTCGGTCACCTCGACCTTGGGCGCGGTGTCCGGGACGATGTCGATCCGGTAGCGCGGGGGCGAGGGGTTGGCGAAGCCGAAGGTGTCCTTCAGCCGCACTTGGTAGGAGCCCGGCCCCGTCAGGAGGAGCACCCCTTCGAGCGCTCCGTCCTGGGCCAGCTTGAGGGGCACCCGCCAGCCGTCCGCCATGGCCAGCACGGCCTCGGCGAGCGGCCGGTCCGCCCGCACCCGCACGTGGACGGTCGAGCCCAGATACGCGCGGATGTGGCCCTCCTCCTCGCCCCGGCTGGGCTTGAGGCCGGTATACTCGGGCGGGAAATAGACCACCTCGATGGCCGTCACCTGGGGCGGCTGGACCACCTTCACGTCGACTGGGATGGAGTGGAACCGCCCCGCCCAGGCTGTCACCCGCACGTCGCGCTCCCCGCCCGCCCAGGTGACGCGGTAGCGGTCCTCGCCCGCCTTCTCCATCGGCAGGCGGCCGGCCCCCTCCGCCCCCTTCTCCGCCGGGGCAATCTCGAGCGTCACCCCGCCCGGCTTGCGGCCCTCGGTCCGGACCTCGAAGGAGATCGGGGAGCCGGGCAGCACGCGGTCGGCGCTCGCGGTGAGGAAGACGTGGGTGATCCGCAAGGGCATGAGGTCGAAGGCGTTGACCAGCAGGTAGGCCGCCCTCGGGTAGAGGCCCGGCCACAGGAGCGCGCAGGCCAGGGCGGCCGCCCCCAGCCAGCCCGCGAGGCGCCTCAGGTCGCGGACCCCCTGCTCGGGGACGAATTCGGCGGGCCGCAGGATGCGGATCTGGACGCTCGTGTCCTCGACGAGGGCGTCGATGAGCTCGGGCGAGGTCGGATCGTCCGGCCCCAGCTTGCCCTTCCGCGGGTAGAGCTGGAGGGAGCTGATGAGGTTGCTGCCCAGATCGGGCCGCTCGGACTCGATCTCGAGGGCGAGGCTCTCGCGCCCCAGCCCCCGGCGCAGATGGAGGTAGGCCCACGCGAAACCGCTCCCCAGCAGGGCGGCGCTCAGGGCGAGGTAGATCACCGCCGTGTAGCCGAACAGAGGCTGGAGGGCCACCGCCGCGGGCGCGAGCAGCAGGACGCCCAGGACCGCGAGCGAGGCGATCAGAGCCGCCTCCCGGCGGCGGACCTTCATGCGCCCGTCGAGCACCCGCCCCAGGAAATCCAGGATCTTCTGATAGGAGGATTCCGCCATCTGAGCCTCACCCGACAACGGGGGGAAACCCGGGCCGAGGGACCACCCCTGGCCTCATTCGCCTCTCTTGCGCCCCATCACCACGACCACCGTCGGCTTGGGGAGGTTCCCCCGGCTGACGGTCAGCTCGCCCTGTTCCACCCGGCGCACCTCCCGGAACCCCTCCAGGAAGCGGCCCAGGCGCTCATCATCGTCCCAGTAGTGCATGGGGATGGCGATGTGGGGCCGGAGCTGGCGCACGATCTCCTGGGCGCCCTTCCCGTCCACCGTGAAGGTTCCCCCGACCGGGATCATGGCCACGTGCACCTTCCCCAGGCGGCGCAGCTGGGACGCCGTGAAGGGCTCGGCAACGTCCCCCAAGTGGGCGATGCACAGCCCCCCCGCCTCGAAAACGAAGGCGGACCCCTTGGTGCGCACGTCGAAAGTGCGCTGGGTCACGGGCACATTGTAAATCAAAACGTCCCCCACGGTCCTGCGCACCTCCGCCCACTCCATCCCCTCCTCCCGCAGGCCCCGGATGACCTGGGGATTTCCCTGGAGGACCCAGACGGAGTTGTGGTGGGGGTGCTCCCGCCCGATGGTGACCGCGTGAGGCTTCGCCGCGGGAAGGGGCAGCCCGATACCGGCCCCGAAGGGGTCCGTGAAAATCCGCGTCCCGCCCGGCGAAATGACCTGGAAGGCCGAGTGGCCGAACCACTGGATGGTGAAGAACTTGGCCTTCTTCTTCTGACTCCCGGCGGCGAAGGCGGCGAGGCGGGGCCCCGGGTCCCGGTGCACCACCTCGGGGGAGCAACGCGCCTCGGCCCGCCCCGGGAGAACCCACCCCCCGGCCAGCAGGAGGCAAGCCAGCAGCCGCACCGTCCGTCTCACGCCAGCCCCCACAGCCGCCTGAGCGTCCACTCGCAGGCGGGCAAGAGGATCAGCACGAAGCCCACCCACGGGATGCTCCACAGCCGCACGTCGCGTATCTCGAGGATCTTGGAGGGGACCTTCCCCTGGAGGGCGTCGAGAACGCTTTGCCCGAGCTTCCGGGGGTCCTCCCCCGCCGCCCGCAGGAACGCCCCGCCCGTCCGGGCCGACAGGCCCTGGAGGCGGTCCCAGCGGGGGCTGACGTCGGTCCACTCCGCCCCCCCCGCGCCCCCGCCCACGCTCAGCGTCCGCACGGCCTGGCCCAGGTGCCGCTGGCCCAGCATGGCCGAGACCTCGGCGCGGTAGATCCCCCGCCCGCTCGGGCGGAAGCGCACCTCGAACTCGCCGGTGTCGGGCCGGAACTCCCCGGCCAGGGTCTGGACGTTCCCGTAGAGGTCCCGCAGGGAGACCCGCACGGCGGCGCCCTGGGCGGGGCGGTAGTCGTCGTCCAGCACCTGGACGCGGGCGACGTGGAAGCCGTCCTTGCCCGGCTCGGCGTCCGGGAGGATCTGGACCTGGGAGCTGGCGGGGTCGCCCGAGAGCCAGCGGGTCATCTGGGCGACGAGCTGGGTATAGAGCTGGTTGCTCTTCTCGGCCGCGACCATCCCGAAGCTCCACCGCCAGGTGTCGTCGCTGAGCACGGAGAGAATCCTCCCCTCGCCCAGGCGCCGCGCCGCGATGAGGGGGGCGCTGCCCCGGTCGCTCTCGGAGGAGAGGAGGGTCTGCCCCGCCTCGCTGCGCGTGGCGAGGTTCAGCCGCCTGAGGGGCGGGAGGCTCGCCCACATCCGGGCGTTGGTCTCGGGGTCCGGGGAGAGGCGGGTGATGGGGTGGCGCGCTCCCGCCTCGGTCAGCCGGCCCGACGCCCGGGCTGCCGGGACGTAGTCGTTGGTTGAAGAGATCTGGACGGGCAGGAGCTCCTCGATGGGCGAGCGCGTGTAGCCGCCCGCGCCGAAGGAGGCGCGCCCGCCGAAGATCCAGAAGGCCCCGCCCTTGCGGACGTAGTCCTTGACGCGCTCGAGGTAGTAGTTGCTGAAGTACTCCTGGGCCGAGAAGTTGTCGAAGACGACGATCTCGAAGTTCTTAAGTTCCTCGAGGAAGAGCCGGTCCACCGGGAAGGGGACAAGGCTCAGCTCCTGGGTGGGGACGCCCGGGTCGTCCTCCGAGGTGCGCAGGAAGACGAAGGAGACCAGGTCGATGGCCGGGTCGCGCTTCAGGGCCGCCCGCAGGAAGCTGTAGTTCCACGAGGGCGCGCCGGAGATGGTGAGGATGCGGATCTTGTCCCGCCGGACCTCGAGGGGGATCTCGACCCGGTTGTTCGACTCCACCAGCTCCCCGCGCTGGACCGGCGTCTCCACCGCGAGCAGGAGGCTCCCCACTTCACTCGGAGTGAAGCGGAACTCAATCTTCTGGGCGGAGGGGTCGCCCGCGATGTCCACGGTCTGCGTCCGCACGACGCGGCCCTCCCGCGTGAGCGCCACCGGCAGCCGGAGCCCCGAGTAGCCACGCACGGAGAGGGTGATCTCGAGCTGCACTTCCTTGTCCTGGAAGGCGATGCGCGGGGCCCGCACCTCGTGGAGGGAGACGTCGCGGAAGTCCGCGGGGTTTCCGAAGCCGACCGAGACGACGGGCGGGAAGGCACGGGCGTCCTCGGGCGGCCAGGCGCTCCCGGTCGTGTCCCCTCCGTCCGAGAGGAGGAGGATGCCGGCCGGGCGATCCTCGCGGAGGCCGGGCGTCCTGCCCCCGGCCGCGCTCCCCGGCTCTCCCGCGGCGGTGCGGATGGAGCGCAGCGGGTCGCTCCCCAGGCCCTTCGCCGCCAGCCCGCGAAGGGCCTCCCGCGAGAGGGGCGAGGCCGAGGCGTCGTACCCCATGAGCTGGACGTCGTAGAACTGGAAGAGCCGGTCCAGGAGCGCCTGCGGGGCGCTCCCCTCCCCCTCCTTCGGCTGCGCGGGGGCCTTCCCGAGGAGGAACTCGACCGCTTGGGCGAGCCGCGCCCGGCCCCCGGCGCCGTCCTTCACGCCCATGCTCGCCGAGCTGTCCACGAGCACCAGCAGCCGCGGCGGCAGGCTGCGCTCGCTCCGCTGAATGAGAGTCGGGCCGGAGAGGAAGAAGACGAGCAAGGCGTAGAGCAAGCCCCGGAGCGCGGTGAGGACGTTCGCCCGCGCGTGGCTGAGCCGCTCGAGCAGCAGGCGCCGCCGCCGCCGGAGCGACTCGGCCAGGAGGAGGGCCGCCGGGGCGAGCACCCACCACGGCGCCCCGCCCGGCCAATGGAGGGTGCTCCAGTCCATCGGCGCTAGCTCTGGTTCAGGCGGCGTTGGATGAAGGGATGGTGGATCAGGTCCTGCTTGTAGTTGCCCGTCATCGCGTAGAGGGCGATGTTGA
>MGDP01000226.1 GCA_001790955.1 Candidatus Tectomicrobia bacterium RIFCSPLOWO2_12_FULL_69_37
CGACCTGGAGGCCGCCGTCAAGATCATCGCGGGCACCGCCCGCAGCATGGGCATCGAGGTGAAGGACTAGTTCTCATTCAGTGGGAGGCGCCCCCCGCGGGCGCCGCCGGGACCACGGAGGATTCGGCATGGTGCAGCACGGCAAACGGTACCGGGAGGCCCTGAAGAAGGTCGACCGGGCCAAGCTCTACGCCCTCGACGAGGCGGTGGGCATGGTGAAGGAGTTCGCCAAGGCGAAGTTCGACGAGACGGTCGAGATCTCGGCCAGGCTCGGGGTGGACCCCCGGCACGCGGACCAGATGGTGCGAGGCAGCGTGCCCCTCCCCCACGGGCTGGGCAAGACAGAGCGCGTCGTCGCCTTCGCCAAGGGCGAGAAGGTGCGCGAAGCGAAGGAAGCCGGCGCCGACTTCGTGGGCGCCGAGGACCTGGTCGAGAAGATCCAGGGCGGCTGGCTCGACTTCGAGCGGGTGGTGGCCACTCCGGACGTGATGGGGTTGGTGGGGCGCCTGGGGCGGGTGCTCGGGCCCCGGGGGCTGATGCCCAATCCCAAGTCGGGGACGGTTTCGCTCGACATCGGCCGGGTGGTCCGGGAGATCAAGGCGGGCAAGGTGGAGTACCGCACCGAGAAGGCTGGGCTCGTCCACGCCCCGGTCGGGAAGGCCAGCTTCGAGGCCAAGGCGCTCGCCGAGAACGTCTCGGCCGTGGTGGACGCCCTGATGCGGGCCAAGCCCTCCTCCAGCAAGGGCGTCTACTTCAAGGGGCTGACCCTTTCGAGCACCATGGGGCCCGGGGTGAAGGTGGATCATCAGGCCCTGCTGGCCTCGCTGAAGTGAAGGAGCGCCTCCGATGGCAACCGCAGTGAAAAAGGGAAGAGCGGCCGATGGCCTGAAGCCCCGGCCCGAGAAGGTCGGGAAGCTCGAGGTGCTCCGGGCCCAGCTCAAGAACTGCTCCTCGATGGTCCTCTTAGACTTCCGGGGGCTCACCGTCGCTCAGATGACCGACCTCCGCCGCCGCACGCGGGAGGCGGGGGTGAAGCTCTCCGTCATCAAGAACACCCTCCTCCACCGGGCGGTCGAGGGGACCCCCTTTGAGGCGGTCCGCCCCCAGCTGAGCGGGCCGGTTTCCATTGCCACCACCACGGGGGACCCGGCGATTCCCGCCAAGGTCCTCAAGACCTTCCTCAAGGGTCTCTCCCAGGGGCAGATCCGGGGCGGGGCGATGCTGGACGGGAAGTTCCTGGAAGTCGCTGAAATTCAAGCGATCGCGGACCTCCCCTCCCGCGAGGTGCTGCTGGCTCAGCTGCTCGGGGCCCTCAACGGGGTGGTGGCGGGGCTGCCGAGGCTTTTGAACGCTCTGCTGCAAAAACCGCTCTATGCCTTGCAGGCTATTGCAAAATCCAAGGGAACGGAGTAAATATAGTAGTTTGCCCCGGGTGGGGCTTTCGCCGGATTGCGTCCGTTGGGTGGCTCCCCGGAGCCGATGTGCAACCCGAATGTCATAAAGAAAGGGCAGAATGGTGGCGACTAAAGAAGAGGTGATCTCTTTCATCGAGAACATGACGGTGCTCGAGCTCAGCAACTTCGTCAAAGAGCTGGAGGAAAAGTTCGGGGTTTCGGCGGCCGCTCCCATGATGATGGCGGGACCCGGCATGGCCGGCGGCGGGGCCGCGCCGGCGGCGGAGGAGAAGACGGAGTTCTCCGTCATCCTCAAGGCGTTCGGCGCCGAAAAGATCAAGGTCATCAAGGTGGTGCGCGAGCTCACGAACCTCGGCCTCAAGGAGGCCAAGGATCTCGTCGAGGGTGCTCCCAAGCCCGTGCGCGAGGGGATTTCCAAGGATGATGCAGCCGCTGCCGCCAAGAAGCTCAAGGAGGTCGGCGCTGAAGTGGAGGTCGCCTAGGCTCACCCGAGAGTGCTGATCCGAAGCGGCTCCGGAGCGGTTTCCGGCGCCGTGGCAACGCTGGAATCGCCCTCAAGGAGGTGAGCCATCATGGCCTTGACGAACGGTTCGAATGGCCGCCGCGTCCGCGAGGATTTCGCCAAAATCCCCGCGGTGATCGATATTCCCAATCTCATCGACATTCAGCTGGCCTCCTACGAGCGCTTCCTGCAGTGGGAGGTGAAGCCCTCCGAGCGCCACCCGGACGAGGGGCTCGAGGGGGTCTTCCGCAGCGTCTTCCCGATCACCGACTCCTCCGAGACCCTCGTGCTCGAGTATCTCGGCTACGAGATCGGCATCTGGGAAACCGCGGGCAACGAGTACACCGGCCTCGGCGGCCCCGGCGTGAAGGATGAGCAGGGCAACGAGATCTTCTGCCGCCAGAAGCACGAGGCGGACGAGTGCCGCCAGCGCGGCATGACCTTCGTCGCCCCGCTGCGGGTGATGCTGCGGCTAACCACCTACGAGAAGGACGAGATCACCAAGGAACGCCGGGTCAGGGAAGTGAAGGAGCAGAAGGTCTACCTGGGCGAAGTGCCCCTGATGACCGAGAACGGCACCTTCATCATCAACGGCACCGAGCGCGTCGTGGTGAGCCAGATGCACCGCTCGCCCGGCGCCTTCTTCAGCGCCGACAAGTCCAAGCCCTCGGCCAAGTCGGCCTACACGGCGCGCCTCATCCCCTACCGGGGCAGCTGGCTGGACTTCGAGTTCGACAGCAAGGACCTGCTCTATGTCCGCATCGACCGGCGGCGGAAGCTGCCGGTCACGGTCCTCCTGCGCGCCTTCGGGCTCTCCAAGGACGACATCCTCAACTCCTTCTACCAGAGCGAGGACATCCTCTACGACGCCAAGCGGGGGGTCTTCTACAAGAAGCTCTCCGAGCTCATGGTGAACCAGCGCATCTTCGATGACATCGTCATCCCCAAGACCGGCGAGCTCGTCCTCAAGGCCGGGCGCAAGTTCACCCGCGCCGCCCTGCGCAAGATTCAGGCGGCCGGCATCGAGAACCTGGACCTGAAGGACGAGGAGGTCGTCGGCAGCATCATCGCCCAGCCCATCCCCGACCCCGGCACGGGCGAGGTGCTCCTCGACACCAACACCGAGGTCACCGCCGAGGTGCTGGGCATCCTGCGCGAGAAGAAGCTGGCCCGCGTCCCGACGCTCTTCGTCTCGGGGGTGGGCACCGACCGCACCATCCGCGACACCCTCACGACCGACAAGTGCGAGGCCCCCGAGGACGCGCTCGTCGAGATCTACAAGCGCCTCCGCCCCGGCGACCCGCCTACGCGCGAGACGGCGCGCAACCTCTTCGAGAACCTCTTCTTCAACGCCAAGCGCTACGACCTCTCGCGCATCGGCCGCCTCAAGCTCAACACCAAGCTGGGGCTCAACCTGCCCCTCGACCAGCGCACCCTCACGGTGGACGATGTGATCGCCGTCGTGCGCTACCTCATCGAGCTGCGCCACGGCCAGGGGACGGTAGACGACATCGACCACCTGGGCAACCGCCGCGTGCGCTCGGTGGGCGAGCTCCTGGAGAGCCAGTTCCGCGTGGGCCTCGTGCGCATGGAGCGGGCCATCCGCGAGCGCCTCAGCATCCAGGACATCGAGGCCGTCTCGGTCCGCGACCTCATCAACTCCAAGATGATCACCGCGGCCATCAAGGAGTTCTTCGGCTCCAGCCAGCTCAGCCAGTTCATGGACCAGACGAACCCCTTGTCCGAGATCACCCACAAGCGCCGCCTCTCGGCCCTGGGCCCCGGCGGCCTCACGCGCGACCGGGCGGGGTTCGAGGTGCGCGACGTCCACCCGACCCACTACGGGCGCATCTGCCCCATCGAGACGCCGGAGGGGCCGAACATCGGCCTCATCGCCAGCCTCTCCACCTACGCCCGGGTGAACACCTACGGCTTCATCGAGACGCCCTGCCGCAAGGTGGTGAACGGCCGGGCGACCGAGACGGTGGAGTGGCTCTCGGCCATCGACGAGGACAAGTACAAGATCGCCCAGGCGAACGTCGAGGTGGACGCGGGCGGGATGCTGGTGAACGAGTTCGTCTCGGCCCGCACGAGCGGGGAGTTCCTCATGGTCCCCCGGGACCAGGTGGACTACATGGACGTCTCGCCCAAGCAGCTCGTGAGCGTCGCCACCTCCCTGATTCCCTTCCTGGAGAACGACGACGCCAACCGGGCCCTCATGGGCTCGAACATGCAGCGCCAGGCGGTGCCCCTCCTGCGGCCCGAGGCCCCCTACGTGGGCACGGGCATGGAGGCCGTCGCCGCGCGCGACTCGGGCGCCGTCATCCTCGCCCGCTGCGACGGCGAGGTGGTGAGCGTCGAGGCGAGCCGGGTGGTCGTCCGGGCCGAGAATCCGGAGGCGGACCGCCGCTCCCCCGGCGTCTACATCCACAACCTGGTCAAGTACCGCCGCTCCAACCAGAACACCTGCATCAACCAGAAGCCCATCGTGAAGGTGGGCCAGCGGGTGAAGAAGGGCGAGGTCATCGCCGACGGCTTCTCGACGGACCAGGGCGAGCTGGCGCTCGGGCGCAACATGCTCGTCGCCTTCATGCCCTGGAACGGCTACAACTTCGAGGACGCCATCGTCATCTCCGAGAAGGTGGTGAAGGAGGACATCTACACCTCCATCCACATCGAGGAGTTCGAGATCGAGGCCCGCGACACCAAGCAGGGCCCCGAGGAGATCACCCGCGACATCCCGAACCAGAGCGAGGACGCGCTCCGCAACCTCGACGAGAGCGGCATCATCCGCATCGGCGCGCGCGTGAACGCGGGCGACATCCTGGTCGGGCGCATCACCCCCAAGGGCGAGACCCAGCTCAGCCCCGAGGAGAAGCTCCTGCGGGCCATCTTCGGCGAGAAGGCGGGCGACGTGCGCGACTCCTCGCTCCGGGTGCCCCCGGGCATCGAGGGCACCGTGGTCGAGGTGCGGGTCTTCTCGCGCCGGGGGACCTCCAAGGACTCCCGCGCCCTGGCCATCGAGGAAGCGAGATCGCCAAGATCGAGAAGGACTACGGCGACGAGATCCGCATCCTCCGCGAGGAGGCCGACAACCGCCTCCGCGCCCTCTTCCTCGGGAAGACGGCGGCCGGGCGGGTGATCCACCCCAAGACGGGCGAGACCCTCGTCTCGAAGGGCGCCGCCTTCGACGCGGCCGCCCTCGCCGCCCTGAGCGGGCAGGACCTCCAGAAGGCGGCCGTCTCGAAGGAGCTGGCCGGCCAGGCGGCCGACACCGTGGCCCGCATCGAGGAGCAGGTGCGCCTCCTGGAGAGCATCCGCGAGGAGAAGATCGCCAAGCTCCAGCGCGGCGACGAGCTGCCCCCGGGCGTGCTCAAGATGGTGAAGATCTACGTGGCCATGAAGCGCAAGCTCCAGGTCGGCGACAAGATGGCCGGCCGCCACGGGAACAAGGGCGTCGTCTCGATCATCGTGCCCGAGGAAGACATGCCCTACCTCGACGACGGCACGCCGATCGAGATCGTGCTGAACCCGCTGGGCGTGCCCTCGCGCATGAACGTGGGCCAGATCCTCGAGACCAACCTCGGCTGGGCGGCCCACGTCCTGGGCAAGTACTTCGCGACTCCCGTCTTCGACGGGGCCACGGAGGAGGACATCACCCGCCTCATGCGGGAGGCCGGGGTGCCCGCCTACGGGCGCACCGCGCTCTGCGACGGGCGCACGGGGCTCCCCTTCGAGCAGCAGGTGACGGTTGGCTACATCTACATGCTGAAGCTCCACCACCTGGTGGACGACAAGATCCACGCCCGCTCGACGGGCCCCTACTCCCTCGTCACCCAGCAGCCACTGGGCGGCAAGGCGCAGTTCGGCGGCCAGCGGCTGGGCGAGATGGAGGTGTGGGCGCTCGAGGCCTACGGCGCCGCCAAGACCCTCCAGGAGATCCTCACGGTCAAGAGCGACGACGTGACCGGCCGCACCCGGATGTACGAGTCCATCGTGAAGGGCGAGAACCTGCTCGAGGCGAACCTGCCCGAGTCGTTCAACGTGATGATGAAGGAGCTGCAGAGCCTTTGCCTCGATGTCGAGCTTATCGAGAGCGGCGAGGCGCCCCGCTAGGGGCTGGTCGGGCGGACCTCGGCCGCCTCGGGTTCAATCCCGCCCCCACGGGATGACCCCCACGGAGGGATTGCATTGGACAGCGTCCTGAACCTTTTCGAGAAGCCCAAGGATCCCGTTTCGTTCGACGCCATCCGGATCCGCATCGCATCCCCCCACACCATCCGGGCGTGGTCCTCGGGCGAGGTGAAGAAGCCGGAGACCATCAACTACCGCACCTTCAAGCCGGAGCGGGACGGCCTCTTCTGCGCCGTCATCTTCGGCCCGGTGAAGGACTATGAGTGCCTCTGCGGGAAGTACAAGCGCATGAAGTACCGCGGGGTCGTCTGCGAGAAGTGCGGCGTCGAGGTCATCTCCTCCAAGGTCCGCCGGGAGCGCCTGGGCCACATCGAGCTGGCCAGCCCGGTCTCCCACGTGTGGTTCTTCAAGGGCCTGCCCAGCCGCATCGGCAACCTGCTCGACATGACGCTGCGCGAGCTCGAGCGCATCCTCTACTTCGAGAACTACGTGGTCATCGACCCCGGCAAGACCGGCCTCAAGAAGCTGAGCCTGCTGACCGAGGAGCAGTACCGGAAGATCCAGCAGGATTTCGACGAGGGGGACTACAAGGTCGGCATCGGCGCCGAGTCCATCCGGGAGCTCCTGGTGAGCCTCGACATCGACGCCCTCTCGGTCATGCTGAAGGAGGAGATCCGCGAGACCTCCAACCTCCAGAAGCGCCGCAAGCTGATCAAGCGCCTCAAGGTGGCGGACGCCTTCCGCACCTCGGGCAACCGGCCCGAGTGGATGATCCTCGAGGTCGTCCCGGTGCTGCCGCCCGAGCTGCGCCCGCTCGTCCCCCTGGACGGCGGCCGCTTCGCCACGAGCGACCTGAACGACCTCTACCGCCGGGTCATCAACCGGAACAACCGGCTCATGCGGCTCCAGGAGCTCAAGGCGCCCGACATCATCATCCGCAACGAGAAGCGCATGCTCCAGGAGGCGGTGGACGCGCTCTTCGACAACGGGCGCCGGGGCCGCCTGCTCCGGGGGCCGAACCGCCGGCCGCTCAAGAGCCTCTCGGACATGCTCAAGGGCAAGCAGGGCCGCTTCCGCCAGAACCTCCTCGGCAAGCGCGTGGACTACTCGGGCCGCTCGGTCATCGTCATCGGGCCCGAGCTCAAGTTCGACCAGTGCGGCCTGCCCAAGAAGATGGCCCTTGAGCTCTTCAAGCCCTTCATCTACAACCGGCTCGAGGAGAAGGGCCTCTGCGCCACCATCAAGGCGGCCAAGAAGCTGGTCGAGGAGGAGCGCCCCGAGGTCTGGGACGTGCTCGAGGAGGTGGTGAAGAACCACCCCGTCATCCTCAACCGCGCCCCCACCCTGCACCGGCTGGGCATGCAGGCCTTCATGCCGCTCCTCGTCGAGGGCAAGGCCATCCGCATCCACCCGCTCGTCTGCGCGGCCTTCAACGCCGACTTCGACGGGGACCAGATGGCCGTCCACGTGCCTCTCTCGGTCGAGGCGGTCGAGGAGGCCCGGGTGCTCATGCTCTCGGCCAACAACATCCTCTCGCCCGCGAACGGCATGCCCCTCTCGGTTCCGAGCCAGGACATCATCCTGGGCTGCTACTACCTCACCAAGCCCCGCGCGGGCTCGAAGGGGGAGGGCCGGGTCTTCAGCGGCCCCTCCGAGGTCCGCGTCGCCTACGACCAGGGCGAGGTCGGGCTCCAGGCCCGCGTCCGGGTGCGGCTGAACGGCGGCCTCGAGGAGACCACGGTCGGCCGGATCATCCTGCACGAGATCCTGCCAGAGAACGTGCCCTTCGAGGCGCTCAACCGGGTGATGGACAAGAAGGCCCTCACCCGCCTCGTGGCCGTCTGCTACGAGAACGCGGGCCGGGCCCGGACGGTGCGCTTCCTGGACGACCTCAAGAACCTCGGCTTCAGCCAGGCCACCCAG
>MGDP01000227.1:0-10518 GCA_001790955.1 Candidatus Tectomicrobia bacterium RIFCSPLOWO2_12_FULL_69_37
CCTCCACTCCAAGTGGGCCCTGGTCAAGCAGCAGATGCTCGACTTCCTCGAGACCACTTCCCTCGAGGACATGCTCCACGCCGCCCAGCGCGAGACCGAGCTGGTTGAGAGGTGAGAAGAGGCGGATTTATTTTGGACATATACAGGAAATAAACATCTTATATTCTGTTATCTGGGGGTCGTACCCATGAAACTTCTCTTCGATGACGCTCTTTGTGAAGAGATTGTCGAGAGAGAGATGGAGAACCGGGCGCTGGGGGGCGACTTGGCCCTGGGGCAGGATTTCCGCAAGGCGGCCGACGCCGTCTACCGCGCCGTGCCCCTCCCGAAGCGCCAAGCGGCCTTCCAGGGTCTTTATCAGAAGACCCTGTCATCCCTCCTTCACCCCGGTCGGCTAAAGGCGCTCATCGCAAAGATGGAGCCCCATGGCTCTCTGCCCGCCAGCTGCGTTTTCCTCCGCGCCTTCAAGGGAGAAGAGGAGGGCGCCCAGCTCAGCGAGGGGCGCGGCATGCTGGGCATCCGCATCCGCACCGCGACTTTCCTGGACGAGGCGGCAAGCGCTTACCTGCTCCGCCACGAGCTCACCCACATCCAAGACCTGCTGGACCCCCCCTTCTATCACGACCCCATCTCCCCCCTCGGCCAGGAAACCCCTTTCGAAGAAAGCCTTCTCCGCGACCGCTACCGCACCCTGTGGGACCTCACAGTGGACGGGAGGCTTGAGCGGAGGGGGCAGCTCCCGCCGGAGATGCGCGAGCGGCGCGCCGCCGAGTTCCGCTCCTTGTTCCCCTCCCTGGACGAGGAGAACGCGGCGGAGGTCTTTGGGGTGCTGTGGTCCGGCCCCCGCCCCTCCGACCCCGAGCTCCGCCGGATGGTGAAGGGCGCGCAGGAGCTGTGCGCCTGCCTCGGCGTCCCCCTCCGCGCCCCAGCCCACGCGAGCCGGCTCGCCCCCCGCCCCGGAGGGGCGCCTTGCCCCCTGTGCCGTTTCACCACCTTCGAGTGGAGCGAAGTTACCCCGGGGCTCACCCAGGCCGTGCGGGCGGACTACCCCGCCTGGACCCCCTCCCAAGGCCTCTGCACCCAGTGCGCGAACCGCTATCTCCTCGGGGCCCTGTTCGCCCCGGCGCCCCGTTCGGATGACCGGACTCTTGCCGCATCCCTGACTGGAGGCTCAATCCGATGAACGTCTCCCGACGCCAGTTCCTGGCAGCCAGCAGCGCCGGACTCCTCGCATGGAGCGCCCGCGGCCTCTCCCTCGCCGCTCTGTCCCCGGTGACCGAGGTGGGCAACCCCCTGGAGAGCTATCCCGACCGGGGCTGGGAGAAGGTCTACCGCGACCAGTACCGGTGGGATAATTCCTTCACCTGGGTCTGCTCGCCCAACTGCACCCACGAGTGCCGGATGCGGGCTTTCACCCGGAACGGCGTGGTCCTGCGGGCCGAGCAGAACTACGACCAGCACCGGATCAAGGACCTCTACGGCAACCAGGCCACCCACCACTGGAACCCGCGCGGCTGCCCCAACGGCTTCACCTTCCAGCGCCGCATGTACGGCCCCTACCGCGTCCGCTACCCCATGATCCGCCGCGGGTGGAAGAGGTGGGCGGACGACGGCTTTCCCGAGCTCAACCCCGCGAACGCCAAGAAATACGGCTTCGACGCCCGGGGGCAGGACACCTTCGTCCGCGTGAGCTGGGACCAGGCCTACACCTACGCCTGCAAGGGCTTCATCCACATCGCCACGGCCTACAGCGGCGAGGAAGGGCGCAAGCGCCTCCTCGCCCAGGGCTACGCTCCCGAGATGCTCACCCACGTGGAGGGAGCTGGCACCCGCACCATGAAATTCCGGGGCGGGATGGGCCTGCTGGGCGTCATCGGCAAGTACGGTATGTACCGCTTCGCCAACACCATGGCCCTCCTCGACACCCACGTGCGGAAAGTGGGCCCCGACAAGGCCATGGGCGGGCGCATCTGGTCGAACTACACCTGGCATGGCGACCAGGCGCCCGGCCACCCCTTCGTCCACGGGCTCCAGGCGTCCGATTGCGACTTCAACGACCTCCGCTTCACCAAGTATCACCTCCACATCGGCAAGAACCTCGTCGAGAACAAGCGGCCGGACAGCCACTTCTTCATCGAGTGCATGGAGCGCGGGGCCAAGGTCGCCGTCGTGACGCCCGAGTACAGCCCCGCGGGCACCAAGGCCGACTACTGGGTGCCCGTGCGCCCGCAGTCGGACGCCGCCCTCCTTCTCGGCGTCACCAAGATCCTCATCGACCGCAAGTGGTACGACGAGAAGTTCGTCAAGGAGTTCACCGACTTCCCGCTCCTCGTCCGGACGGACACCCTGAAGAGGCTCCAGCCGCAGGACGTCATCCCCGGCTACCAGAACAAGGACATCTCCCAGGGGCCCTCCGTCAAGATCCATGGCCTCACTCCCCAGCTCCGGGAGGCGGCGGGCGACTACATGGTGTGGGACAGGCGAACGAACCGCCCCGTCCCCATCACCCGGGACGACGTGGGGAAGAGCTTTACGAAGAGGGGGCTGGACCCGGCGCTTGAAGGCAAGTTCCAGGTCCAGACCGTGGACGGACGGCCCATCGAGGTCATGCCCCTCTTCGAGATGTACAAGACCCACCACCTCAAGGACTACGACCTCGACACCGTCCACGAGATCACCCAGGCGCCCAAGGAGCTCATCGAGCAGATCGCGAAGGACATCGCCACCATCAAGCCCGCCGCCATTCACGTGGGCGAGGGGATCAACCACTGGTTCCACGCGACGGGCATCAACCGCGCCACCTACCTCCCCCTCATCCTGACGGGGAACATCGGCAAGCCCGGCGCGGGCTCCCATACCTGGGCGGGCAACTACAAGGCCGCCCTGTTCCAGGGGTCGGACTGGAGCGGGCCCGGCTTCAAGGGCTGGGTGGGGGAGGACCCCTTCGAGATGAACCTCGATCCCAACGCCGACGGGAAGGATATCCACGCCCACAGCTACACCAAGGACGAGGAGCCCGCCTACTGGAACTACGGCGACAAGCCTCTCGTCGTGGAGACCCCCAAGTACGGGCGGAAGGTCTTCACCGGTAAAACTCACATGCCCTCCCCCACGAAGGCGCTCTGGTTCACGAACGTGAACCTCTTCAACAACGCGAAGTGGCTCTACGAGATGCTCAAGAACGTGAACCCGAAGGTGGAGATGATCGTCTGCTCCGAGATCGAGATGACCTCCACCGCCGAGTACTCGGACATCATCCTCGCCGCCAACACCTGGATGGAGTTCGAGCAGCCCGAGGTGACGGCCTCCTGCTCCAACCCCTTCCTCCAGATCTGGAAGGGCGGCGTGAAGCCCATCTACGACACCAAGGACGACACCCTCATCATGGCCGAGATGGCCAAGAAGATGGGCGATCTGCTCGGCGACAGGCGCTTCGCCGACTACTGGAAGTTCGCGCTGGAGCGGAAGTCCGAGGTCTACATCCAGCGCCTGCTTGACTCCTCCACCACGACGCGCGGCTACAAGTACGCAGACATCATGGCGGGCAAGTACGGCGAACCGGGCTCGGCGCTCATGCTCTTCCGCTCCTACCCGCGGGTGCCCTTCCTCGAGCAGGTCGAGGACTCCGTCCCCTTCTACACCGCGACGGGCCGCCTCCAGGCCTACAACGACGAGACCGAGACCATCGAGTACGGAGAGAACTTCATCGTCCACCGCGAGGGGCCCGAGGCCACGCCCTACCTGCCGAACGTCATCGTGAGCTCGAACCCCTACGTCCGGCCCGAGGACTACGGCATCCCGCGCGGCCACATGGGCTGGGACGAGCGGCAGGTGCGCAACGTCAAGCTCACCTGGAATGAAGCCAAGCAGACCAAGAACCCCCTCTGGGAGGCCGGCTACAAGTTCTACTGCCTCACCCCCAAGAGCCGCCACTTCACCCATTCCTCCTGGCAAGTGACGGACTGGAACTTCATCTGGGGCAGCGACTTCGGCGACCCCTACCGCATGGACAAGCGCCAGCCGGGCGTCTCCGAGAACCAGGCGCAAATGAACCCCGAGGCCGCCAAGGCGCTGGGGCTCAAGGAGGGCGACTACGTCTACGTGGACGCCAACCCCGCCGACCGCCCCTACATCGGCTGGAAGCCCGACGACCCCTTCTACAGGGTCGCGCGCCTCATGCTCCGGGTGAAGTTCAACCCGGCTTACCCCTACAACGTGGTCATGATCAAGCACGGGGCCTGGTGCGCCACCGAGAAGAGCGTGAAGGGCCACGAGACCCGCAAGGACGGCCGGGCCGTCTCGGCCGACACGGGCTACCAGGCGAGCTACCGCTACGGCTCCCACCAGTCCATCACGCGGGGCTGGCTCATGCCCATGCACCAGCTCGACACCCTCTTTCACAAGTCCAAGGCCTCCATGAGCTTCATCATGGGGGGCGAGGCGGACAACCACGCCGTCAACACCGTCCCCAAGGAGACGCTCGTGAAGATCACGAAGGCCGAGGACGGCGGGCTCGGCGGCCGGGGCGTGTGGGCGCCGGCGGCCACGGGCTTCTCCGCCGGGGCGGAAAACGACTTCATGCGCCGCTATCTCGAGGGCATGGTCAAGGTCAAGAAGGCCTAGGGAGACATCCGATGCCCAAGGACGAATTCGAGTTCGAAGACCCGATGGAGCTCGTCTCCATCCCCATGCCTGGCGACGCGGCCGAGGCCGAGCGCGAGATGGCGCGGTGCCTGGCCGAGGAGTTCCTGCGCATGGGGCACACCGAAGAGGAGGTGCTTGGGATGTTCCGGGATCCCTTCTACGCCGTCCTCCACAACCTCTGCCGGTCCCGGGGGGAGGCGGAAATCCGCCAAGCCATCACCCAGGCCTACGCCGGCTGGCCCCCGGCCGTTCGATAAGGAGAGCGCCCCATGCCCCAGGTCTACAACTGGCAGCTCGGCAGGAAGATGGAGTACCCCTACGAGGAGCGCCACCCCGAGCGGCAGTTCGCCTTCGTGTTCAACATCAACCGCTGCATCGGCTGCCAGACGTGCAGCATGTCCTGCAAGTCCACCTGGACCTTCTCCAAGGGCCAGGAGTACATGTGGTGGAACAACGTCGAGACCAAGCCCTACGGCGGCTATCCCCAGCACTGGGACGTGAAGACCCTCCAGCTCCTCGAGGAGGCCAACCCGGACGGCCAGGTCTGGGACGCCACCCAAAACGGCGCTCAGCGGCCCTACGGCGCCTTCGGGGGCATGACCATCTTTGAGGCCGCCCAGCGCCGCATCGGCCCCGAGGGGCCCCAGCGCGTGCTGGGCTACCTGCCCACCGACGAGGAGTGGCGCTTCCCCAACATCGGGGAGGACACCGCCAAGGGGCAGAAGGGCGCCGCCCTCAGCTTCGACAGGGAAGGGGTCCGGCTCCCCGAGCACAAGAGCTGGTTCTTCTACCTCCAGCGCATCTGCAACCACTGCACCTACCCCGCCTGCCTGGCCGCCTGTCCCCGCAAGGCCATCTACAAGCGGCCCGAGGACGGCATCGTCCTCATCGACCAGGAGCGCTGCCGGGGCTACCGCAAGTGCGTCGAGGCCTGCCCCTACAAGAAGTCCATGTTCCGCGTGACCACGCGCACGAGCGAGAAGTGCGTCGGCTGCTACCCCCGCATCGAGGGCAAGGAGCCCCTCGCGAAGGGCGCCGTCTGGGAGACGCGGTGCATGACGGCCTGCGTGGGCAAGATCCGCCTCCAGGGGCTGGTCACGATCGACCCGAAGACGGGCGGCTGGGCCGATGACCCCCAGAACCCCCTCCACTTCCTGGTGAAGAAGGAGAAGGTGGCCCTGCCCCTCTATCCCCAGTTCGGCACCGAGCCCAACGGCTACTACATCCCGCCGCGCTGGGTCCCGCGCGCCTACCTGCGGCAGATGTTCGGCCCCGGCGCCGACGAAGCGGTCGAGAAGTACTCCGCCCCCTCGCGCGAGCTGCTGGCCGTGCTCCAGCTCTTCCGGGCCCAGCAGGCCGTCATCTCCCGCTACGACATCAAGCCGGGCCCCAAGGTCTTCGAGACCACCATCAACGGCAAGCCCTGGGCGCTCTACAACGACACCGTCATCGGCTACGACGACAAGGGCCGCGAACTGGTGCGAGTGACTGTCGAGGAGCCCTTCCTCAAGCGGCCCGGTGAACGGCCCAACAGCATCTAAGGAGACGCGCCATGACGGCTCCACCGGAACCCCTGTCGCTCACCGCCTACGCGAGGGCGCGCCTCTACGCCTACCTCGCCGCCTGCTTCCGCTACCCCGACGAGGCGGCCTGGCGGGAGCTCACCTGCCAGGAGGCCCGCTCCACCCTCGCCTTCGCCTGCGCCCTGCTCGGCGAGGAGGCCCCCTACCAGGCCCTCCGCCTTCACTGCGGGGGGATCCCCCTGCGCGGGATCGAGAGCCTCGACGCCCTCCGCGAGGGCTACGAGGCGGTCTTCGGCCACACCATCTCCAAGCAGTGCCCCCCCTACGAGACCGAGTACACCAACATGCACCTGTTCCAGCAGTCCGATTTTCTCGCCGACCTGGCGGGTTTCTACCGGGCTTTCGGGGTGGAGGTGAAGGAGGGGACGGAACGTCTCGACCACCTCGCCATCCAGCTCGAGTTCCTCCACCTCGCCAGCTTCAAGGAGGCCCGCGCCCTGGAGCGGGGGGAGGCCGAGGCGGCCGCCGTCTGCCGCGAGGCCCAGGCCGCCTTCATCGAGGACCACCTGGGCCGCTGGGCGGGCGTCTTCGCCAAGCGCCTGGGGCGGAAGGACCCGCAGGGGCCCTACGCCGCCGCCGCCCAGATGCTGAGCGGCTTCGTCGCCGCCGAGCTCAAGGCGCACGCCGCCGCTCCCGCCCCCGTCACCGACGTCACCCGGGGGGAGTTCCTCCCCATGGCCGCCGACGAGTGGGACGCCTCCGATTGGCAAACAGCCGGGGAGAACGCCCCGGCTTCGCTCTGAGAGGGACACGCTATGTTTCCGAGACGGGTATTCCTCCTCGCCGCCTGGGTTCTCCTCTCAGCCGTGGCCGCCCCGCCCGCCTGGGCCGCCCCGCTGAAGATCGACCCCCGGCTCGCCGAGCGCGGCAAGGCCATCTACGCGCGCGAGTGCTCGGTCTGCCACGGCCCCGCGGGCAAGGGGGACGGGGAGGCGTCCTACCTCCTCTTCCCCGCGCCGCGCGACTTCACCACCAAGATGTTCAAGGTCCGCACCACCCCTCCGGGCGAGGCGCCCCAGCGGTCGGACATCGTGCGCGTCCTCCTCCTCGGGCTCCCCGGCTCCACCATGCCGAGCTTCGTCTCCCTCCCCGAGAGCGACCTCCGGGCGGTGGCCGAGTACGTCCTCTCCCTCACGGGCTTCGAGAACGAGCCCGCCGAGTTTGTCAAAATCCCCAAGGCGCCGCCCGCGACGCCCGAGTGGATCGCCAAGGGCAAGGCGGCCTACGCCAAGTACGAGTGCAACAAGTGCCACGGCGACAAGGGGGACGGGAAAGGCCCCAGCGCCGCCGAGCTGAAGGACTACGCGAAACGGCCCATCCGCCCCAACGACTACACCCGGGGCGTCTTCAAGGGGGGCGGCGATCCGCAGTCCATCATCACCCGGATCATGACGGGGATCGAAGGCACTCCGATGCCCTCCCACGCCGAGGTGCTGGAGAAGCAGGAGGATGTAATCGCCCTTGCCCACTATGTGCGGCAGTTCTCCAAGGGCCGCGACTTCTGGCAGCCGAGCACCGGCGTCATCCCGGCGCGCCGGACTCAGGGCAAGACGCCCCTGCGGATGAGCGACTCCCAATGGGCCAAGGTCATCCCGACCCCCATTCCCATGATGCAGCTCTACAATGACGGTAGGCCCCCCATCGAGCTGAGCGTCCGCGCCCTCCACGACGAGACGCGCATCTCCATCCTGCTGGAATGGGACGATGCGACCCTCGACCGGATGGGGTCCGTGAACACCTTTGGTGACGCCGTGGCCATCCAGTTCTCCCTCGGCGAGAAGGACCCGCCCCTCTTCGTGATGGGGGCACGCGACAATCTGGTGAACATCTGGCACTGGACCGCGCCCTCCGCGGACGTGGAAGCGACCTACGCGGGCATGGCCGTGGACGACTATCCCCTCGCCGGGCAACCCTACCCCCGGAGGGCGATGGGGCATCCCAACATCGTGGCCTCGCGCGCCACGCGCCCGCCCTTTATCTCCGCCTGGGCGGCCGGCAACCCCATCTCCTCGCCAGGGCTGGCACGGCCCTTCATGGACCTCAACGCCGGGGGCTTCGGCACCCTCCAGCCCCAGGGCCCGAAAGACCAGAACGTCCAGGGGCAGGCCCGGTGGGCCGGTGGAAAGTGGCGGGTGGTGTTCACCCGCACGATGGAGAGCCCGGGCAAGCAGGACGCCCAGCTCCTCGCGGGCTCGATCCATCCGATCGGCTTCGCGGTGTGGGACGGCGCCCGGCGGGACCGGAACGGGCAGAAATCCGTCACCACCTGGTACAAGCTCCGGATCGAGTGAGGTGGCGCCGGACGTGGGAAAGCCGATGCCGCGGCTGCGGATCGCGCCGGAAGGGAACATCGCGCTACGATTCAGCGGGGGGCCGCCCGTGGGAGAGACCGCATGCGGCCCTGCCACGGGCGGCGCGGCCCCCGCACGAACCTCTTGCGGAGACTTCCCGGCGGCCAAGGGTCGAGAGACGATGGCGCAACTGCTGACGATTTCCACGGCGCCCGCGAAGAAAGCGCCCGTCACCCCGCTCCTGGCCCACGGGTTCCGGCCGTTTTTCCTGCTGGCGGCATGTTATGGGGCGCTGTTCCTGCCCCTCTGGCTGGCCACATTCGTGGGGCCTATGCCGGCGGGGACGGCCTTCCCCCCCGTGGTGTGGCACGGCCACGAGATGGTGTTCGGGTTCGCGGCGGCGGCGGTGTGCGGGTTCCTCCTCACGGCCTCGGCCACGTGGAGCCCGATCCCGCCCGTGACGGGAGGAAGGCTGGCAGCCGTCGTGGGGGTGTGGGTGGCCGGCCGTGTCGCGGTGTGGTTCTCCGGCTTCTTGCCTCCCATTCTCGTCGCGATCGCGGACCTCGCGCTCTTCCCCGTCCTCGCGGTGGTCATACTGCCCGTGCTCTTATCCCCGGGGAACCGCCACAGCCTTGTCTTCCTCGCGGTCCTGGGCCTGTTCTTCCTCGCGAACGGCCTGGTGCACCTGGAGGCGTGGGGGGGAGTGGCGGGAGCCGCGGCCTCGGGCCTTCGCCTCGGGGTGAACCTTCTTGTGCTGCTGATCGTGATCATCATCGGGCGCATCGTCCCGACGTTCCTGAACGTGGCGAGGCTGGGTCAAGGGAAGCCCCGCCCGCCCGCCGCCCGGCCCTGGCTGGAAGGGCTGTGCATCGGGTCCGCCGGCCTGTTCGTCATCCTGGACGCGGCGATGCCGGAATCCCGGTGGGCCGGAGGCATGGCTCTTGCGGCCGCCTTCGCCCAGGCGGCCCGCATGGCGGTCTGGCGCGCGGGGCGCGAGGCGCTCAAGCCATTCATGTGGGCCCTGCACCTGGGCTACCTCTGGCTGACGGCCGGCCTGGCCTTGGTCGGCTGGGCGTATCTGGATGGGCCCGTGCCGTGGGTCAGCGGGCTGCATGCCGTCACGGCGGGAGGGATCGGCACGATCATCCTGGCCGTCATGTCGATCGTGGGCCTTCTGCACACCGGCAGGCCGCCCCAAATCCACCCGACGGTCATCGCGGCCTATCTGCTGGTAACAGCGGCCGCGCTGCTCCGGGTCCTGGCGCCGATCGCGCTGTACGAAAGCTACCGCGAGGCGCTCGTCATCTCGGGAGCGCTGTGGGGGGCGGCCTTCATCCTCTACCTCTGGATCTATCTCCCCATCCTCTCTCGTCCCCGGCCGGACGGGATCCCCGGCTAGTAGAGCACACAGGTGCGGCCCTCCCAGGCCCGCCCTCCGGTTACCGAATGGCGGCGGATTCCGTCCGCCGCGGCCTCTCCCCGCCGGTTGACCTGGGAAACAGGGAGGCGATTCCAAGGCAAATCAGGCCCCCGCTGGGGCGTGGGCGGCAGCCTCCACGCATTGACTTCCCATCGGCGTCTACTACAATCCGGCCGGACAATCCACACGCGGCGTTCTTGGGTGCATGCTTCGAACCGAGGTCAGGGAAATGGGGATCCCGGCGCGCCGGCGGCCGCCCGGCACGCGGCGATTTTTGGTGGATGGCCGGCGATTCACAGGAGATGAGGGATGGATTTCGATCTGAGTGACGAGCAACGGGCAATTCGGGACCTGGCCCGCACCTTCGCCCGGGAGGAGCTGATCCCAAACTGCGCGGAGCTGGACCGTCTCCCGGACGGGGCGGACGCCTTCCCTTGGGGACTCGTCGAGAAGGGCTCGAAGCTCGGTTTCAACACCCTGGCCGTCCCGAAGAAGTACGGCGGGGCGGGCGCGAGCGTCCTCACCCAGTGCGTCGTGATGGAGGAGCTCTCCGCCGGGGAGCCCGCCGTCTCCAAGGTCT
>MGDP01000227.1:10533-11953 GCA_001790955.1 Candidatus Tectomicrobia bacterium RIFCSPLOWO2_12_FULL_69_37
TCTACAGCCACAACTGGAAGGCCATCGCGGGAATCATGAGCATGGCGTCGGAGGAGCAAGTCCTCCGGGTCACCAAGGACTTCGTCCAAGACCCGCGTTACTGCCTCGGCATTGCCATGACCGAGCCCAACACGGGGAGCGACAACTCCCTCCCCTACGCGGAAGACGTGAAGGCCGGTCCCCGGCTCACGGCGGTCCGCAAGGGCGACTATTACATCCTAAACGGGATGAAGCAGTTCATCGCCATGGGCGCCCAGGCGAGGATGTTCACCATCTTCGCCCGCACCGACACCTCCGTCCCCTGGACCGATGGCACCTCCACCTTCATGCTTTTCCCTCCGAAGGAGGGCTTCCAGATTGGCCGCCAGCACGACAAGGTGGGCTTGAGGCTCTACCCCCAGCACGAGCTTCTGTTCCAGGACGTGAAGATCCCCGAGCGCGACATGATGGGAGAGGAGAACACGGTCCACCACAGCCGGCGCAGCATCACCAACATCGGAACCATGGAGGCTACCGCGACCGCTCTCGGCATCGCTAAGCACGCCTACGAGCTGGCGCTCGGCCACGCCCGGGAGCGCGTCCAGGGCGGCAAGCCCATCATCCAGCACCACATGATCGGCATGATGCTCCTCGAGATGTTCACCCGCCTCGAGGCGGCCCGCACCCTCCTCTGGCGCTCGGCCTGGAGCGTGGACAACGGGCGCAAGGACGACCCCAAGCTCCCCCGCGTGGGCAAGGTGCTCGCCGTCGAAGCGCTTCAGTACATTGCGGCCCGGGCGGTCGAGATCTGGGGTGGCATGGGCGTGATGAAGGAGGCTCCCGTCGAGAAGGTCTACCGCGACGCCATCCAGCTCTTCCACATGGGAAACACCCAGCAGGTGAACCTCCTCAAGGCGCTGGAGCAGCTCTGAGGAGGGGCGGCGGCATGAAGGCGAGGGAGCTCAGGCTGGGCCGAATCTTCCAGGTGCAGTTCGAGCCGGGGGACGACTTCTTCAAGGAGCTCAACGCTTTCGTCAAGGAGAAGAACATCCGCGGCGGCTCGGTCTTCCTCCTGGGTGCCTTCACCAAGCTCGACATGATCTCGGGCTTCAAGAGCATGAAGGGCTACGACGTCGACCGCCGCGCCTTCCACGACTGGCGAGAACTCGTGGCCCTCGGCAACATCAGCTGGCCCGACCGGCCCCCCGCGGCGCTGGGGGAGGGGGTCGAGTGGAAGGAGCCCGAGCCCTACGTCCACATCCACATGGCCCTGAGCGGCGGCCCCGGCAAGAACGAGGATGTCCTGGTCGGCCACCTCAGCGGGGGCATCCTCAAGGGCGGGATGGTGGTGCAGATCTACGAGCTCGTTTGACCGCACTGGCCCGGTAACTCAAATAGGCCGTCCCGGCGCCTCGATCCATCCGAGCCTTGGCCCTCAGGA
>MGDP01000227.1:11969-12864 GCA_001790955.1 Candidatus Tectomicrobia bacterium RIFCSPLOWO2_12_FULL_69_37
GCGCCTCGATCCATCCGAGCCTTGGCCCTCAGGATTTCCCCCGTCTGGCCAGCGAGTCCCAAGTCTGGTTCTGCAAGCCGCCGCGGCCTGAAATACGTGGGTCAATCACCCGGCCGGACAAAGATTCCCCGCGCGCGAGCCTCTCCGAAAATTCGTTCTTGTGCATTGCAGAGTGCCGTTTCCCGCCGCTGGAGGAGGGGATGGGAAAGGGTTTGGAAAGCGTTCCATGAATTTATGGCGACCTGCTAGAAACCCGCTTTCGGCCAAAGAGTCTCCGCCACCAGTCCGGTTTGCCGGGCGTTCCGTCTTACGAAAGCATTTAAATTCAATGGCTTAATGGGATAATATATATGCCGGACATGCAGGCCTTTTTGGCCGAACTGGGCCTAGCCGCCATTCGCGGGATTGACCAAGGGGCGAGCGGCTTTTTGAACCCCCCTCCATTGAAATATATAATGGGCCCATCCATGAGCGCATACCGCATCGGCCAGAGTGCACGCTGACCGGTGAGGGGGCATCGGGTCACTTCCGGCAATCTTACCAGCGGACGGGAACGCGGACGCCGCCGGGTGGCAGCCAGGGTGGTGAGTCTTTCAGGCTCAATGGGAGGGGGAGGCCATGTCAGGAAGCCGCAAGTTCAGTCGCAGAACCTTCATCGGCGCGATGGCGGCCGCAGGAGGCGCGCTGGCCGCCGCCGGGCTCGCCCGTCCAGGCAGGGCCAGTGCGGCGAGGCCCAGCGGCAAGCCGGTCAAGATCGGCCACATGGCCGTCCTCTCGGGCGTCCTGGGCGGTTACGGGCAATTCATGCAGATGGGCGCCACCCTCGCCGCCGAGGAGATCAACGCGGCCGGCGGCATCCTGGGCCGGCCGCTGGAGTTCCAGTTCCGCGACACCC
>MGDP01000228.1 GCA_001790955.1 Candidatus Tectomicrobia bacterium RIFCSPLOWO2_12_FULL_69_37
TGCTGGACCTGTTGCTGGCGGATGGTGGAGTTCCGCACCTTCCGGCGGTCGGTCTCGGGCAGGGCGGCGAAGAAGTCCCAGTTCGCCTTCTCGCGCTCCAGGATGGGGGTCTTCTCCACCATGTTGATGGCCTTGAGGCGCGCCTGAGACTTGTTGCGCACCGGGCAGATGTCCACGCAGATGCCGCAGCCGGTGCAGTCCTCGGGGGCGACTTGGATGATGTACTTCATGCCCTCCCACTCCCGGTCCCGGGCGTCCTTGGCGAGGAAGGAGGCGGGCGCTCCGGCGAGCTCCTCCGGCTCGACCACCTTGATCCGGATGACGGCGTGGGGGCAGACGAAGGCGCATTTGCCGCACTCGATGCACACGGGGGGATCCCAGACGGGGATCTCCTGGGCGATGTTGCGCTTCTCCCACTTGGCCGTCCCGCTCGGGAAGGTGCCGTCGATCGGCATGCAACTGACGGGGAGGGAGTCCCCCTCCCCGGCGATGATGCGCGCGGTGACCCGCCGGACGAAGTCGGGCGCTCCGTCCGGGACGGGCGGGGCCATCCGCCGCGCACTGCCGGCGCGCGCCGGCACCTGGACCTCGTGCAGGTGGGCCAGGGTGTTGTCCACGGCCTTAAGGTTCATCTGGACGATCTCGTCCCCCTTCTTGCCGTAGGTCTTCCGGATCGTTTCCTTGATGGCCTCGATGGCCTCCTCGCGGGGGAGGATCCCCGAGATGGCGAAGAAGCATACCTGCATGACGGTGTTGATGTGCCCGCCCATTCCGCTCTCGCCCGCCACCTTGTAGGCGTCGATGACGAAGAAGCGGATGCGCTTGCGGATGACGGCGTCCTGCACCTCGAGGGGGAGGATGTCCCACACCTTGTCCGGGCCGTAGGGGGCGTTGAGCAGGAAGGTGCCCCCGGGGGCGAGGCTCTTGAGCATGTCGTAGCGGTCGAGGAAGGAGAATTGGTGGCAGCCGAGGAAGTTCGCCTGGGTGATGAGGTAGGAAGAGCGGATGGACCTCGGCCCGAAGCGCAGATGGGAGATAGTGATGGCCCCCGCCTTGCGGGAGTCGTAGACGAAGTAGCCCTGGGCGGTGCCCGCGGTCTTCTCGCCGATGATCTTGATGGAGTTCTTGTTGGCGCCCACGGTGCCGTCCGAGCCCAGGCCGTAGAAGACGGCCCGGTGCACGTCCTCCGGCTCGACGGAGAAGTCCGGATCGCAGGGCAGGCTGGTGCCGGTGACGTCGTCCTCGATCCCGACGGTGAAGTGGTTCTTCATCTCCGGGAGCTGGAGATGGTCGAAGACCGCCTTGGCCATCGCGGGGGTGAACTCCTTGGAGGAGAGCCCGTAGCGGCCGCCGATGACGCGGGGCAGCCGGGGGGATGAGGCGAAGCTCATCCAGCCGTTCTGCTGGGCCTCCTGGAGGGCATTGACGGTGTCGAGGTAGAGCGGCTCGCCGCCGCTGCCGGCCTCCTTGGTGCGGTCGAGGACGGCGATGGAGCGAACGGTGGTGGGCAGGGCCTCGGCGAAGCGGCGGGTGTCGAAGGGCCGGTAGAGGCGCACCTTGAGGACGCCCACCTTCTCCCCCAGGGCGGTGAGGTGATCCACGGTCTCGTGGACCGTCTCGGCTCCGGAGCCCATGAGGACGATGACGCGATCGGCGTCGGGCGCTCCGTGGTAGTCGAAGAGGCGGTAGGCGCGGCCAGTGAGCGCGCGGAAGCGGTCCATGGCCTTCTGTGCGATCCCGGGGCAGTCGAGGTAGAAGCGGTTGACGGCCTCGCGCGCCTGGAAGAAGACGTCCGGGTTCTGGGCGGTGCCCCGGATGAAGGGGCGCTCGGGGGAGAGGGCACGGGCGCGGTGGGCGAGGACGAGCTCCTCGTCGATCATGGCCCGCAGGTCGGCGTCCGAGAGAACCTGGATCTTGGCCACCTCGTGCGAGGTGCGGAAGCCATCGAAGAAGTGGAGGAAGGGGATGCGGGTCTCAAGGGACGCGGCCTGGGCGATGAGGGCAAAATCATGCGCCTCCTGTACCGAGCCCGAGCACAGGAGGGCGAAGCCCGTGCCGCGGGTGGCCATGACGTCGCTATGGTCCCCGAAGATGGAGAGGGCCTGGGCGGCCACCGAGCGCGCGGCGATGTGGAAGACGCCGGGGGTAAGCTCGCCCGCGATCTTGAACATGTTGGGGATCATGAGGAGGAGGCCCTGGGAGGCCGTGAAGGTGGTGGTCAGGGCGCCCGTCTGGAGGGCGCCGTGCACGGCGCCCGCCGCCCCGGCCTCGCTCTGCATCTCGACGACGGCGGGGACGGTGCCCCAGACGTTGGGCTTGCCCTCAGCGGCCCAAGCGTCGGCCTCCTCGCCCATCGGGGAGGAGGGGGTGATGGGGTAGATGGCGATGACTTCGTTGGTCCGGTAGGCGACGGAGGCGACGGCTTCGTTCCCGTCCATCGTTTCGGTGACTGGACTCATACGAACTCCGGTTCGGCGTTTCGCCGCCCCCTGGGGGCCGATTCGTGCGTTCAGGCGGACGAGGCCGCCCTGCCGTAGATTCCGAATCACATTCCGTGCCGTGGACCCCGGAAACCCCGGGAAAGGAAAGAAAGGGCTGTACGGGCTTGGATTCGGGCGAGATGCGAGGGTTCAGAAAGGAATATCCGGCCAGGGGAATCCATCCTCCGGGATGAGGCAATGCGCCCCAGATCCGCGGTTCTTGAGACAACTTGTCTCCCTTCTTCGGTGCCTGCTCGGGACGCTCCTTTTTCCCGGCGGGAGGTGCCCCTCTCCGGAGCGGCGGCGGGACGGCCCGATCCGGCGGCTGCCCCATCCACCGTACTGGAGGGGAGCCCTGGCATTGTTCTTGCGATTCTCCAAGCGGGGGCCTGTGCCCTCTCGGGGCCTGAAGGAGCGCCCTGACGCTCCGCGGGCGCCTCGGAGTCAGGGGAGGGTGCCTGATGAAAGTCAAGGAGATCATGAGCAGCCCGGTCGAAACCTTGGACCGCAACGACACGCTCTCGCTGGCCGAAGACCTCATGACCATGAAGCGGATTCGCCATCTGCCCGTGCTGGAGGAGGGGCTGCTGGCTGGCATCGTCACCCAGCGCGACCTGTTTCACGCCGGCCTGTCGACTGCGATGGGCTTCGGCTCCAAGGCTCAGAAGGAGTTCATGCGGACGGTGCTGGTGAAGGAGGTGATGACGGAAGCCGTTATCTCCATCCCGCCCGAGGCCGAGGTCGCCGAGGCGGCCCGGCTCATGCTGGAGAAGAAGATCGGCTGCCTGCCGGTCGTCTCGAAGGGCCAGCTCGTCGGGATGATCAGCGAATCGGACCTCGTCCGCCTGGTAGCCCGGGGGAAAGCCCTCAGCCACACCCCCGCTCAGTAAGGTTTCTCCCCGCCCTCCTTGTCCCGCATGGGCCGTCCGTTCGCTACGGGCCCGGATTCCATCCATTTCCTTGGGTTGTGTCATTGTGCCACAATGGGGCAAAATTCCACGAAAATGAGCCGTCTTCTCCCTTTGCTCAGGAGCCCGGAGGAGAGGAGCAAGGGGAAAGATAGAGAATCATAATCTTCATATTTTCAATATATTTCAATGACTACCTAAATCCATTTCGACGCAAGATTTTCCCCGCCATGCTCCGGTACAGGAATTGCCGTGGGCAGGGATGAGGAGAGGAGGGCTCGGGGGGCGGTGGCCGCCCCCGAGGTGTGGCTCCCCTCCCAAGGTCCAGGTCCGAAAGCTGGGGTTCCGCCGGTGAAGGAGGCCGCCATGTACAAGAAAATCCTGGTTCCTCTGGATGGATCGCCGCTTGCCGAGGGCATTCTCCCCCAGGTGGGCGAAATGGCGCGGGTGCATGGAGCGAGGATTCATCTCTTGCGGGTCGGCTTCGCCCTCGTGTTTCCGGGGGCGGATCCGGCGGAAGCCCAGCTGGAAACCATCGTGGAGGCGGAGGGCTACATCGAGGGAATCCGCAAGCGCCTGGAGGCGGAGGGAATCCCGGCCGAGGCGTCCGTGCGCTACGGCTTCCCGGCCGAGGAGATCCTCACCCACGCCCGCCGCAACGGGGTGGATCTGATCGCCATGGCCACGCACGGCCGCACGGGGCCCGCCCGGTGGGTGCTCGGCAGCGTGGCCGAGCAGGTGCTCCGGAAGGCCGAAGTTCCCGTGCTCTTGTTCCGCCCTCCGAGAGCGGCTCAGGGCAAGGAGACGCTGGCGCGGTACGCCACCGCGTGACCAAGGGGAAGGAGGTTGCACCATGAAAAAGTTCGCTCCGACGAAGATCCTGGTACCGGTGGACTTCTCCGACTTCAGCAAGGAGGCCCTTGAGGCCGCGGCGGGCATCGCCGAGGTGCGCGGTGCTGAGATCACCGTCTTGCACGTCATGGTCGAGCCTCAGGCCTCCGTGCCTTATGAGGTGTACATTGACTGGCAGAAGGTGAAAGGGGAGATTAAGGTAGACGCCGAGAAGATGCTGGCTCAGATGGTGGCCCCGGGAGTCCTTGCGGGCAAGGCGGGCAAGCGCTTGGAATGGGGCGAGCCGGCTTCCACCATCGTGCGAGTCGCCAAGGAGGGGAGCTTCGACCTCATCGTGATGGCAACCCACGGGCGGACGGGCTTAACCCGGCTGTTCCTGGGCAGCGTGGCAGAACAGGTCATCCGCCACGCGCCGTGCCCGGTTCTGAGCTTCCGGCCGAAACAGTAGCCGGGGTACCGGGTTTCTGGGAGGGGAGGAAAGGGTGCCGAGGCGGCCACCGAAGCACGAAGGCCCCGGCCCGGGCCTTCGAGGCGGCAGGGCGGGGGAGGGTAATGTTTCCTCCGCCGCCGAGGCCGCCGGCGCCCGGGATGAGGACAATCTCCGCGCCGTCCTGGACGGCATGGTGGACGGCCTCATCACCATCGGCGAGGAGGGGCTGATTCAGAGCTTCAACCGGGCGGCCGAGCGGATGTTCGGCTACACGGCCCCGGAAGTGCTCGGGCGCAACGTCACGCTCCTGATGCCGGAGGCGCACAGTCGCGACCACGACGAGTACATCCGGAGTTTCATCCGGACGCGGCAGTCCCGGATCATCGGGATCGGGCGGGAGGTCGAGGGCCTCCGGAAAGACGGCACCGTACTCCCGCTGAGTCTGGCCGTCAGCGAAGCGTGGGCCGGGGGGCGCCGGCTGTTCGTCGGCAACATCCGCGACCTGACCCACGAGCGGCGCATGCGCGAGCAGCTCTACCAGGCCGAGAAGTTCTCGGCCATTGGGGAGCTGGTGGCCGGCATCGCGCACGAGATCGGGGGGCCCCTCAGCGTCATCTCAGGCAGCGCGGAGTTCCTCCGCGAGGGAATCGAGGAGGCCGACCCGCGCCGGAAGGACGTCGAGGGAATCATCCGCGAGTGCGAGGCGGTGGCGCACCTGATGCGCCGCCTGCTCGACTTCAGCCGGCCCGGCCGAATTGAGCTCCAGCCGGTGGATTTGAACGAGAGCCTGCGCAACATCTTCTCCCTGGTGCGAAAGCAGATCAGCAAGGACAACATCGATGTGAAGCTGGACCTTCAGGTCAACCTCCCCCCGATCATGGGGGACCCGAACCATCTGGAGCAGGTGTTCATGAACATGGTCCTGAACGCGCGCAACGCCATGCCCAGGGGGGGGAGACTGACCATCTCCTCCTACGTCGCCGAGACGGCCCGGGAGGACGGGAGGCGCTGCGTGTGCGTGGAGTTCGAGGACACCGGCGAGGGAATCCCCCACGAGAACCTGGAGCGGATCTTCGAGCCCTACTTCACCACCCGGAAGCCGGGGAAGGGCACCGGGCTGGGGCTGGCCATCTGCCGGCGGATCGTGAACGACCACCAGGGAGCCATCAAGGTCCGGAGCGAGGTGGGCATGGGCGCGACCTTCACGATTTCGCTGTGCTCTGTGGGCGAGGAAGAGGCGTCATGAAGAACGGAGCGAGCATTCTCGTCGTGGACGACGAGGAGCGGGTTCGGGGCCTGCTCGTCCGCCTCCTGGAGGAGGAAGGCTACCAGGTCTCGATGGCCGCCTCCTCCGAGGAGGCGATCCGGGAGCTCGAGGGCGGCTCGCACGACGTGGTGCTCACGGACCTGATGATGCCGGGAAGATCGGGCATGGAGCTGCTGGCGGAGATCCGCCAGGGCCATCCGGACACGGCAGTCATCCTCGTCACGGCCCACGGCACGGTGGACTCCGCGGTGGAGGCGATGCGGAAGGGCGCCTTCCACTACATCTGCAAGCCCTTCAAGCTGGACGAGGTGCGCATCATCGTCCAGCGCGCCATCGAGGAGAGCCGGACCAAGCACGAGCTGGCCGGCCTGCGGCGCGAGGTGCACCAGCGCTTCGAGTTCTCCAACATCATCGGCAAGAGCAAGCCGATGCAGGAGGTCTTCGAGCTCATCCGGCGGGTGGCCCGCTCGGCCAGCACGGTGCTCATCGAGGGGAAGAGCGGGACGGGCAAGGAGCTGGTGGCCAAGGCGATCCACTACAACAGCCCGCGGAGCGGCCGCTCATTCGTCGCCATCAACTGCAGCGCCATCACCGAGACCCTGCTGGAGAGCGAGCTCTTCGGCCACATGAAGGGCTCCTTCACCGGGGCCGTGGCCAGCAAGAAGGGGCTCTTCGAGGAGGCCGAGGGCGGTACCATTTTCCTGGACGAGATTGGCGAGATCAGCGCCGCCCTCCAGGTGAAGCTCCTGCGCGTGCTGCAGGATCACGAGATCCGCCGGGTGGGCGGGAACCAGACCATCAAGGTGGACGTGCGCGTCATCACCGCGACCAACCGGGATCTGGCCGAGGCGGTCCGGCAGAAGGAGTTCCGGGACGACTTCTATTACCGGCTGAACGTGGTCACCATCCATCTGCCCGCCCTGAAGGAGCGGATCGAGGACATCCCCATCCTGGCCCAGCACTTTCTTGCCAAGTACGCCAAGGGGGCGGTCGCCCCCTTCACCCAGATTTCCAAGGAGGCGATGCGCGCCCTCATGCAATACCCCTGGCCCGGCAACATCCGGGAGCTCGAGAACGTCATCGAGCGGGCCATCACTCTCGGGGCCGAGGGCGAGATCCGCCTGGAGGACCTGCCCGACCCCCTCCGGCGGGAGGAGGGCGGGAGCCAGCTCGAGGCGATTCCGGTGGAAATGTCCATGCAGGACGTCGAGAAAGCGCACATCGAGCGGGTCCTCCGCCACACGGGGGGCCAGGTCTCCCAGGCTGCCCGGCTGCTGGGCATCGACCGCCGGACGATCTACCGGAAGATGCAGGCCTATAACATCCGCAAGGATTGAGCCCACCGCCGGCGGCGAGCCAAATCGCCGCATCAACTCCGAATTTGAGACGATCTGGCCGTTCTCTCACCCTTCACATGAATTTCGGATTTCACCCCTCCCTTCGTGTCCGGGCACGGGCCATTTTATTGTTATTAAATAAAATCAACTAGTTATATGGATTTTTCGTCTCCTTCTCACTCCCCCTTGGAGGAGAGGCCGAAATAGCGGAAAACGGCATCCTGATTGCTTCGGACGCCTATAGGCCTTCCGCGACCCGGGTAGGGAGCGTTTCGCGCCTGGGCGAGGGTTTCCGCCCGCCGGATGGAAGGAAGAGGGTGGCGTCATGTTCCGGAAGATCCTGGTCCCATTGGACGGCTCGCCGGCCGCCGAGCAGATCCTCCAGAAGCTGGGGGAGATCGCCAACGGCGACCGCGAGGTGCATCTCCTGCGCGTGGCGAACGCCTCCCAGCTCCCCGGCGTGGACCCCGCGGAGCTTCAGGTGAACGTGCTCAGGGAGGCGGAGGAGTACCTGGCCGCGCTCGAGGCGCGGCTCCGCGCGGAGGGCCTGCGCGTGGAGTCGCACGTGCGCTACGGCCACCCGGCGGAGGAGATCATCGAGCACATCCGTCACTGGCGCTACGACCTCGTCGCCATGACCACCCACGGGCGCTCGGGCGTGAGCCGCCTCCTCATGGGGAGCGTGACGGAGAGCGTCATCCGGGGAGCGACCATCCCGGTGCTGGTCGTGCGGGCCGCGGGGGTTCAGGTCCCGGAGGCGGTCCCCCAGGGCTGAAGCGCCGGCCGTCGAGAGACAAGAAGCGGGCCGTCTTCCGTGCGGGGAAGGCGGGCCGCTTCTCTTTTGGCCGTTTGGCGGGCCTCAGCCGATCGGGGCGAGGAGAAAGAAGCCGTTCATCGAGAGGAGGCAGGCGATGAGAGCCAGGGCCGCGCTGACGTAGAAGAGCAGCCGCGAGGCGGAGAGGATGCTCACCGAGGCCAGGACGATGGCGATCTGGAAGAGCCCGATCGAGATGTCGAAGTTGAAGTCCTGCCGCTCGGCGCGGTCCCGGCGCCGCTCCTGCTCCCTCGCCTTGACGGTGAGCTCCTTTTTCCCCTCGCCCGTGCTGGGCTCGCTCTCGTAGCGGGAGGCCGTCTGCTTGTAGCCCTGGATCTTCTTCTCGATGGACTGCCGGGCCTCGGGCGGCAGGTCGGGCCGGCTGGCGAGGAGGGCCTCCAGCTCATCGGCGGCCAGGCGGAAGCTCGTCTGGCGGGCGTTCTTCGCCTGGTAGAAGGCCCACAGGTTGGAGGCGGAGATGTTGGAGCTCATCATCTCCTTGGCGGCGTTCTCCCCGCCCAGGCTGGTAATGGCCAGGAGCATGGCGAGAGCGCCGACGTAGATGGCGGCGCGCTTGCGGAAGCGCTCGTCCCCGCCTCCGTCGGGATTGGAGATCGTTTCGCTGACCTCGGTGGCGTCCATGGGCATGACGGTGTCCCCCTCCTCATTCCCTGATGTCGTGGCTCGCCCCTGACGGCCTGCGCGCGCCCGGCCGGAGCCCCCCTAGCCGCAGCGCGGGAAGGCGAGCGGAAAGCGGTGCAGCGTCTGGAAGCCTTCCCGCGTCACCACCCCGAGGTCCCCCACCTGGAGCCCCCGCCCGGCCTCGTCCACCGGGTTCGGCTGGATGACCATCACCATGTTCTCCTGGTAGCGGAAGTCCGCCGGGGGGACGGCGTAGCCCGAGCCGGGGATTCCGATGGAGGGCTGGAGGAGGTCCACCCCGAAGCCGTGAGCGAGGGAGTCGTAGATCCTGAGGCCCTTCCGGGGGAGGCTCCCGGTGGCGGCGAGCACGTCCCCCACCGGTGCTCCCGCCCGCATGGCTTTCGCCACGTCGTGGAAAACCTCGATGGCGGCGTCGAAGAGGCGGCGGTAGGGAGGCGCGGGGTCCGCCCCCACGGTGAAGGGGCGGAGGATCTGGCCCGCGTAGCCGTAGTAGGCCGCGCTGATCTCGGTGTGGATGATGTCGCCCGCCTGGAGCCTGCGCCGGGTGGGGTTCTGCCAGGGCAGGGGGGTGTGGGGGCTCGCCATGGGGGTCGCCGTCACGAACTGGACGAGGGTCTCGCCCCCCTCGACGGCGTAGGCCCCCGCCATTCGGCCCGAGAGCTCGTACTCGGCGACGCCCGGCCGCGCGTTCGCCTGGAGGGCCTCCATGGCCAGGTCGGTCAGGCGGGCGCCCTCGCGCAGCCAGGCAATCTCCTCCCCGCTCTTCACGATGCGGAGATCCCGGAAGCGGGCTGAGGCGTCCACCCAGCGCGCCTCGGGGAACTTCTCCTTGAGGAAGGCCATGTGCCCCTCGAAGAGCCCCATCCCGAAGCGAGGGTTCACCCCCACCAGCCCGATCCGGGCGCGGCCCAGGCCCAGCTCGCCGAGCCGGGCGGCGACCTTTTCGGGGTTGCCGTAGCCGCCGTGGCGCACATCGGAGATGGCGGCCATGGCCTGGGCGTTGTGGAGGTGGTTGTAGAGGCCCACGAAGAGGGAGGGCTCCCCCTTCAGCGGGAGGACGAGGAAGGAGTGGTTGAAGTCGCGGTAGCCCGTCAGGTAGTAGATGTTGGCTTGGTTGTTGCGGTTGGTCCCGCTCATGGCGCAGAAGAGGAGGCAGTCGAGCCCTTGCTCCTCCATCAGCTTCCGGGCCAGCCCGTGGCGGCGGGCCATCTCCTGCGCCGAGAAGCGGGGGTAGGGATCCTCCGTCATCGCGTCCTTCTCCTGGATGAAGACAGCCCCCGGATGGGGGGGGAGATGGGCCAGCCTGGCCATGGCGGGCCAGCATACCGGTTCCCCCGGCGCGGGGGGAAGTCCGCCGGGGAGCGAAATAAAGCCCGGGGGGCCTCAAGTTTCCGGTGCAAGTGCCGAAACAAAGAGAGAGAACATCCCGGCCTCCCGGGAAGGAGCCCCCCGATGGTCGATGAACCCATTGAAATCGTTTGGAGTGTGAGCGAGCACACCGAGGGGCTCAACCCCTATTTCGTCTGGGGGATGGCGGTCCGCACCCGCCGCAACGAGGAGCTGACCCGCCTGCTCGACGTCCTGGAGATCAACGGCGTGTGTAACGTCGTGGTGTTCGACGCCCTGGGGCGCGAGACCCTCTTCCCCTGCGAGCTGCCCTCCCGCCAGCTGGCCGAGGCGGTGGCCTAGCGCTCCTCCAAGGCCCCGGCCAGCACCTCGGCCAGGTGCCGTGCCTTCCGTCCCGTCCCCTTGGCGATCTGCTGGCGGCAGGAGACGCCGTTGGCGATGACGCCCGCCGCCTCCCCCCCCTTGCGGATGGCCGGGAAGAGCTTGAGCTCCCCGATGGCGAGGGAGAGGTCGTAGTGCTCCTTCTCGTAGCCGAAGGAGCCCGCCATCCCGCAGCAGCCTGAGGGGATGGCCTCTACCTTCAGCCCCGGCACCATCCCCAGCGCGTCCAGCGAGGGCCCCACCCCCACCAGGGACTTCTGGTGGCAGTGCCCGTGGAAGAGCGCCCGCCCCGGCGTCTCCCGGAAGCGCAGGTCCAGCTCCCCCCTGGCCTTGAGGTCCAGCAGGAACTCCTCGAGCATGAACGAGGAGCGCGCCAGCATCCTGGCCTCCGGGGTGGGGACGAGGTCCGGGTACTCGTCGCGGAAGGTGAGCAGGCAGCTCGGCTCCAGCCCCACGATGGGGGTCCCCGCCGCGAGGGCCGGGTAGAGGCGGACGAGGTTCTCCTCCGCCAGGCCCCGCGCCGCGCGCAGGAGGCCGTGGGAGAGCATGGGGCGCCCGCAGCAGCGGAGCTGGGTGAGGCCCACCTCGAAGCCCGCCGCCTCCAGCACCCGGACGGCCGCCTTTCCCACCTCCGGGTAGTGGAAGTTGGTGAAGGTGTCGTTCAGCAGGAGCGCCTTGCCCCTGCGCGCGGCGCCCGCGGGCAGGGAGCGGGCGCGGAACCACTCCTCGAAGGTGGGCCGGACGAGGGGGGGGAGCTGGCGGCGCCGGTCCACCCCAAGGAAGCGGTCCATGAGGGAGCGCACGAGGCCGTTCGAGAGGGTCCAGTTCACGAGCGGCGCGAAGGGGAGGCTCAGGCGGTTGATGTCGGCAATCCACCCCATGAGCCTGACGCGCAGGGGCACCCCGTGGCGGTCCCAGTAGGCCTGCATCACCTCGGCCTTGATCTTGGCCATATCCACGCTGGAGGGGCACTCCGCCTTGCAGCCCTTGCAGGAGAGGCAGAGGTCCAGGGCGTCGTACACCCCCTGGCTAGTGAGCTCCTCGCCGGGGAGGCCCTCGGCGATCACCCGCCTGAGCACGTTCGCCCGGCCCCGGGTGGAGTGCTCCTCCTCCCGGGTGGCCTGGAAGGAGGGGCACATGGTGCCGTCGCGCTTGCGGCACTCGCCCA